>CAZBOE010000185.1:0-517 GCA_964493365.1 uncultured Tepidisphaeraceae bacterium | reverse complement strand
CGACGGGGATCTTCGCGGGGCTGTACGGCGTTCGCTGGCGCTGGGGGCTGATCGCGATGTCGGCGGTCATCGCGGCGGTGTCGGGCGGTTGGTGGTATGCGTATGTGGCGGCGGTCACGCCCGGGGCGCTGGGCACGTTTTTCGCCGAGAGCACGCGGGTCGGCGCCAACTCGCTCGAGCCCGGGCGTGTGATGCTTTATGCCGAGGTGCTGCCGCGGATGCTGCTGCCGTGGACGCCGCTGGTGGTGACGGGGCTGCTGCTGGCGTGCGTCCGCCGCGGGCGCGGGCTCCTGACGGTGGCGACGCCGCCCGACGGGACATGGGCGGTCCCGGTGGCGCTGGTGCTGCTGCTGCTGGTGGTGCCGCTGGGGGTGATGTGGTGTTTTAAGGAGCGTGAAGACCGCTACCTGGTCCCGCTGATCACACCGGCCGCGGTGGCCGGGGCGCTGGCGCTGCTGTGGCTGCGGCTGCGGCGCAACCGGTGGCAGCCGGCGGCGCAGTGGGCGGGCGTTGCCCT
>CAZBOE010000184.1:6367-9410 GCA_964493365.1 uncultured Tepidisphaeraceae bacterium | reverse complement strand
GGACCGCGGCCGCGGGAGAGTTATTGTAATTCGATTGGTCGTCGGCGCGGCCGCGGCCAGCGAACGGCATTACGTTATTCGGCGGGAGAACGATGCCGTCTATGGAGTCGCTCATCGCATTAGTTGGGGAGCCGGTCGATGCTCCAGCGGTGCAAGCGTTGATCGCCTCCGAGCAGTTGCTGTCTTCGACGGAAGAAGACTTGGAGGAAGGCGAGCCGGTGCGCTCTCACCTGTCCAGTCCGACTGGCGGATATCTATTCTCGCACACCCTCGGCCGACTCGATGCGCTCTTCGTTCACATTAAGCCGAAAGGCGAGTACGCCGCGTTCCGTGGCGCGCTGTCGAACGGATTGACGGCGCGGTCGACTCGTGCGGACGTCAGAAGGAGCCTCGGCACGCCAAGTCGTAGCGGCGAGCCGCAAAATCTGCCGCCGCTCGGACGCTATGGCGGATGGGACCGATTCGACTCCAAGGGTCTGTGCCTGCACGTTCAGTACAGCGAGCCTGAGCAAGAGATCGAGCTGATAACGGTGATGATGGCCGACATCGCACCCGGCGCAGCGGCCGCCGAATAACCACGCACTGGAACGGACCGGCCGGGCGGAACGGTCCATGTAATTCGAAAAACGGTCGAGCGCCCGGCCGGCCGTTGAATGCTGATTCGTACGTCCGTAGGGGTATGGCTCAATTGCTGTCTCTTTCTATGATGTCGGAACGGCCGATGGTGAACGCCATGGCGCCGCCTCTGTTATCGTTGCCCCGGGCAGCGCCGCGGGGGTTGCACGAGAGGTTGCCGTTGTCGCGGAAGATCGTCAATCCGATAGACGACGCTGATTGCATCAGGTTGTCAGATCGAGCACAGCCTTGAACAGACCGGGCTGGCGGTTGCGAAGCGCGTCGAAGGCCTGGTTGACCTGATCCATCGGCCAGAGCTGGACGAGGCGGTCGAGCTTGAGGCGGCCGTCGGCGAGCATCTGGAGGCCCTGGCGCATGGCTTCCACCTTTTCGTTGGCCCGGCGGACGTGCCCGTTGACCACGTCGATCGCCTTGACGTTCCAGAGGTTCATGTTGACCTGGCGCAGGCCCTTGTCGGATTTGTGGTGGCCGACGATGACGATGCGGCCGTGCTGGGTGACGAGGCGTCCGGAAAGGTCGAGGGCGGGCTGGTTGCCGGCGCATTCGATGACGACGTCGAACGGGCCGTGCCATCGGCCGAGCGATTCGAGCTGGGCGAGCAGGGCGGTGTCGTCGGGCGCGAGGGCGGCGGTCGCGCCGCTTTCGAGGGCGGTCTGGCGACGCCAGTCGAGCGGCTCGATCGCGAGGATCTGCGAAGGCCTGGCGTGGGCGGCAAGCTGTAGACAGACCAGGCCCATGAAGCCGCAGCCGACGACGGCAACCTTGTCGCCTTCGCGGATGCCGAAGCGCCACGACGCGTGGACGCAGCAGGCGATGGGCTCGCCCATGGCCAGGTGAGGCGCGACGCCCTCGGGCACGGCCGCGAGGCTGGCGGCGGGCACGCGGGCGTACTGGGCGAAGGTCCCCCCGTCGGCGGCGACGAGCTGGCCCGGCTCAAACCCGCGGACGTCGGGGCCGATCTGTTCGATGCGGCCGACGCCCTCGTGACCGAGCAGGGCGTCGGTGTCGACGCCGTGGGTGGCGCGGTGCACTTCGCTGTCACACACGCCGTTGACGAGCATGCGCAAGACGACTTCGCCCGCCCGAGGCGGCTCGGGCGGCGGTGTCTCGGCGACGCGGAAGCGGTGGTCGGTGAGGAGGATGGTTTTCATGCTGGGTCACCGTTTGATGGAGATGACGACGATGCGGAGATCGGTGTCGGTGTTGTTGAGCAGGCCGTGGCGTCCGCCGGGGTAGACGCCGGTGATGTCGCCGGCGGAGACGGGAAAGGTCTGGTCGTCGAGCGTCATCAGGCCGCTGCCGGAAACGATGTAGTAATACTCCTCGTCGTCGGCATGCTGGTGTACGCCGATCGAGACACCGGGCGCGAGGATGTCGTCGTGAATGAAGTGGATCCGCCGGGCGGGGTCGGGCTTGAGGACCTCGGTGAAGTCGAGGTCGCCCTGGCCGTTGTGGCAATTGGGCAGGGCCTTGTGGCGCATCTGGTCTCGTCGAAGCAGCATCGTGGTGAGCGGTGCTGCGGGCGGGCTGGCAGACATACGCACCTCCGGTGCAGGGGCTCGGGGTCGCGCCGCTCGTGCGACGCGGCAACATGGACCCGTCATATTTTAACGTTATAATTACAGAATGCACGCAATCCATCGGCCGCTGATTCATGTGACCCCGCCTGCGGGGTGGCTAAACGACCCCAACGGCGTTATCGCCCACGGCGGAAGGGTGCACCTGTTCTATCAGCACAACCCCCACAAGCCGTCGTGGTCCCGGCCCTACTGGGGGCACATGGTCGGCGACCTGGCCTTCTGGGAGCACCGGGGCATCGCGCTGTCGCCGGGCGAGTCGGGGCCCGACAAAGACGGATGCTTCAGCGGGTGCGGGGTGATGGTGGGGGGCGAGCCGACGTTTTTCTATACCGGCGTGCGCCCGGAGGTGCAGTGCGTGGCGCGGGCGGCGCCAGGGTTTGAGGCGTCGCTCGATCGGCTGGTGAGAGACGATCGGCCGATCCTGACCGAGGCGCCGCCCATGTGCGAGGGCAGAAACTTCCGCGACCCTTTCGTGTGGCGTGAGCCGTCGGGCGAGTGGCACATGCTGCTGGGCGCGCAGCTGGGCGAAACCGGCATGGGGTTTGAGCACGGGCGGGCGGGGATACTGCATTATGTGTGCGCCGCCGATCTCGACCCGCGGCGGCCGGGCGCGTGGGCGTTTACCCACGTCTTCTACCAGAACCAGGGCGGTCACGAGGGCCATGTGGGGGAGTGTCCGAACCTGATGCGCTTCGCCCGGCCCGCGGGCGACGGCAGCAACGCCGTGCTGTTGTTTAAGACGTTTCCGCATGTGGAGTCGCTGGATGCGGTGGTCGGGGTGTGGGACGGCAGGCGATTCACGCCGCGGCGGCGCGAGCGGCTCGACG
>CAZBOE010000184.1:0-6351 GCA_964493365.1 uncultured Tepidisphaeraceae bacterium | reverse complement strand
CGACGTTGACGTTTGAGGAATCGCCGGGGCGGCATGTGATGTTTGGCTGGATCGGCGAGGCGGGCGCTGCGTCGGCCGGCGAGGGCTGGGCGGGGGCGCTGTGCCTGCCCAGGGAGATGCGGCTGGGCCCCGACGGCACGCTGCGCCAGCGGCCGGTCGCCGAGCTCGAGCGACTGCGCGCGGCGCCGCTCGGGCAGGCAGAAATCACAGACGATCCAACGGTGTGTCGCGACGCAGTGGAGCTGCTGGTGGAGGCCGAGCCGGCGGAGAATGTGGAGTTGCAGGTGCGGGTGTCGCCGGGGGTGACGATGCCGCACCTGTTCCGTGTCGATCATGGCGAGCTGACGCGGGTGGTCGTCAGCCGCAGCAGCGGGTCACTGATCATCGATACGCGGTTCAGCTCTGACCCGTCGCGCGCCGGCGCGGTCAGTGGCGATGTGACGATGCGGCGGCTCGAGATCGCCCCCGACGAGCCCCTGTCGCTGCGGGTGTTTGTCGACCGGAGCGTGATCGAGGTGTTCGTCAACGACCGTCAGACGGCGGCGTTTCGCGTCTATCCGACCGATCCCGCGGCCGACGGGGTGAGGCTGGCGCGTGGGCCGGGCCTGGGCGGGCGACTCCGCGGATGGCGGTTGACGCCGGCAATTCGCCCGGCATCGGCGTGATGTCCGGGTGCGGCGGTTTGCGGTCGCACCGCGGCAGCATGATCGCGTCTGCAATTGCTCGATTCGGTCTGGGTCAGTCGGGGTCGATTTGGGGGGCGGTCCGCGCCGGCGTTTGTCAGTCGGCGGCAGCGCCGGCGGCGGGGGCGGCGGCTTCGGGTGGGGTCCAGCGGTAGACGAGGATTCGGCCGTGGGCGTGCTCGTTGAACGAGACGATGTATTCACCGTTCTCGCGGCGGGTGGCCTCGACGGCGCCGATGGTGTCGGCGTCGTAGGTGGGGAATCCGCCGCTGGGCTTGAGCGTGCCGATGCTCTTGCCGTCGCTGAGCCGGATGACGCGGACGCCGCCGGTGTCGATGCCGCCGAAATAGGCGATGAAGACATAATCGCCTTCGAGCGCAATGGCGACGGGGAGGTGCATCTCGCGGTGCGATTTGGCGCGGACATCGAACTCGAGGTCGGTGGAGACCCAAGTGGGCTTCCAGTTGCCCGGGGTCTTGCTCCAGTTGTCATAGCGGGCGATGCCCGTGCCGATGACGCCCCAGAAGTCGGGGTTGTTGGGCACGCCCGGGACATTTCCGGTGAGGATCATGATGTCGCGGTCGGCGTCGTACTCCATTCGCCCGACGCCCTCGAGGCCCGGCGGGACGGGGTATGCTTCGCGCTTGCTCATGTCCCAGAGCGGCGTGCCCGCGGGCGTGAACCCGTCGAAGGGGACACGGAAGACCGTCTTCTCAAAGGCCTGCCAGAGCGAGCCGTCGGTGCCGATGGTGGAGACATATGTGCGCTGCGGGCCGTCTTCGGGGGGCTGGGTAAACTCGCCGGGCTCGATGGTGGCGTTATCGTTTTTGTCGACCCAGATCCAGCCGATCCATGGGTTGTCGTCGCGCATCGGCGGGCGGTGGGGCGGCCAGGGGCGCTCGGCCATGTCGTCATGGCGGATGCCGCCGCGAGGATACCCCTCGTTGGGGTCGAAGGGGCCGTAGATATCGAAGACCAGGGCGCAGGGGATCGCGGTCTCGCCATCGGTCTCGGGGTTAAAGCGGAAGATCTGCAGTTCCGGGCGGGTCTGGCGCTGGAGGAAGAAGAACGGCTTGCCCTTGATGCGGACAAAGTGGGTGGTCGCGGGGTTGTCCATGAACATGTGGTTCCGCGCGTCGTCGGGATAGCGGAACCAGTTGTGGGTGTAGCCGGCGGGTTTCCATTCCTGGCCCGCGGGCTTGGACCAGTCCATCTCATATCGGATGCGCTTGTCAAAGCCGCTGCGGGCGTCGACGCCGGGGTCGAAGTCGGCGCCGTCTTCGAATGCCAGCGAATAGTTGACCCACAGGCGATCGCCCGAAGGGGTGTATTTGGAAACGATGGCGCCGCCACCGACGTAACTGGCGAACTCGGCGGTGTAGATGTGGCCGGCGCGATCGACACCGACGGCCATCGGGTGGACAAACCGCATCGGGCCCATCTTGCCGATCTCGGGACCGTTGCCGGCGAAGACACCGCCGACGACGCCGAACGCCACAGGGTCAGACGGCTGGGTGCTGATGTTCGAGAAGATCTTGAAGTTCTGATCGCGCCCGTCGTCGGCGACGATCAGGCGGTCGTCGGCGGTGATGACCATGCCGCGCGGCCGCTCGACCTTGCCTTCGATCTTGCCCAGGAGCCTGCCGTCGGGGCTGTAGTGCGAAAGGGCGATGCCCGGGGGTGTCGGGTCGGAGGAGAACTCGATCCGGGGCACGTCGCCCGTGACGACCCAGAGCGAGCCGTCGGCCGCGACAGCGGCGCTGCTGGGCTTGGGCACGGGGAAGCTGCGCAGCGTCTTGAGGGTGCGGGCGTCGAGCACCTGCACCAGGTTGTCGGCGAAGTGTGTGACAAACAGTTCATCGCGTCCGGCGGCCATGCCGGTGATGCGCCGGCCGACGTCGACGACCTCGCCCAGGCGGTTGCCGGTGCGAAACTCGTTGCGCGACAGGCTGTTCATGTGCACCTGCACGAAGACCGCGTCGGCGTTGCCGGTGACAAACCCGCCGTGAACGGGGTGATCGACCCGCATGCCGCCCAGGCGCTCGCCGGTGTTGGCATCGAGGATGTTCGACTCCCGGCCGATCTCGTCCCAATTGCCGTTGGTGTAGACGGTGCCGTCGGCGGCGACATGCATCGCCTTGACCTGCATGCCCATGGGGTTGGTGGCCGAGGTGGCGGCGACCCAGGTGGTGACGTATTTGCCAGGCATTACGCGGGTGTCGGGACGGGCTTGTGCAAAGAGCGAGGAGTGGGCAACGGCCAACATGGCAGCGGCAAGTGCGAGCGTCCGGACACGGAGACGGGTATGGGGCATGGAGGTCGCCTTTGGGTTGGGGTTGCCCAAAGCATACCAAGTCTGACCGTTTGTGTGCAGTCGACTTGCGGAGATTTTCTGTTTTGCGTTAGGCCATGCGTGGAAATGTTTTATGGCGATGTGCCGGCTCGTCGACGCTTTGGATGCTGATCGGCATCAGCCGGACGCGGCAATCTGGTCCGCCCCAAGATTGCGGGTCGACACTTGCGTGGTCAATTTTGGTCTGGTGGGCTATCGACCCAATACACGGACGAGCTTTCGCTGGCCGGCGAAGACGATCGATCCGTCGGCGGCGATGACGTGGCTGTTGCCCTGATCGAGCACGTGGTCTGAGGTGCCGAGGTCGAGCCGCTGCAGGCGGCGGCCGGTTTCGAAGTCGAGGGCGGAGTAGATGTAGTGATCGCCCTCGCGGCCCATGCCGAACACGCGCAGCCCGCCCGCGGTCCGCCCGATGCTCGGAACGCCGTTGATGTGAATGGCGGGGTTGGCCCACACGAGGTTGAATCGCCGCTGCGCCGTGTCCCAATCGACGCGCTGCACGCCCGTGGGCGGCGACCCATCGGGCTTGAAGCCCGCCCACTGGGCGACGACCACGGCATTGCCCAGCACGGCGGGGGAGTTCTCGGCGGTGTGGCCTTCGCCTTCGGGTGTGGAGTGGGGCAGGGCGAAGACACCGGCGATCCGCGGGTCGAGCGTTCGTGTGGGGTTGGCCGGGTCGGGCAGGGGCTTCCAGTCCGGGGGGATGTCGCCTCGCCAGAAAGCGACGAGGTTGTTGGCCGGAGAGTGGCCATCGACGACGACGACGATGCCGGTGTCGGGGTCGCCGATCAGGCTGGGGGTGGTGCCCGAGCCGGTGCCGGGTTCGCCGCGGGCGACGGCGATGGCATCGAAGATCGGCCGGCGGCTCTCGCGGGCATTTTCAAAGCCCGGGCCGCGCATGTTGTAGCGGGCAAGCCACGCCTGCTTGAATGATTTGCCGTCCCAGTCGACCGCCATCATGGCGCGCTGGGTGACCAGATAAACTCGGCCGCGCTCGTCGATCGGGAAACTGTTGTGAATGGCCATGCCCGAGTCATCGGGCAGGTCGTGGCTGGCAAGGAGTCGGCCGGTCCGCGGGTCGAGCGCGATCAGCGCCGGCTTGGAGGTCAGCGCGATGATGAAGCCGTCATAAGAGAGGGTGAAGTGGCTGGTGAGTTCGCCGTGTTGCGCGACATCGACCGGCAGTCGGCGGACCACCCGCAGCGGGCTCGTGGGGCTGGCGTCGCGGTCGGCGACGACGACGAACTGGTTGTTCTTGCGTTCGGTGACCAGCGCCGAGCCGTCGGCGAGCAGAAGGATGCCCCAGTCGACGTCGGTGATCTTGCGATCGAGTCGGAGAAAGTCGACCCCCTCCAGCCGGTTGTTGCGGATGATGTACTTCCCGACGCCGCTGAGCGGGGTGGTGAGGATGACCTGATCGCCGCCGCGGGTGGGCGGGCGCAGGACAGTCCACGGAGAAACACCGCCCGGGCGAAAGCGGCGATCGTTGACATTGTCGACCGCCTGAAAGGCCGCGGGTGTGTCGGCGGTCGTCGCGGTGACCGACGCGGTGGCATAGGTGTTGGCGTGATAGATCGGCCAGGTGCTGGGGGCAAGGTGCGGATGAGCGGGCGGCTGCGCGGCCACAAGCGAAGCCGCCATCAGCGTGGCAAAGACGGGAAACAAGAGGAAACAGCGCATCGTTTGATCCACCTTTCGAGTCGGTGCTGTCGAGCGGGGCGATGCCGCGGCGTCGAGGCGCCTGTCGCCGGTGCTATGACGCCGGGGAGAAGTCTTCGACGACCTGCCACCCGCGATGCCTCAACGGAGTGATCAACCGGCGATCAATCTGCGATCACTCGGCAATCACCTGGCCCGCCGGTAACGCGGCGCATGCCGCGACTCACACCGCAGCGGGTTGCGCCGCGGCGTGACACCGGCTGTGAGTGTCTACGCACGGCGTCGCGTGAAGGTTACACGTGGCGCGGCCGATCGCCGCTCGAAGCGGCAGCCATGCCTGGCGCGACGGCAGGGCGGCTACATGATGCCAAAGGTCTTGAATGCCTCGACGGCGGACATGCCTTCTTCGATCGCTTTGCGGACACGCTTCTCGCCGCGGGCCTTTTCGATCGCTCGTGTGAACACCTCTGCCTCGGCGGCGCGGGGAATGACGCAGACGCCGTCGAGGTCGCCGAAGAGAATGTCGCCAGGATCGATGCGGGCGTGTCCGATCTCGACCGGCACGCGATAGTCGACCACCTTGTATCGCGGGGCGCTGTCCTGGGCATATCGGCCGAAGCAGAACGTCGGAAAGCCCAGCGCGAGAATGCCGCGGGTGTCGCGGGCGTAGCCGTTGAGCACGGCGCCCGCGGCCTGGAGACGAATCGCCCGCGTGGACATCAACTCGCCCCACAGCGCGTTCCGCGGCGACGACCCCGTGTTGACATAGATCTCGCCCGGGCGGAGCGCGTCGAGCGCTTCGAGCATCAGTCCGAACGGCTTGGCCGACAGCGGGTTGGCCGTGTCGGGCACGCTTTCTTCAAAACAGTCGACGCTGAGGACGGGCATGGCCCGGCCGATGACGACCATGTCCTCGCGCAGCGGCTGCACCTGGGGCGGCAGAAACTGGTGGCGAAGCCGCATCTTGTCCATCACATCGCCCACCACCGCGGTAAACAGCTCGCGGCGGGCAAGGGCAAAGAGCTCGTGATCGTCCTTCCAGTGGGTCATGATTCATCCTCGAGCGGCGTCGGACGGCATCGCGCCCCGGTCGCGAAGCGCGATCGAGCGAGGTCGATCGCCGACCGGTCGGCATCACGACATGTGCGATAGGGCCCGCGGCGCGGCGACCGGCCGCGCCTTACGGGCGAGTGTATACCCTGAGCCTGTCGCCGTCGCGAAGGGTCAGCACGCGCGGGCTGAGCGTCACCATTTCATTGACGCTCGGCGCTGAAACCGGGCCGGCCGACCCACCCTGATTTGCGTCTCCGCCCGGCTGGCCGACTGGTTGGCGGTTGCCGGCGGCATCGGGTGTGAGCGTGAGCGTCCGCCCGTTGCGAGCCCATGTCCCGGTGACCAGACCGCCGTCGGGCGTAGAGAGCAGGTAACGGTCGTCGGACAGCAGGACCAGCGCCTCGCCCGTCGGTGCCGCTGTGGGGGCCGGTGCGCCCGCGGCAGGGGCGCGTTCACGAGCGATGCCGCTGCGGACAGCCGCGGCGGGCGTGCCGCCTTCCGCCGGCTGAGCAACACCCTTGGCGGTGGGGTAGGCGAGAATCCATGTGCCGGTGAGCATTGCACGGACCCGCGCCTCCACGCCGGACGCTGTGGCGGTTGCCC
>CAZBOE010000183.1:2328-9435 GCA_964493365.1 uncultured Tepidisphaeraceae bacterium | reverse complement strand
TCACCGCCCTGAACGACCTCGGCGATATCGAGCAGGCGTCCGAGGTCGGCACAGACGACTTCATCTCAAAGCCCGTAAACAAGTTCGAGCTGATCACCCGGGTCAAGAGCCTGCTCCGGGTCAGGCACCTCAAGACCGAACTGGAACGTGCGCTAAGCTACCTCCATGAGGTTGAGCAGGAAGAAGAAACCCGCTGACCCCATCCCCGTTATTGTGGAGTGCCCCAATTTGTATTAGGTTGAGCGGCTGTTGACCCGATTAGAGCGGTGTGGGCGAAATCTCTATCTTTTTTAGGGGTGTTCCGATCGTGGTGACCGAGACAGCAACCATCCAGTCATTCCTCAGTTCACTCGCCGCCCGTCAGCCGACGCCCGGCGGGGGCGCGGTCGCCGCGCTGACCGGCGCACTCGCCGCCGCCATGGGGCAGATGGTGCTGAATTACAGCATCGGCAAGAAAGATCTGGCCGCCTTCGAGGGGGAGCTCAAGCCCGCGTTGGCCGAGCTGCAACGGGCGCAGGCGACGCTGATCGAGCTGATGAAGGAAGACCAGGCGGCGTACGCGGAAATGGTGCGGGTCAAAAAACTCCCCGATTCCGACCCGACCAAGGCCGACCTGTCGAGGCAGGCCCTGCTGGCCGGTATTCGTGTGCCGCAAGCGATCAGTGCCACCGGCGCCGCGGTGATCAACCTTTGCGATCAGGTGGTCAACTTCGTCAACCCCTATCTCTTGAGCGACCTGGCGGTGTGTGCCGATCTGGCAATGGCGACGGTGCGGTGCGGCGTATACAGCGTGAGGATCAACCTTCCGGAGATCAGCGATCCCGCCGAGCGGGCGAAGATCGAGAGTGAGACGTCGAGAGTACTCACGCGCGCCGCCGAGACGATCCAGCGGGTGTCCCCGCGGATCTGGGCGCGTGTGTCGCAAGCCTGAGACGTGTCGATACCGTCGCCGGCCGGCCGATATACCTAGGCGTCCATGCCCGACCCGCGCGACTACAAGCTCGAGATCACCGGCATCACGCCCGGAAGCGACGAAGCTGCCCGGGGCACGGTCATGCCCTCGACTGCGCCGCGCAGCGCGACGGGCGGCACGGGCGGCACGGGCGATCGCGTGTCGTCACGGCCGTTTCTCCAGGTGCGCTTCGCCTGCTGCGACATCTACTGCCGCATCTACCGCAATCGCGAGCAGACCGCCTACGTCGGCCGATGCCCTAAGTGCGCCAAGCCGGTGACCTTCCGAATCGGCCCGGGCGGGACGGATCATCGGGCATTCATCGTTTATTGATGGCGGCTCTCGGTGGTAGACTGCCCCGGTGGCAGATTGCGCCGTCGATCCGGTTACTCTGGCCGGCCGGCCGACCGGTCGGGCGCGTGGCGACAAGGAGGTTGCATTGACCGCGGGTGCTTTGGATTCGGGTGTCACCGGCAAATCAGACCCACAACCCGCGCCGGCTGCGTCACGCGGCGGTGCGGGGAAGCCGACGTCGGGCTGGGAAGTCGGCCGACCGCTGGGGACGTGCAGCGTCTGTAACCTCGCGATTGCGCCGGAGCAGCCGTTTCATGCGGCGCTGCGCGAAACGCCGGCCGGCATGGTGCGGGTCGATGCGTGTGTCGAACACGCGGCGTCGCTGGCCGGTGACGACGTGCTCGCCTCGTGGCGCACGGTCATGCCCCGCCCCGAAGCCAAGAAGAAACTCCTGGTCGATGACGAAGTGCTCCTGTCGGTTTTCGAGCGGCTGGGTGACGCCGACGAACTGATCAAGCTTCAGTTCCGGTTTGTCCTGGGGCTGATCCTGATGCGCAAGCGGTTGCTGATCTATGAAGGCACGCGGTCGGAGCAGAAGAACGAGGGCCCGCGGAAGGACATCTGGACGGTGCGGCTCAAGGGCAGATCCGACACCCTCGACCTGATCGACCCCCACCTGAGCGAAGACCAGATCGGGCAGGTGAGCGGGCAACTGGGTGAGATCCTCAGCAGCGAGCTCTAGCGGGCCCGGCCGCCGGCGGTTGAGCGGGTGATGCGGCCCAACGACGGGTCCGACGGCGACCTGAACAGCGCGGCAAAAGGGCGGAGCAACCGCGGAAGAGGCGCGGCACAGGGAGGTGGTCATGAGGCGGTCTGGTGTGCTGGCGGGTTTGGTCGTGGCCGCGGTGTGGACAACGGGGTGTTGTCCGCGGGTGCCGATCCGGACGGTGGAGGGGGTGTATACCGGTCCGACGCTGCCGCTGGCGGCGGTTGTGGAAGGGGTGAACCAGAACAATCGGGCGATCGAATCCTTGTGGGCGCGGCAGAGCTACGAGATCGAGCTGACCGACGACCAGGGGCGGAGGCGGTATTTTTCGGGCGACGGGGTCTTGCTCTACCTGCGGGCGGCCGACGGCGTGTCGCGGCCCGACCTTCGGCTGGTGGGCAACAAGGACTTCGTCGGGACCGTGTTTGATGCCGCCTCGAATGACGAGCGGTTCTGGCTGATCGTCAAGCCCGAGCTCGAGACGATGTGGTGGGGGCAGCATGCGAATGTGGGGCGGCCGTGCATGCAGGGCATCCCGGTGAGGCCGGACCTGCTCGCGGAGGTGCTGGGGGTGGGGATGCTCTCGACAGACCTGCTGGCCGAGCCGGCGCCGGTGATGCGGTTTAACCATGAGGCCGATGCGTATGTGGTGGTGTGGTCGGCGCCGGTCGATGACGACGGCATGCCCCGCAGGGCGGCGCGGCGGGAGGTCTGGTATGACCGCGCGACGCTCCTGCCGATCCGCGTCGAGCTGTTCGACAATGATGGTCGGGTTGTCGTAAGCGCGCAGCTCACGGGGCATGTGCCGGTCGATGGCCTGGACGAGGGGACGCCAGCAGTCCCGGCGGCCGCTGGCCTGACGACCGCATTCCCGACGGGCGGGGGTTCGACGGCCGGGGGCTTGACGGGCGGGGGTTCGATGGCCGGGGGCTCGACGTTCGGCCAACCCGACGCCCCGGCGGGCGGGCTGGCGGACGCGCACGATCGGCCGGCGCGGGTCGCGGGGGTCTACAGCTTGTTGTTTGTGCAGAGCAAGACAACAATGCGGCTCACCCTCCGGGATGTGGCTCTGGAGCGCAACGGTGTGCCCAACGAGCGGAGTATCCGATTTCCCGACAGTCCCGGTGTGTCGAAAGTGATCCAGGTCGATGCCGATTGCCCGCCAGTTTTACCGAAATAGCCCTATCCGCCCGATGCCGAGCCTTCGCCGGTCTGACGTCGCCTGGTTTGCCTCCGCGGCGTGGTTGAAGGTCGGATGGGTGGTCTTCAGCACATTGCTGCTGATGGGCCTGTGTGCAACCTCTGCGCCTGCGCAAGCACCCGAAGCCGGCGTCGCGGCCCAGCCCGAGGCGAGCGATGCGCCACGCCAGACCGATCCGCCTGAGCGGGCGGATGGGCGCGGGGGGGCGAATGCGGGTGGTCAGGCCAGTGCGGAGGGTGAGGCCAGTGCAAATGGTCAGGGCGGTGCCAATGGTCAGGCGGAGACGCCTGATCGGGGTGACGACAACCTCGGCACGCTCTACGCGCACGGTACGCAGAATTATTTCTGGATCGTCTATCACAGTCGCCCGCGGCCAAACCAGGACCTGACACTGGTTTTCGGGCGTGAACACGGATCGGATGAGTGGTCCGCCCTGTCGCAGATCATTGGTCGGCCGATGTCGCTGACGGTGTGGCGCGGCGAACTGGTGATCAAGTTTTCGTCGAGCAACTGGCGGATCGCCTATCGCGGGGGCAGTCGCTCGGGGCCTACGCTGCCCGAGGGCAGGCCGCTGGTGACGCTCGCTGGGGTAGACCCTGCGTTGTATGCGGTGGCCGGGCCGTCGCCCCGTGGCGGTGAGTCGGCCGACCGAAACATGGTGCTGCTGTCGCTGACCGGGTCGCGATGGAACGTGGTCGGTGAGCTGCCCGCTGATGTCGATGCCGAGGATCCGCTGATCGCCCTGGGGCCCGTCGGTGGTCGGCTGGTGATGGCCGCGAGATCGACGGACGGAGGCATCGCGGTCTATCGCCTTCAGCTGTCGCCTGGCGCGGCCGCGACAGGCGATCAACAGGCGACGCCCGCTCAGCCTGCGACCGCTCAACCTGCGACCGGTCCGGCCTCGCCCGCGGGGCAAGCGGATGTTGCGGCGCAGCCGGGTGACGCCGCGTCGCCTGATGGTTCGGCGGCGGGGGGCGAGGGTGCGGCCGACGCGGCTCGCGAGAGCCAGAGCAGCCCCGTGATCTGGGAGCGGCTCGGCCGGATCATGCCGACGCAGACGATCGAGGAACTCGAAGTTCTCGACATGGACGGGCGCGTGGGCGTGTGGGCGTCGCCCGGCCGCGAAAACGGCGGCCATGTCTACCTGGGCCCGCAGTTTGACGAGGCCGGGCGGATCGACCTCGGTCCGGCGCCGGGTGAGGTGGCGCTGGCGATGGGGCGGCTCAGGCTGCTGTACGACGATGAGCGCAAGCTGACGGAGCGCACGTGGTCTCTCGCGGGACGGGAGTTCGAGGAACGAACGCAGATCATGCTGCCGGCGCAGGCTGTCGAGGATCAGCTTGTGCACACGATCGGTCTGGCGGCGGTCGTGTTGCTGGCGGTTTCGATCATCGCCGCGATGCGGCAGACCAACAGTGAGAACACCGGCGAGCGCAAGGCGAAGGAAACGCTGCCGCTTGCGCCGGTCGGCCGCCGGCTCGCGGCCGGCCTGATCGACCATGTCTCGATGGTGGCGGTGTTGTTCTCGTATGTGGCTTACAAGAATCGCGACATGCCGACGGCCGAGGTCGTGCTGGATCTGGAGCTTCTGCTCGTGGGCGCGGCCGCGGCGTTGACGGTGATCATCCACACGACGGTGCTCGAGGCGATGACCGGCCGGTCGGTGGGCAAGATCGTCATGGGGCTGCGGGTGGCGAGCACGGACGGCACCGCGCCGACATTCAACGCGATTCTGATCCGCAACCTGCTGCGCGTGATCGACCTGTGGTTTTACTTCACGCTTGCCCTGATCCTGTTTACGCCGAGAAAGCAGCGGATCGGCGATGCGGCGGCGGGCACGGTGGTCATCGACGACCGCGCCAAACCCGAGCCGACGGACGACGCCTGAGGCCCACGATTTCCTCGCACAGCAGAGCCCCCGTTCTACACCCGCAACCATGCCCAGCACCCACTCGACCCTCGCGGCGGTCACCGGCGCATCCGGCCATATCGGTTACCACGTCGCACGTGAACTCCTGGCTCAGGGGTTCGCAGTCAGGCTGCTGATCCGCCGACACAATGCCGCGACGGCAGACCTCGTGTATGGGGGCGCACACGCGGTGGAAGCGGTTATCGCCTCGCCCGGGGCGATGGCAGCGGCGCTGGGCGCCGACGGTGCAGTTGCGCGTGTGCTGTTTCACCTCGCAGCGCCCAACACGACGGACATGAGCGACCGTGAGGGCATCCTCAGCGGCACGGCCCGGCTCACCGAAACCGTGCTTTCCGCGGCCCGCGAGGCGGGCGTGGAGACGGTGGTTTACACGAGTTCGGTGGTGGTGATCGGCCGGAGCGATTCGCCGTCGCGGCTGCTGCGGGAGGACGACCGCACGACGTCGTTTGAGAGCCCGTATGTCGAAGGAAAGGCGCGGGCGGAGGAAGTGTGTGAGCGGTTCGTCGCGCAGGGGATGGACGTGCGGCGGGTGTATCCGTCGTGGGTGGTGGGCGGTCGCGATCTGCGGCAGACCCCGCCTCACGGGGTGGTGGCGAAATATCTCGAAAAGGGTCAACGGCTGTATTTTGACGGGGGGATTTCGATCGCCGACATCGGGCAGGTGGCGCGGGCGCACGTTGCGGCGTTCACGCGCGGCAGTCGGCAGGGGCGGTGGGTGCTGGGGGGAGATAACCTGACCTTCGAGACCCTCTTTGCCACGCTGGGCCGGCTTACCGGCAAGCCGGCGCCGTCGATCAAGCTGGGGCGCGGGGTTGTTGTGTCGGCGGCGACGGTGCTGAAGGCGGGGCTCAAGCCGCTGGGCAAGGCACCCCCGATCGACCCGGCCTACGCGCGGGCGCTGGTCGGGAGCTATAGCTGGTATGACTCGTCACGGGCGAAGGCCGAACTGGGATACGAGATTCCGCCGGCCGAGGTTTCGCTGGGCGAGGCGGTGAAGACGGAACGTCGGCGAGCCATGGGCCTGAGCAGGCTCGGGCTCAGGCGGATGACCGCCGGCGCGGTTGAGCAGTCGGATCGCCCGCCGCTGCTGATCACGGGTGTGCCCGGGTGGCTGGGGAGCAACTTCATCGACCGTATTCTCAACGGCAACCTGGCCGGCGCCGGGCCGATCGGTCGGCGGGTGCACCTGCTGGTGGAGAAGCGGCACGTCGGCCTGGTTGATCTTCCCGAGCAGTTCAAGGTTTTCGCGGGCGACCTGCTCGACGCCGCATCGATCGACGCGGCGCTCGAAGGGGTGGGGACGGTGTTTCACCTGGCCGGGGCGATCTATCCGCCGCGGATCGACACGCTGTATAAGGTGAACGCGGAGGGGACCCGGATGCTGGTTGACCGGTGCATCGCGCGCGGGGTCAGGCGGGTGCTCTACATGGGAACCGACTCGATCTGCGGCCGGGCGACAGGCGGTCGGCGTGTCTTCGGCGACGACCAGCCCGACAGCCCGTATCGCAACTACGGGCGAAGCAAGTGGATGGGCGAGCGCTATGTGCTGGAGAAGACGGCGGCCGGGCTGATCGACGGGACATCGCTGCGGGGCTTCTGGTTTTTCGGGCCTTTCGCGCCGCCACGGCAGCAGAAGTTTCTGGACATGATGCACTGGAAGCGCCAACTGGTCTTCGGCAGCGGGCGGAACTATCGATCGATCTCGCTCGTGCAGAACCTGGTCGAAGCATTCTTCGCGGCCGAGACGGCTCGGCAGACCATCGGAAAATGGTATTGGATCGGTGACGAGCGCGCCGATTACACGGTGGACGAGATCTACAAGACGCTGTGTGACGGAGCGGGGACGACGTTCAGACCGGTGCATGTGCCGGGAATCGTTTGCACGCTGGCGCGTGGCGCCGACTGGGCGATCGGACGATTCGGGCGGCTGCATCCGACGGTTCATGCGATCGGGAAATTCGATT
>CAZBOE010000183.1:615-2314 GCA_964493365.1 uncultured Tepidisphaeraceae bacterium | reverse complement strand
AAAGCGTTGCGGCGGCCCGTGACTTCGGCTATAAGCCGCTGCTAACTTTGACCGACTACGCTCAGGGAAGAGGGCAATGACACTCGTATCCGAGACACCAGCGGCCGTGGTTCTGCCGACCTCCGTCGACACTGTGGCCCCTCGCGGAACGGTCGCCGTTCCCGCGGCCATTGCCAACACGAGCCTGTGCATCATCAGCCCGATGGCCAACGAGCGCGACAACTGCGTCGCGTTTGTGAAGGCGGTGCTGAAGGAAGCATCGGTGTTCGGTGACGTGCTGTTCCTGGCGATCCTCGACAACGCATCGAAGGACGGCACGGTCGAGATCCTCCGGGAGTTTGAGAAGACCGAGCCGCGCTTTCGGGTGGTGTGGGCGCCGGAGAACCGCGGGGTGGTCGATGCCTACATCCGCGGCTATCGCGAGGCGCTGGCCACGGGCATGCCGTGGATTCTCGAGATCGATGCCGGCTTCAGCCACAAGCCGCATGACCTGCCGAACTTTTTCGGCGCGATGGCGTCGGGATATGACATCGTCTTTGGCAGCCGGTTCTGCCGGGGCGGCAAGATCACCGACAGCTCATTCGTGAGATATCTGATCAGCCGCGGGGGGACGATCCTGACCAACATCCTGGTGGGCACGAAGCTGGCCGACATGACCAGCGGATATCAGATGTTTCAGCGGCACGCGCTGCAGCAGATCGTCGACCGCGGGATCAAATCACGCGGGCATTTCTTCCAGACCGAGATGAAGGTTTATGCCCGGAAGATGAACGTGACCGAGGTGCCGATTCACTACAGCGCCGCGAGCAAGAGCGTGAACAGCAAGAGCATCAAGGACGCGTTTCGGCGGCTGTTTGAGTTGGCGCGCGACCGCTGGACCGGCCGGGTGTAGCAGAGAGGTTTGGCCGCCGGGTGCGGCAGAGTGGTCCAGGAGAGTGGTGCACCATTGCTCTCACCGTCGGCCGCTGCCTGTCCCGGCAACACCGACGCTCTCACCAGCATCATGTGCCATAATGCCTCGCCCCTGCCGCGTGCGGCGGCACGCGGGCCGGAGAGCATGGCGCTGGCGAGCGGTCGGCGCAGCGGGTGAAGCCAAGTTCATTTGTGGCCGTCGTTTCGTGGCGGCGTCGGCCGGTCGGGGCTGCGACCGGCGATAACCCGTCGTCTTCGTGCGACACTTCCGAGACACGCGACCGCCGTTGGTTGGTGTCGGATTCGACTTTTCATCCCTCGTTGAGCACCCATGAGCAAGACTGCCGTCGTTCTGACATCGATCAATCCGCCCAACCCGGTGATGCGCGAAATCGCGCGAGGCAGCAGGGAGGCGGGATGGCGGTTTATCGTGGCGGGCGATACCAAGAGCCCGGCCGATTTTGCGCTCGACGGCTGTGAGTTCATGAGCGTCGAGCAGCAGGTGGCGACGGGCTTCGCCTTCGCCAGGCTGTGTCCTACGCGGCACTACGCGCGCAAGAACATCGGCTATCTCGAGGCGATCCGCGGCGGGGCGGAGTTGATCGTGGAGACCGACGACGACAACTATCCGCGGCCGCCGTTTTTCAGCCCGCGGCAGCGTCGGCATCTGACGCCCGTGATCGACTCGGATCGGTGGGTGAACCTGTATCGCTATTTCAGCGACGCGGTGATCTGGCCGCGGGGGTTGCCGCTCGACCGAATTCACGACGCGCTGCCGGCGATGGAA
>CAZBOE010000183.1:0-596 GCA_964493365.1 uncultured Tepidisphaeraceae bacterium | reverse complement strand
AGGTGGATTGCCCGATTCAGCAGGGGCTGGCGGACGAGAACCCGGACGTCGACGCGATTTACCGCCTGGCGCTGCCGCTGCCGCAGAACTTCCGCAGCGGCCGGATCTCGCTGGCGGGTGACCCTTCGGGCGGCGGCGCGAAGGGGGCATGGTGTCCGTTCAACAGTCAGAACACGACGTTCTATCCCGACGCCTATCCGCTGCTGTATCTGCCGGCGTATTGCTCGTTCCGCATGACCGACATCTGGCGCAGCTTTGTCGCCCAGCGCATCGCATACGCGAACGGTTGGGCGGTGCTCTTCCACGAGGCAACGGTCTGGCAGGACCGCAACGAGCACAACCTGATGCGCGACTTCGCGGACGAGGTGCCGGGTTATCTGAATGCGCACGGCGCTGTGCGGCGTCGAGATCAAGCCGGGCAGGGGCGCGATGGCCGACAACCTTCGACGGTGCTACCGCGTGCTGGTCGAGCGGAAGTGGGTGGGCGAAGCCGAGCTGCCGCTGCTGGATGCGTGGCTCACGGATCTGGCGGGCATGGGTTATTGAGCCGGCTCGGCGGCCGGCGCCGGTGCGGGCGACGGTGCCGGGGCGGGTGC
>CAZBOE010000182.1:0-9570 GCA_964493365.1 uncultured Tepidisphaeraceae bacterium | reverse complement strand
GCGGTGTCGACGCCAACGCCCTGCAAAAGCCCAAGCGGTTCTTCGGCGCCGCCCGCGCCCTGGAAGAGAAGGGCAGCCTGACGATCCTGGGCACCGCCCTGATCGACACCGGCTCGAAGATGGACGAAGTCATCTTCGAAGAGTTCAAGGGCACTGGCAACGCCGAGCTCCACCTCGACCGCCGACTGGTCGACAAGCGCGTCTACCCCGCGATCGACATCAACAGCTCGGGCACACGCCGCGAAGAGTTGCTGCTCGATCCCAAGGAGATGGAGCTGGTCTACCGCCTCCGCCGCGTCCTGAGCGACATGAACCCCGTCGAGGCCATCGAACTGCTCAAGGGCCGACTGGAAAAGGTCCCCAGCAACGCCCAGTTCCTCATGAGCATGAACCTCGACTGATTCGCATTACCGGTCTTCCAATTCGGCCTTTGCCGCAGACCCCGGTGCCCACGCATCGGGGTCTGTCTATGCGCCCCGATCGGGTGACGAGATCTCTCTCCCCATCCGGCCGACATGCGGGTATACCATCAGCCATGCGACTCATCTCACTGATCGGGGCGGTGATCAAATCAGCGGCTCTCGGAGCGTTTGTTCTCGTGGGCGTCGTCGGCTGTTCGACGATGTCCCCCGAGCAGGAACTCGAGCTCGGGCGTCAGCTTCATCCCGAGTTTGAGAAGCAGTCGGGCGGGGTCTACCCCGATCAGGCGATCCAGGATTATGTCGCCCGGGTCGGCCGCACGATGGCGCAGTACGCCGGCCGGCCCGACATGGACTGGCAGTTCCGCGTCGTCAGCGATGACCAGATCAACGCGTTTGCCGTGCCGGGCGGTTACATCTACATCACCCAGGGCCTGCTCTTCCGCCTCAACAACGAAGCGCAGCTCGCCGGCATTCTCGGTCACGAGGCCGGTCACATCGCCGGCCGACATTCCGCCAAGCAGATCCAGACCCAGCAGCAGGCCGCCGTCGGCGCAGGCCTCGCGGGCCTTCTCGGCGGGCTCGCCGGCTATCAGGGCGTGGGCGACATCGCCGGCACCGTCGCGCAGCTCGGGGTCATGTCCTACGGCCGCGACCAGGAGCGCGAGGCCGACATGCTGGGCCTCAAGTACATGTCACTGGCCGGCTACAACCCCAAGGGCCTGGTCCAGGCGATGGAGATCCTCCGTGATGCGTCGGCGGGCAACGAGCCGCCCGAGTTCCTCTCCACCCACCCCAACCCCGGCAATCGCATCGAATACCTCACCGATACCATCAACGACGAATACCGCCAGGCCGCCAGGACCGGCCGGCTCGACGAACAGGAATTCAGGAACATCGTGCTGTCACGCCGGCCGACCGCGCTGCGGATCGACCGCGCCGGCGACATTCCCCCTGCAATCGTCTGGTGTCTCACCTGCCGGGCCGAAGCCGTCGCCGCCGCAACGATCACACCCGACACCGAATTGCTCCACGACGTCTCGAACTGATCACCCCCCACGCCCGCACCGTCGCACCGACGCCCGGCTCGCCCCCGCCCGGCTCTCATCCGCCCGGCTCGCCCCAACCGGCTCGCCCCAGCCGCCTTGACCCCGTCCAGTCCGGGCCCCCCGAGAACGCATCAGCCCTGCCCGAATGGCCACTGCGGGTCATACCACGATGCCTCACCCGTCGCGGCGTCGCCGGTCGCCGGCAGGTTGACCGGCCCGGGCCCGCTCACGTACCGCTCCCAGGTCAGTTTCAGGTCCGGGTAGAGCTGGATGAAGCTCTGCCATGCCGCCTGGTGGGCACGCAGCAGAAACGTCTGGCCCGCCCAGGTCGCGGCCTCGCGCCGCGCCTGCGCCACCTCCGCCTTTGCCGCGTTCAGCTGGTTGCGGATCGCGGTAAGCTCGGCGGTCAGCCGCTCGTTTTCCTTCGCCAGCGCGTTGCGCCGATCCTGCCCGACCTTGAGCTGCTCGAGCGCCTCGTTGTAAAGCTTGCGAAGCGTCTCAGGGTCATCGGTGTCCTGAGCCAACGCCGGCGAGGTCACCAGACACAGCGCCGCGGCGACCGATAAGATCGCGGGCCAGCGAGCAATATTCATGACGGATCCCTGTCCTTTCAGCCCGACCCGACCCGCAAAAGGGCGGTGATCCGGCGGGGGCTGACCGCCGAAACCGGGCGGCCCAGCGCCTCACCCGACAAGCCCATCCACAGGCACCCGGCGAGAAGCCCGGTCGATCGATCGCCTGCTGATCATAAAACCGCCGCCTGATCGCAACAACGCTGCACCGCCCGCCGATACGAGGATACAATCATCCGGATATCGCCTGCCCGTGATGAAGCGGTTTGGCCGTGACGGCCGACCCCGGCAAACCGGATGTCCTGCGGCGTCCGAACGGTGATGTGGCTCGGGCACGCCACGAGGGAGCGAGCATGATCGCATTTCCTTGCCATTGCGGCCTCCGCTTCGAGGTCGATGACGATCAGGCGGGCGGTCTGATTCAGTGCCCGCGGTGCTCCCGCCTCAATGACATCCCCACCCTCGACGACCTGAGCCACCTCGAAGCCGACGGCACCCTCAAGTTCGAAGAAGATCGCCCGCTCGATCCGTCGCAGCGGATCGAATCCCAGACCGAAGCCGAGCGGCTCGCCGAGTTGCAGAAGATTTTCACGCGGCAGATGCGCGTCGAAGAGCCCGGTCGTGAGATCGACCTTCGCCAGACGTTTGACGATGTCCGCCGGGCCGGCGTCGAATCCGACGAGATCGCCCTCGCGCGTTCCGGACGACAGGCTCAGCCCCGATACGACCCCATCACGGGCGAGCTCATTCAGCCGATGGAGATCAGGCCCGATCCCGTGCTCGACGCCCGCCGGGCGCTGCCCGTCCCGACCACCACACTCACCTACGCCCAGCGCGACACCAACTCGCTGCCTTCCATCGGCCGCTCGTTCGTCTCGATGTTTGGGTTCGTCAACATCTTCGTGATGTTGTTTGTGATGCTCATCTACATCGTGCCGTCGTTCACGGTCTGGATGGTGCCCACCTCGTGGCCGCTGGCGTCTTTGTTCCTGCTGGCCGCCCACTTTTTCGTCATCGCGCACTACGGCTGTGTCATCGAGGAGATGGGTGCCGAAGGCCGCGACGAACTCCCCAGGCCTCTCCGCGACGGCGGCTTTATCGAAGACATGTGGCTGCCGTTCTGCAAGGTCGCCATAGCGGCATGCATCGCCTTTGCGCCCATGATGGTGCTCGCATTCACCACTTCGTCGATGCCCGTCGTGTCGGCAAGAGTGCTCCTGCTCGCGTCGCTGGCGTTCGGCCTGTTTGTGCTGCCCGCGACGCTGATCACCACGACCTCGTCGGGCACGATTCTCAACCTCCGCCCCGACCGTATTTTCGGCGTGATCTATGCCTGCGGCTTCGCCTACCTCGTGCCGGTGGTCGTCGGCATCGCGGCACTGGCGGTGTATGCCGTCGGCGTGGTCGGGGTGCTGGGCACGCCGCTGATCCTCCAGAACCTCTACACCGGCCCCATGAGCACACAACTGGGCTTGGTCGTCTCGTTCCTGGTGCTTTTCGTCGCGACGTTCCTGCTGCACTGGTATTGCTGGGTCCTGGGCCTGCTTTACCGCGCCCACCAGCCGTCGTTTCCGTGGGTGCTCCAGCAGCATGTCCCGGTCAACAAAGGCCGCTTCCGTGACGCCGACCCGCAGCCTGCCATACCCGCCGCCTCACCCAACCGCCCGACGAAGTCGCAGTTCAGCGCAACCTGACGTTGGCACGCGGTGGCGGGTGGCCGCTTCCCGATGTCCGTCGGCTACAATTCTGCCCATGCGATTTGCCCTCTGTCAGTTCAACCCCACCGTCGGCGACATCACCGCCAACACCGCGGCCATGATCGGCTTCGTCTCGCGCGCCAAGGCCGCCGGGGCGGATGTGGTGGTGTTTCCCGAGCTTGCCGTCACCGGTTATCCCCCCAAAGACCTGCTGCTCAAGCCCGGCTTTGTCGACGACAACCTCCGCGCCGTCGACGAGCTGGCCGCCCATGCCGTCGGCGTCGAGATCATCGTGGGCTATGCCGAGCGCAACGCCGCCCCGGTCGGCCGCCCGCTTCACAACGCCGCCGCCCTCTGCCGCGACGGCAAGGTCGCCAGCCGGCATTTCAAGACGCTCCTGCCCACGTATGACGTCTTTGATGAATCGCGCTACTTCGAGCCCGGCTCCACCGACCGCAGAAACAACGTCTTCCGCATCGGCCTCCATACCGCGGCGCCGGTCAACGTCGGGCTGAGCATCTGCGAAGACCTCTGGAACGACGAGCGCCTCATCGCCCGCAGGCTCTATCACCAGAACCCCATTGCCGACCTTCACGCCGCGGGCGCCGATGTGCTGGTCAACATCAGTGCCTCGCCGTTCGTGATGGACAAGCACGACTTCCGCATCGCGCTGTTTTCAGGGCAGGTCAGGCAGGTCGCCCGGCCGCTGCTCTATTGCAACCAGGTCGGCGCCAACGACGAACTGGTGTTCGACGGCAACTCCGTCGCCTTCAATGCCGCGGGCGAGGTCATCGCCCAGGCAAAAGAGTTCGTCGAAGACCTCCTCCTGGTCGATCTGCCGGCTTCGGGCTCGGCGGCGGCGCGGATCGAAACCCACTCGACCGGCATCGCCTCGGTTCATCGGGCGCTGGTGCTGGGCATCCGCGATTACGCCCGCAAGACCGGCTTCCGCACGACCGTGCTGGGGCTCTCGGGCGGCATCGATTCGGCCGTCACCGCCGCCCTGGCGGTCGAGGCGCTGGGCAAAGACGCCGTCGTCGGCGTCGCCATGCCCAGCCGATACAGCTCCGACCACTCGATCGCCGACGCCAGGCGGCTGGCCGAGAACCTCGGCATTGCCTTTCATGTGGTGCCGATCCGGGATGTTCACCAGGCCTATGAGCAGACGCTCTCGGACGTCTTCGCCGGCATGTCGCCCGACATCACCGAAGAAAACCTCCAAAGCCGTACACGCGGCGCCCTGCTGATGGCGATGAGCAACAAGTTCAACCACCTGCTGCTCACCACGGGCAACAAGAGCGAAATGGCCGTCGGCTATGCCACGCTCTACGGCGACATGTGCGGCGGACTCGCCGTCATCAGCGACGTCCCCAAGACCATGGTCTGGGACCTCGCCCGCCACATCAATCACGCCGCCGGGCGCGAGCTCATCCCGCAATCCAGCATCGACAAAGTCCCGTCGGCCGAACTGCGACCCAACCAGACCGACCAGGATTCGCTCCCGCCATATGACGTGCTCGATGCGATCATGGAGCGCTATGTCGAAGACGAAGCCTCGGCGGCCGACATTATCGCCGACGGTCACGACCCCCAGACCGTCATGCGCGTGATCAAGCTGATCGACCGCAGCGAATACAAGCGCCGCCAAGCCGCGCCGGGCCTCAAGGTCACCAGCCGCGCCTTCGGCTTCGGCCGCCGAATGCCCATCGCCCAGAACTACCGGCAGAAGGTCCCGGTCGCTGCGGAGATCGCCACAAGCTGATCGACCGGATCGACCGCCCCAGACCGCCTCAGGCTGCGCCGAGTGCGGGCTGGCTCGTCCACCGAAGTTGCACCCGCAACGCGCGACGCGAACACGCCGCCGACACACACCGCCGAAATAGGGCTGAAAATACGGCCGCCACACACGGCCGATACGCACGGCTGACAGTCATTGCCGCCCGCAGAAAAAAGCCACCCCGGCGCTCGCGCACCGGGGTGACCTGCATTTTCTCTCCCGCTCGGAGAGCCGCCGACCCTCTCTCGATCGGCGATCTGAATCGTTGCGTCTTCCTCACCGGCGACGACGCAGCAGCAGGGCGGCGGCGCCCATGCCCATGCCAAAAGCCGCCGACGGCTCGGGCACATAGGCATCGACCCACACCAGGCGGTGGTCCGATGCGTTGATGATGTTGTAGTTGGGATCGCTCGTCAGCGGCCAGTAGACACCGCCGTCGATCGGACGCATCCCGAATTCCGACGGGAGCACGTAGTCCACCCGCAGGTTGCCCGGGTTGCCGTCACTGAAGTCGGCGGTGTCGTAGGCGGGGTCGCCGATGTGGCTGGCATTGATGCCGCCCTGCAGGTTCGACGCCTGCACGCCGCCCGCGCTGTCCGGGATCACCGACGTATCGACCAGCGGGCTGTTGAGCAGCTGCTGGATCGCGCCGGGAACGCTGTCGCCGTTGAACGGGTCGGAGTTCTGGTCGCCCATGATGACGAACCGGGCATTGGCGCCCAGTCCGCCGAAGTTGCCCAGATCGTCGTAGATGTAGGCGCCGGCGCCGGGCGTCACATAGTCAGCCCAGAAGCGGATCTCATCGGCGTTGCGCTTGCCATTGCGGTCTTCCGCTCCGTCGAAGACCGGGGGCGTCGGGTGGCTCATCAGGATGTGAACCACTTCGCCGTCGATCAGCACGGGGATATCCCAGTGGCTCTTGCTCGACAGCCGAAGAATGTCGCGCTCCGCCGGCGAGTAAAACGCCTGCAGCGCCGGGTCGGTATTCAGATACGACCCGGGCATGTCCTTCCACTTGAACGTCTGAAACGTGCGGACCTGATCGGTCAGGATCGGGTACTTGCTGTAGAACGCCATGCCGAACTGCCCGGGGAATGCGCCGAAGCCGAAGGCGTCGTTGCCGCCGCCGACAAACCCGTTGTTGTCCAGGTCGAGTCCGGTCGGAATACCCGTGTTCGACGGCGCGGTGTAGCGGTAGGCGTAATTGACCGGCGTCGCGCCGTTCTGGCTGATGCCCAGGTAATTCTGCTGGAAAAAGTTCAGCGACTGGTTGCCCGCGTCGTAGTCGAATTCGTTGATCAGCAGCACATCAGGATTGACCCGCTGAATGACCTCGGCCGCCTGCTTCGCCTGGGTCACGCCGGCCAGACGAGGATCAAAAATGCCCGTCGTGTTGGGGTTAGACAGGTGATTGATGAGTTCGCCGCTCGTGGTTCGGTTGAGCGAGGCGTTATATGTCGCGAAACGGACAGGCGTCGTTGCCGACGCCACCGCGGCGCCGAGCGACACGACCGACACTGCCGCGATCAAGGCTGACTGACTGCGCAATTTCCACCTCCGGAATGAATGTTGCAGAGTGGTAATCCGCCCCGATGTGTCGGCGACGAGCGCAGTGTTAAGAGGGCGTGAAGTTCCCGCTGGCCCGCCGCGAACACCCCGTCACCTGCCCGTCACAACCCCTACAGGAGCGAGAGATGGAATCACGTGCCAAGCTGCTCGGCCACAGCATCCACCAGAGCATGATCGTTCTCCCGCTGGGCCTGCTGCTCGCCGCCACCGGCTTTGACATCGCCTTCCTCATCACCGGCCGCGACGGCATGCTCTATGTCGCCTTCTGGACCATGGCGGTCGGCGTGCTCAGCGGCTTTGTCGCCGCGGTCTTCGGCATCATCGATTGGTTTCACATCCCCAAGGGCACCCGCGCCGCGTGGATCGGCGGCGCCCACGGCGTCGCCAACATCGCCGCGATCGGGCTTTTCACGATCAACGCCGTCGCCAGGGGCAACATCGGACCCACCGAAGACCCCGGCGTCGCGATGCATGTGATCACCTATCTCGCCTGCGCCATCCTGCTGGTCGGTGGCTGGCTCGGCGGCGAACTGGTCGACCGCCTGGGCGTCGGCGTCGACAACGGCGCACACCTCAACGCGCCCAACTCCATCATGCACAAAGACGCCCATGGGCGCGCCCGTCCGCAATACGACGACCGCAGTGACGACCCCCACCGCCAGCCCGCGACCGAATAAGCTCCCCACCGAGAAAGCTCGACCGAGAAAGCTCGACCGTGAAAGCTCCCCCGCGCCGCCCGAGATACCCATCCGAACCAGCTTGTCCGCAAGCACTTCCTCGCGCGATCGGGCGTCGCGCAATGGACCGCCGCGCGATCAGGCGCCGCGCAATCCATGTCTTCGCTCGATGTGTTTTCGTGACACGACCCGCCCGGTGATATCAGACGACCCTTCACCCCACAGGCCTCCAACTTCCAGTCGCCTTCACAAACGCAACCGGGCAGGGCCCATCAAGAGCCCTGCCCGGTTCATATCATCGCGTCTGCGGCCGAAGTTACTCCGCGGCTTCGGCGGGTGGCGCTTTCAGCGGCTCGCCGGTCTTCTCGAGCTTCGACAGCTTCGCCGGAACCCACGCCTGCACATACGGGTGGTTGGGGTTCTGGGCCACGAAATCCTGGTGATACTGCTCGGCCGAAACATACGGCCGATCGACCGCCAGCGGTTCGAGCGTCGTCACGATCGGGCTGTCGCCGAACGTGCCGGCCTCGCGGAGCTGCGCGATATACGCCTCGGCCACGCGCTTCTGATCCTCGTTCTCATAGAACACCGCCGACCGATACTGCCGGCCCCAGTCGGGGCCCTGGCGGTTGAGCGTCGTGGGGTCGTGCGTGGCAAACAGCACACGCAGCAGTTGCCCATAGGTGATCTTCGTCGGGTCGTAGACGATCTTGACCACCTCGGCGTGGTCGGTCGCTCCGGCGCTCACGCGGTCATACTTGGCGCTCTCGGGGGTGCCGCCGGCGTAGCCCGACTCGACACTGATCACGCCTTCGAGTCGCTCAAACACCGCCTCGACACACCAGAAACACCCCGCCCCGAAGACCGCCGTGCGCTGCGTTTCGCCCTCCGCCGGCGCGGGAAGGTCGATCTTCGCCACCGGCAGACCCTCGGCAGCATGGAGCGGCCGGTTGCACGCCATCGCGCTGAGTCCTCCGAGCATGATTGCGACTCCTTTGGTCCACACCTGGTTGATCCGGGTTTTCATAATTGCCTCCACACACGCCGATTCTAGGCGCAAGCGACGGGTCTACGTGCTGAATTGTCGCCCCCATGACATCGCGCCGCCCGCTGGAAAATGCCCAAGCCGCTGTCAGAATGGGCCGCATGACCAATCGCGTGATCGTCATCGGCGCAGGGGGCATCTCCAATGCATGGTTCCGGCCGCTCAAGGCGGAATCGGTCGAGGTGGTTGCCGTCGTCGACCTCCGCAAAGAAGCCGCCGAAGCCCAGATCGCCAAGTGGGAGCTGAGCGGCGCGGTGGCCTCCAACGACATCGGCCGGACGCTGTCCGACTTTGCCGGAAAGGCCGATTTCGTCCTCGACCTGACCATCCCCGACGCCCACTGCGATGTCACCTGCGCGGCGCTGCGCGCCGGCTTCCATGTCGTGGGCGAAAAGCCCATGGCTTCGACCATGGAGCAGGCCCGGAAGATGGTTCGCACCAGTGAAGAGACGGGAAAGCTCTACATGGTCAGCCAGTCCCGCCGCTGGCATGCCAACATCGATTCCCTCGCCCGCACCGCCCTCTCGGGCCATCTCGGCGACATCACCACCGTCAACTGCGACTTCTTCCTCGGTGCGCATTTCGGCGGCTTTCGCGACGAAATGGCGTCGCCGCTCATTCTGGACATGGCGATCCACCACTTCGACGCCGCACGAAAAATCGGCGGCGTCGACGCCGTCAGCGTCTATGCGGAAGAGTTCAACCCCAAGGGCTCGTGGTACAAGGGCGATGTCGCGGCCAACTGCCTCTTCGAGATGACCGGCG
>CAZBOE010000181.1:8396-9628 GCA_964493365.1 uncultured Tepidisphaeraceae bacterium | reverse complement strand
CGACGCCGGCTTCGTCGAAGGCGGCGAGCCCACATTCGACGGGCTGGCTCGTGCCCGCATAGATGTTGCCCGCACGGTCGATGGCGAGCGCGCCCACCTCGGACTCGGGCGCGTCGAAGAGCACAAACACGTCGCCCGTCTTGCGGTTGATGCGGTAGACCAGCCCGCTGGGGTCGGAGCCGGCGTAGAGCATGTCGCCGCCGTCGGAGATGAGCGACATGAGGTTGTTCTCGGTGCTGTCGAAGACGACGCGGGTCTGACCGGCGGGGGTGATCTCGACGAGCTGGCCATTGGGGCCGGTGGCGGCGTAGAGATTGCCGTCGGCGGTCTGGCGGATCGCCCAGATGTATTGAACGTCGTCCGACTCGAAGAGGGTGGTTGTCCGGGCGTCGGAGCCGTCGGCGGCGGCGGCCGGTTGATCGATCCGGACGACCCGGCCCTTCTCGCCGACCGTGCCGGCGACGAGCTTCCCGTCGCCGCCCACAAGCAGCGCCGAGACGTTGATGGCGCCGTCGAGCGTGGCGACGTTGGACCGTTTGCCGTTCGCCCAGGAGATGATTTGTCCGGAGGTGCCGGTGCCGGCATAGACAACCCCGTCGGCGCCGCGGGCCAACGCGTGCACGCCTTCGATCACCGGGTCGTTTTCGATCATCATCGACACGGCGCGGGAGAGCTTGAGGTCGCCCAGGTTGGAGACGACGACGTTGCTCGCCTGGCCTTCGGCAAAGTCGGTCTGGCTGGTGTGCGTCCATCGCTGGGTGGTGACGGCGAGAGCCAGCAAGGGAGCCACCGCGACGGCGGCAGCGGCGAGGGCGAGTGCGGAGCGCTTGGTCATGATGAAGTGGTGGGTAAGGGGTTTTTCGGGCGAAGCGGGTGTTGACTCACGCTGGAGAAGTCGATGCAAGGCGACGACGGACGAGCGGCAAGGGACAGCGGTCAGCGCCTGGCAGGCAACGGTCAGCGAGCGGCGTCGGTTCGGGCTCGGCCGGCCTGCGATGCGGATGGATGCGGCGTCATGGGCCGGGCGTTCGAGGCTGAGGGGTCATGTCAGGGGCCCCGGGCGCGACGCGAAGGTCGCCCGACGCGGCGAGCGGCGCCTCCTTGTCGATGGTAATGGCGAACGACGCGCCGCCCTGCATCACCAGCGGCGTGTCGACGGTGTGGGTGATGGCGGTGGTGAAGCGGGTGATATCGCTGCGGCCCGCGGAGGCCATCATCGCCAGGCGCGACCC
>CAZBOE010000181.1:0-8350 GCA_964493365.1 uncultured Tepidisphaeraceae bacterium | reverse complement strand
CGGCCACGCCCTCTGACACCTGCTCGAGCCGCAGGTAAAGGGCCGTGCGGTCGATGGCGGAGGTCTCGCGGACGACGGCAAAAACGCCGTCGATATCCTGGGCGGTAAAGCGGAACGGCTCGCTGCTGACCAGCGACGAGAAGTAGCTCTCCCAGCCCGAGACGTTGAGCTGGTAGCTTCCGTCGGCAAGGTCGCGCGGCAGTTCCATCTCGACGGGCATCACCTGGTCAACGCCGCGGAAGGGGCGATAGCGGACCATCGCACGCACCGTTTCGCCCGGGCGGAGCTTCTGCCGCGGCACGGTCACCGAGAGGATCTCGCCCGAGTCGGCGGTCGAGCGCACGACGATGCGGGCGTCGAGCTTCTCCAGCGAGACCGCTTCGAACGGATTCTGCTGTGCGGCCAGCAGGGGCAGGACGACGTCGAAAAACACCGCCGCCACGCCGGTATCGACCGCGGTGTTGGTGATGGCGAGCTTGCGTCCGCCTGAGAACTGCATGTCGACGTGGTAATCGAGCGTGTGGTGCTCGGGGAGCCCGCGCTCGGTCGAGAGGGCAAAGAGCATCGAGAAGGCGCTGGCGAGCGGCGTGTACTGGCTGTGTCGGATGCTCTGGAACTGGTAGGTGCGGTCGAGCGATCCGTCGGCGTAATCGAGATCGACGCGGATCGGGATCATGGGCGGCACGTCGCCGGTGACGCCCGCGATGCCCGAGACGCGGTCTGCCATGACCGTGCCCTTGAGGGTGTCCATCGATCCGAGCTTGAAGCTGCTGATGAGATTGGGCACGACGGTGGCGATGCGGGCGGTGCCCATGGGCAGGGCGACGGGGCCTTCGTTGAGGAAGGGATGGCCGAAGCCCCACACGTGGTCGCCGAGCACTTCGGTGACGGTGCCGATGGCGGTGAGATCGACGTCGCCGCCGAGGATGGGGACGGCGATGGCCGCGCCGGGTTCGAGGGCGGGAGGGGCGTCTTCGGGGTCGGACCCGACCTGTCCTGAGGGGGCGGCGGCCATGGGCGAGAAGTTGAGCGCCGACAGGAGCGGGCTGACCTTTTCAAAGGCGGCGCTGGAGACGCCCGAGACCATCAGCGGCGTGACCATCGGCCGAAGGCCGCCGGCGGCGGGCTGACGCAGGGCCAGCCGCTGCGCCCAGGCGGGATTGATGTCGGTCGAGTTGTAGGCAGCGAAGGGCCAGACCGCCGGCGTTGGTCCGTCGCGCCCGGGCAGCGGGGCGATGTCGAGCAGCGACCACGACGGCGTTGGCGCGGCCGGCATCGCGACACCCGCTGCCGCGGAGGTGGACAGGTGGCGGGGCGAAACAGCGGCCGCGGCGCTCGACGCGGCGGCATGGTCGACGCCATTCCCGCGAGCATCGTCGGCGATCGGCAGCATGTATTCGATCGGCTGCACGCCCGCGAGCGGGTCTTTGGCCAGCGTCCAGCCATAGGCGAATGCGCCGATCATTCTCGCCTTGCCGCTGTCGTCGTAGAGGAAGATGGGGCTCCCGCTCATGCCCGCGATCGCGCCGGCGTGTTCGAGAAACTCACCCTTGCAGCGGATCAGCACCACATCAAGCTGCGGGTTGAAGTTGTGCAGCACGGCCACGGTCTCGAGCTCGAAGCGTTCGATCCGCGTGCCCTGGAAGACGGTCAGCCCGTAGCCCTTCATTCCCGGTCGAACTTCGGCAACCCGCATGTGGCGCTCGGGGTCGAAGAAGCGCGACATCGGCCGGTCGGCGTTCGCGCCTGCGGCGGCGGATTGACTGCCGGCAGGCTGGGTCGCCGGGGCGGGTGACATGGGCGTTTCGGCCCAGGCGTTCGACGCCGGGCCCGAAACAGACCATGCCGCCGCGGCGCCGGCGAGGATGCATGCTTGAAGCCACAACGGATAGGATTTGGCAGGGGTCACGGGGCGATGGTAGCGCCGGTGATCAGAGGCTGCAAGGCAATGTGCAGAGGATAAGCAGGATGGGCAGGGGTTGCCGGGTGATGGGGTTGAGCGGCCCGGGCGGGCGGGCGAGGCGCGTGGGCGGCGGCGTCGAGAATGGGCGTGAAGGACCCATTGAAATTCGTTGACACTCGCGCCAGGCGCGGCTAGTTTTCGCTTGGTGTGTCTGAAGCGGTGTTTTCGACCGGGCCGGATGTCGGCCCGGGCCGCCTGTGAAGGCGGGCCGACGGTCGATCCCGCGTCGTCTGCATGCCCCGCGTAGCAACCCGCACCGGGAAAAAGCGGTTGGTCCTGACCGCTTTGGCGTCGAGCGTCGACCTCGTGATCGAGTTGACCCGGCGATGATTCCTTCCGGTGCCGGTCGCATCTCGAGGCGCTTCGACGCCGGTGTTGCCTGTCGATTTGATCCGAATACGCCCCAGGTCATCGGTCGATGCCCGACGGGCGTCTGCGTGCCCAGGTGTACGCAGGCGCGCATCGGCGCGGCCGGCGAATCAGATCAGTGAACCGCCGCGGGGCGGCACGCGAATGAAGTGTGCGCCGGCCCTTCCCGCTTCACTGTCGATCTGCGCCGGTCGTTGCATCGATGGCTCGTGGCAACGGGTCTGCCCGTCTGCGGGGATGTCTGCCGCCCGTTCGGTCTGTTGCGCCGCCTAGACGGCGGGGCAGAGCGGTTGGGCCGCCATATCAGGTCTCGCGTGAACAACGACGAACTGCGCCAGCGGGCAAGTGAGGTCCTGGAATACGACTTTGTCAGCGAATCGCTGCTGCGCGAATCGCTGACCCACGCGTCGATCGCCGACAACCGGCTCAACTCGAATGAGCGCATGGAGTTTCTGGGCGATGCGGTGCTGGACCTTGTCGTGTGCGAGGAACTCTATCGGCGGTTTCCGGAGTATCTCGAGGGCGATCTGACCAAGGTCAAATCGGCGGTGGTGTCGAGGCGCACCTGTGCCGAGGTGAGCAAGGAGATCGGGCTGATCGACCTGCTTATCACCGGCAAGGGCATCAGCGGACGCGACATGCCCAACAGCCTGGCGGCCGCGGTGTATGAGTCGGTGGTGGCGGCGATCTATCTCGATGGCGGTTTCGAGGTGGCCAAGCGGTTTGTCCTGCGGACGATGAGCCCCAAGATCGATCTGATCGCCAACGACGGTCATCAGCACAACTTCAAGGCGCTGCTGCAGCAGTATGCGCAGAAGGCCGCCGGCTCGACACCGATTTACGAGCTGCTCGACGAGAAGGGCCCCGACCACAGCAAGTGCTTTGAGGTGTGCGTGGCGATCGAGGGCCGACGTTTCACCAGCGCTTGGGGCCCGAACAAGAAGATGGCCGAGCAGAAGGCGGCGCTGCTGGCGCTGGAAGAACTGGGTGTGCTCGACGCGCGCGAGGTCGATCAGGCGGGGGAGCAGATTCACGCCGCGGCGGCGCGGGCGGGGGGGGGGGGGGGGGGGGGAGGCAGAACAGGTGAAGCAGGGAGAAGAGGCAGAAAGGGGCAGAAGAGGCAGAAGAGGGAGAAAGAGGCAGAAGAGGCACGGAGGCACGTAGGCACGGAGGGGAGGCATGGCGGAGTTGCGCTTGCCTTCGACCCGCTTTTATCAATGCGTCATTCCGTCAATTCGTCACTTATCAGATCCCCAGGTCCTTTATCGTGAACAGGGCGGCGTAGTCGAAGCCGGCGGCTTTGATGGCGTCGCCGCCGCCTTCGAGGCGGTCGATGGTGACGACGATCTTCTGGATCACCGCGCCGACCGCCTGAAGCGACTTCGCGGCCTCGACGGCTTGGCCGCCCGACGTGCAGACGTCTTCGACAAGCAGGACGGGGTCGCCGGCGTCGATCAGGCCCTCGACCTGTTTGGCAGTGCCGTAGTCTTTCTTCTGGTTGCGCACGAAAAGGCAGGGCAGGCCGCTGGCCATCGAGGCGGCGGCGGCGAGGGGCACGGCACCGAGCTCGGCGCCGGCGATGCGCTTCGTGGCGGGCGTGACATGCTGAGCGAAAAGCTGGCCCAGGGCGAGGAGCACGTCGGGCTGGGTTTCGAAGCGGTACTTGTCGAGGTAGTAGTTGCTCTTGCGGCCGCTGCGGAGGGTGAACTCGCCTCGCAGGAGCGAGACCTCGGCGATGCGCCGGGCGAGTTGCTGGCGTGACAGCGGGGCGGGCGGGGGGATGTCGCTGGATGTCATGGCGGGCATCGTCGTGAGGGCGGGGCGCGGGGTCAATACGGGTCGCCGGCGCGGGGCCACAGTCGTGAAAACCGGGGCAGGATGTCGATAACACAAGGGGTTTATGTGAGCCAGCCTGCCGACGCGGGCGAACCGACCGGGCGTGTGCGACGTTGTATAATGAGGCGGGGGAGCATACATTCCGCCGCGCCGGCGCCGTTTTTCGGGGGGCGCAGCGACGGCATCCCTGCGGATATCCAGATGGGATCAGTTGACGCAAAGCTTGACGGAGACGGTGTTTACATGAATCAGGTCCGTAACGACATTCGCAACGTGGCGATCATCGCCCACGTCGACCATGGCAAGACGACGATGGTCGATGCGCTGCTGAGGCAGTCTGGAAACTTCCGCGAAAGCCAGCTTCAGGGCGAGGCAATTCTGGATTCCAATCCGCTCGAACGTGAGCGCGGCGTGACGATCCTGGCGAAGAACGTCGCCATCACCTACACCGATCCGGACACCAAGCAGACGGTCAAGATCAACCTGATCGACACGCCCGGCCACGCCGACTTCGGCGGCGAGGTGGAGCGCGTGTTGTCGATGGCCGACGGGGTGTTCCTGCTGTGCGACGCGGCCGAGGGCCCGCTGCCGCAGACGCGGTTTGTGCTCAAGAAGGCGTGTCAGCATGAGCTGCGGCCCATCGTGGTGATCAACAGGATCGACCGCCCCGACGCCCGGCCGGACGATGTGCTCAACGAGGTATTTGACCTGTTCGTCGAACTCGGCGCTGACGACGAGGCGCTGGATTTTCCGACGATCTACGCCTCGGGGCGCAACGGCTATGCCAAGTGGAACCTGAGCGACCCGAGCGACACGATCCGGCCGGTGTTCGACGCGATCCTCAAGCACGTTCCGGCGCCGCACGGCGACCCTGCCCATCCGCTGCAGATCCGCATCACGAGCATCCAATACAACGAGTATGTCGGGCGGATCGGCGTCGGCCGAATCTACAACGGCGTGGTCAAGTCGGGTCAGCAGGTGGTGGTGGTGGATCGCGAGGGCAAGCAGACCAAGACGCGCATCGCCGAGCTGCATGAGTTCGAAGGCTTTGGCCGCAAGAAGATCGAGAGCGCGGCGGCGGGCGACATCGTGGCGCTCGTTGGACTTGAAACGGTCGATATCGGCAACACGATCTGCGACCCCAACGACGTGCGCCCGCTCGAGCAGTCGGACATCGAGCCGCCGACGCTGACGATGATGTTCAGCGTCAACGATTCGCCGTTTGTCGGGCGCGAGGGCAAGTATGTGACCAGCCGAAACATCCGCGACCGGCTGATGAAAGAGCTCGAGAGCAACGTGGCGCTCAAGGTGGAAGAGACGGAGAACAAGGATGCCTTCCGCGTGAGCGGCCGAGGCCTGATGCACCTGGGCGTGCTGATCGAGACGATGCGGCGCGAGGGCTTTGAGCTGTCGATCGGCAAGCCGCAGGTGATCATGAAGAAGCAGGACGGCAAGTTGCTCGAGCCGATCGAATACCTGGTGGTCGATGTGCCCGAGGTTCACCAGGGGTCGGTCATGCAACTGGTGGGCGGTCGCAAGGGCGAGCTGGTGCGCATGGACAACCGCAACGGGCAGGTGCATCTCGAGTTCACCATCCCGGCGCGCGGGCTGATCGGCCTGCGGACGCGCATGCTCACGGCGACGCAGGGCCAGGCGATCATGCACCACAACTTCCACGAGTATGCCGAGACCCGCGGCGACATCGTCGGGCGGACCAACGGCGTGCTGGTGTCGATGGCGACGGGCAAGGCCAACGAATACGCCCTCAACTCGCTGCAGGACCGGGCGACGATGTTCGTCAAGCACAACGACGAGGTGTATGAGGGCATGGTCGTCGGCGAAAACAGCCGCGACAACGACATGGCGGTCAACCCGACGACCGCCAAGAAGCTCACCAACATGCGCACGACGTCGAGCGACGAGAACATCCTGATCCGCAACCCGCGGATCATGACCCTCGAACAGGCGCTGGAATACATCGAAGACGACGAACTGGTCGAGGTGACGCCCGGCGCGGTGCGGCTGCGCAAGATTCACCTGACCGAAAACGAGCGGAAGAAGGCCGGGAAGAAGTCGAAGGTCGAGGCGGTGGTCGTCTAGCGCCCGGCCCTTGGGCCCGGCGCCGTGCACGCCGCGGCGTCGGACGACGGCTCCGGGGACGGTTATATGCACAGCTCTGACGAGTCAGCGAGCCGGATCACCGAGGTGGTCCGGCTCTTTGCATATGGGACGCTGATGCCGGGCTATGCGCCGCCGGCGATGCGAGCGATCGTCGCGGCGGCGCGGGTCGTCGGGCGGGCGACGATGCCGGGGCGGCTCTATCACCTGGGGGCTTACCCGGGCATGGCGGAAGACCCGGGCGGAGTCGTTCACGGGGTGTTGCTGGAGTGGACGCACGGGGCATGGGAGGGCCGGGCTGTGCTCGAAGTGCTGGATGAATATGAAGGCTGCCCTGACGGGGTGTCGTCGGCGCTGTTCGTGAGGCGGCTCGGCACGGCCACGCTCGAAACGGGCGAGGCGGTGTCATGCTGGGTCTACCTGTACAATCGATCAACGCAGCACGCCCGGTGGATCGAGAGCGGGCGGTTTGCCTAGCGCGAGGCCCCCAGCGGGCGGCAGTTCGTGAAAGGTGGTTGGGATGGTGCATCGGCCTGTGATCGGCATCAGTGCGGACCACGACACCCCTTCGACGCGGTTGCTGCTCAACCATGCTTATGTCGAGGCGGTGACGCGGGCGGGCGGTGTGGCGGTCGTGTTGCCCTTTGCGCAAGACCCCGAGCACGCGGCCCCGGCGCTTAGCCTCTGTGACGGTCTGCTGCTGACCGGCGGAAACGATCCCGACCCCGGCCTCTGGGGCACAGACACACGCCACCCCATGACCCGGCCCGTCGATCCCCGCCGCGAGCGTTTTGACCTGGCGCTGCTCCGGCTGGCCGAGACGCGCGGGTTGCCCGTGCTGGGGGTATGCCTGGGCATGCAACTGATGAACATTCACCGCGGGGGCGGGCTGATTCAGTTCCTGCCCGACCACCCCAGGGAAAACGCGATCGAACACCGGCGCATGAACGACCGCGACGGGCGACATGCCGTGGCGCTGTCGGCAGGGTCCGTGATTTCGCGGGTGTTTGGCGCCGACCGGGTCGAGGTCAACTCGCGGCACAAGCAGGCGGTCTGGCCGATCGGCAAGGGCCTCTCGCCGACGGCGCAGGCCGACGACGGCGTGGTCGAAGCGATCGAAGACACGCGGCCGGGCGAGTTCTTGTTTCTGGGCGTGCAGTGGCATCCGGAGGCGCTGATTGACGAGCCCGCGCAGCTCGGGCTGTTTGGGCTGCTGGTTGAGCAAGCGGCGCGGCGGAGCCATGCGATGCGGAAAGGCCCGGCACCCGAATCGCGGGGCCGGCAGAGCTGATGGCGGGCGGGCTGCTCATCCTCGGCACGGATCTGGAGATCGGCGGCACGCCGACGGTGATCCGCGATTTGTCGATCAGGCTCGGGCGGCGCGGCCATGCGGTCGATGTGGCGTGCCTGGGGCCGCGCGGGCCGATGGCGCTGCCGATCGAGCAGGCCGAGCTGCGCGTTCATGCGCTGGGGGCCCGGTCGGTCCGCGATGTGATGGTGATCGACCGGTTGGCGAGGCTGATCCGGTTCAACCGATATGCCGTGGTCTACAGCCTGCTCATGCATGCTAACGCGGCGGCGGCGGTTGCGTCGCTGCTGACGCGGGATCTGGGCGTGAGGTATGTGCAGTCGGTGCAAACGACCCAGCCCGAGCCGGCGTGGCACTGGTGGGTGCAGCGGGCCGCCCACAAGGCGGCGATCCGGATGATCGTGCCGTCGCACAGTGTCGCCGAGGCGGCGCACCACCGAAGCGGCATTCCGCGCGAGATGATCGAGGTGGTGCCGAATGCGGTCGATCTTGCGCCGTTCTCGGGGTTGCCGCCTGTCGCCGGCGGGCCTGCGACGCGGCTGGGCTTTGTCGGCCGACTCGACCCGATCAAGAATGTCGACGTGCTGATCGATGCGATGGCTCTGCTGCCATCGCACTACACGCTGGACATTTTCGGCGACGGACCCCTCCGCGCCGACCTCGAGCGCCGCGCGGGCGATGTTGCCCGCGGCGCGGCCAAAACGGCAACAGGCCCGCATGACGGCGCTCCCCGGGTGGCGCCGGCCGCGGGCGCC
>CAZBOE010000180.1:4491-9647 GCA_964493365.1 uncultured Tepidisphaeraceae bacterium | reverse complement strand
CCTTCGCCGCCGAGGCAGCGCCGCCCGCGCGGGCGGGCTCGTTGGCAGCCTGCGGTCCACCGGGCCCAGTGTCGGCCGGCTCGACCGGGTCGACCAACTCGGCAAGGTCGGCCGAGTCGGGCGGGTCGGCCAGGTCGGGCGATCCAGTGTCGTTCGCTGCCGCCCCATCGCTCGCGCCGCCGGCGAGCAACTCGTCGAGGTCAGCCGTCTCGGCTTCGTCACCGCCGCCGGATTCCCCCGCCGAAGGCGTCGACTGCGTCGCGCGTTCCCTTCGATCCGCCTCGGCCACCAACAGGTCATCGACCGACGCGTCGGCCGCCGACTCGGGCTCATTGCCCTCCGGATCGACCTGCGACTCAGCCAGGAGCCGGTCGATCTCGTCGTTGGCAAGGCGTGCGAGCAGGTCGTCGGTGTCGCCTGACGCCGGGGCCTTGCCGCCTTTGACTGGATTGCTGGCCGCTCTGCTCAAGACTGACACTCCAAGCCGGTGCGCAGTGCCATCCCTACGACGGCCTGTCCATGGTTTATCGGACTTCGTCGCCTTTGCCCATCAGCGGGCAGGTCGCGGCACTACAGAATCCTGCCCAGAGCCCCACTCTTTGACCTGGCTAACCTAGACGCAACAACCCGTACAGACTACGCTTGAGCCCGCTGGCGGTGCTGTACGGGAAGCGCGGACACCGCTCCGCGGCATCACCGCCCGACAGGTCTGTTCCTTGACCCTCGCTTAAGTTGCAAGGAGACGTGTATGTCACGCAATCGTTGGTTCTCGGGGCTGGCGCTCTCGCTGGCCGCTCTGATGCCGCTTACCGGCTGCTCGACCTCCCCGGCCCCCGCGCCGACCACCGCCCCGGTCGCCCAGGATACCGCCCCGGCGCCCGCAGTCGCCTCGTCGGCATTCTCTCGCTCAGTCACGGCGTTCCCCACCGGCGACGCCGCCACCTCGGTGCTGCTGCTCGAGCGCACCGCGCCCTCCACCGTCAACGTGGGCGTGCCCTTCGAATATGACGTGAAGGTCACCAACATCGCCCGGCTGCCGCTCGAGCAGGTCGTCGTCAGCGACTTCTGCGCCGCCGAGTTTACACTCGCCTCGAGCACCCCGCCCGCCACCCGCGCCGACGGCTCGGTCCTCACCTGGGAGATCGGCCGCCTCCTGCCCGGCGAAAGCAAGACGATCAAGGTCAGCGGCACCGCCAAGAGCGTGGGCGCGCTGATGAACTGCATGACCGTCAGCTATGACCAGCGTGCCTGCGTCGCGATCAACGTCGTCCAGCCCGACCTCAAGCTCGCGGTCACCTCGCCCGCGATGGTCATCCGCTGCGACGGCATCCCGGTCACCTACACCGTCACCAACAACGGCTCGGGCATCGCGAAGAACGTCACCATCAACCACCCCCTGCCCGCGGGCGTCACCAGCTCTGACGGCCGCAATGTCGTGACCGTCGCCGTCGGCGACCTGCAGCCCGGTCAGGCCCGTGCCTTCAAGGCACAGCTCATGTCCGGCGGCAAGGGCACCTTCGAATTCAAGCCGACTGCCACCGCCGAGGGCAACCTCAAGAGCGAGGCAAGCAGCTCGACCAAGGTCATGCAGCCCGAACTGGCCATCGCCAAGACCGGCCCCGAGCGCATCTTCCTCGGCCGCACCGCCACCTATGACATCACCGTCACCAACAAGGGCGACGGCGAAGCCCGCGACACCATCGTCGAGGACACCCTCCCCGGCGGCGTGCGCGTGACCGCCATGACTCAGGGCGGCGCGATCAACGGCAACAAGCTGACCTGGAACGCCGGCACGCTCGCCCCGGGCGCGTCGGCCAAGTTCAGCGTCACCATCGAACCCACCGCCATCTCGAGCCTCGAAAACACCGTCATGGCTCAGGCCTACTGCGCCAGCGCGGTCAGCGCGGTCACCCGCACCGCGGTGCAGGGCATCCCGGCCGTTCTGCTCGAAGTGGTCGACCTGACCGACCCGGTCGAGGTCGGCGGCACCACCGTCTACGAAATCACCGCCACCAACCAGGGCTCTGCGGTGGGCACCAACATCGCCATCACCGCGATGCTCGAAGACTCGCAGCAGTTCGTGTCGGCCGAGGGTCAGACCGCCGGCACGGCGGCGGGCAAGACCATCACCTTCGCCCCGCTGCCCTCGCTGGCCCCCAAGGCCAAGGCAACCTGGCGCGTGACCGTCAAGGCCGCCAGCCCCGCCGACGCCCGCTTCAAGGTCTCGATGAAGACCGACCAGATCGAGCGCGTGGTCGAAGAAACCGAATCGACCAACCTCTACAAGTAATCCGGTCATCCATCGGGCCCGACAGGCCCGATGAAACGACTGAGCTCACTCGGGGCGCGATCGTCACCACGATCGCGCCCCTTTTTCTGCGCCCACCATTGTCCCCTCACCACGCCTGACCCGCTACCCCGACAACGCGTCGCCTCTGTCGTCGGTTTAAGCCCCGCGGCCCGACCTTTGCAACCCACCCTGCCCAACGCACAGGAGGCGACGACATGAGTTGCAGATCTTCTTCGGGCTGGATTTCGCTGGTCACCGCGGTCGCTGCCGGCGCGGCGGTGATGTATTTCCTTGACCCCTCCGCCGGCAATCGGCGTCGTCGGCGCGTGACATCCGGCGCCGGCTACGCGTGGGATACCGCCAAAACCGCCACGCTCGCCGGCAGCGCCTACGCGGCCAAGAAGGGCTACGACGCCGCCAGCGGCACCGGCGCATATCTCGCCGACACCGGTCGCCACATCGGCCATGCCGGACACCGCGCCTCAGACGCCACGCGCCACTGGGGCCGCGGATGGGGCGACTATCTCCGCGACCTCGTTCCGTCGAAACGATCCGGTTCGCACCGGGCCGGCGGCTCAGGAATCGCCTCGGGAATCGCAAGCCTGACCCAATGGGTCGGCGGTCATCTCCCATCCACCCTCGCCACCGCGGCCGGCCTCAAGGCATTGTCTAAAGACGACCAGCCGACCTGGCGCGACCGCCTGCATGACGGCTGGCAGCGCCTGACCCACCGGCGGCAGCAGGACGAATCCTCCGACATTCAAACCGAAGACGAACTCGGCGACGACGATCTCGCGGCCGACCGCGAAGACGATTCCTCCCACGCCTTCGGCTCGGTCCTGACCGGTGCCGCAGTCACCGTGTTCGCGGCCGCCGGGCTCATGTATTTCATGGACAGTCGCCGTGGCGCCGACCGCCGCGCGTCGGCATGCCGGGCCGTCGGGCGGCAGCTTCAGCCGGTGGGCGACATGGCCGTGCGCGTCGGCAGACACCTTCGCGGATCGCTGGGCCTCGGCTCATCCGGGCTCGCCTCCGACCCACGCGGCCTCGAAGAAGACGACTATGTGCTCGAGCAGCGAGTTCGCTCGACGTTAGGCCACCACACGCTGCACGGCCTCCGCCAGCTTCAGGTGGAGGCGGACCACGGCGTGGTGACCCTGCGCGGCACGGTCTCTGCCGAAGACTATATGAGTGTCGTCGAGACCGCCGCGACGGTGCCCGGCGTCAAGGCCATCGACAACCAGCTTCAAACCAGCTCAACCATGGAAACCGGCGTCTAAACGCGGTCGGAATCGGTTCCCGGATTTTTCGCCCACACACGCCGCCACGCGACTAACCCGGATAAATCGGATGTGTCTAGGCTGGTGTACGATCTCTCCTCCTCCTTGGAGAAGCCCGGCCCGATCCGCCGGGCTTCTCTTTTTTCGCCGTGAGTGGCCTTGCGCCGATTCTTCCCGGCCTTTCGCCCGCCAGCCGCCGTGGCCGCCGCTGGGCATGGTTTTTGGTGGCACCAGAAGATCAGCCGACGGCAGGCAGACCCAGACGACCTCGAGCAGGAGCATGACATGGCACGTGCGGTGGGCCAGCAGGTGGCGGTGATTACCGGTGCGTCTTCGGGCATCGGCCGCGAGGTGGCGTTGCAGTTCGCTCGCGCGGGCGCGGCCGTGGCCTTGGTGGCGCGGGATGTGATCGAGCTTGAGCGCGTGGCCGGCGAGATCGAGCAGACCGCCGGGCGGTGCATGGTCGCGCCCGCCGATGTGACCGACGAGGCGGCCATGCTTGACGCGGCGCGCAAGACTGTCGAGCGGTTCGGCCGGATCGACACGTGGGTCAACAACACCGGCGTCGGGCAGTTTGGCACGGTCGAACAAACCGACCCCGCCGAGCTTCGGCGCATTCTCGACACCAATGTCATCGGCACCTTCAACGGCACAAAAGCCGCCCTGCCACATCTCAAGGCCTCGGGCGGCACGCTGATCAACATCGGCTCGGTCGAGAGCGTGGTGTCGATTCCGCTCCAAGGCGCCTACGCCGCCAGCAAGCACGCAGTGCGCGGCCTGACCGACGCGCTGCGCGAAGAGCTCGCGCACGAGGGATCGGCGGTCACCGTGACCCTCATCCTGCCCTCGAGCATCGATACGCCCTACTACCACCACGCGCCGTCTCACCTGCCCACCAGGCCCGCACCGCCCGGCACGGTCTATGACCCGGCCTCGGTCGCGCGGGCTGTGCTCTTCGCGGCGACGCACCGCCGCCGCGAGATCGTCGTGGGCGGCGCCGGAAAGGCCCTGGTGACGCTCAAACGCATCAGCCCCTCCCTGACCGACCTGGCGCTGCGCGCCATCCGCATCTTCAGGCAGCAGCGCCGCCCCGGTGTGCCCGACGCAGGGCAATCCAACCTCCACACCCCGATGGGCGGGCCCACCCGCGGCGGATTCTCAGGCCGGCGCTCGCTCTCCTTGCCGCTGACCGAGCAATACCCCGTCGCCCAGTCGGCCCTCGCGGTCGCGCTGGCGGCGCTGGGCGGTCTCGTGGTCTGGCGCCTGCTCGACATGACGCCCGGCGCTCGATACCGCGATGACAGTCCGCTTGCCGCAGGCCCGCTCGCCCACGCCCACCCGGCAGGGGGCGACCCGCCGCCGCACGGCCTGCGCCGCCACGACCCGCGGCTCATCCGCCTGATCAGGCAGATCGCCAGAGACTTGCGCTAGAGCCGCTGTCGGAGCACACCCGCCGGCCGTTTTTTCCGCCAAACCTGTCTTGCCGCAGGCCCCCGCCGCCGATCCTGGCCGTGCCCCACGCCGGGCACTCAAGTCGCTCGTCTGAATGGTCGATTCAGGCGATGTCCGGCCGGCTGCCCCGGGGC
>CAZBOE010000180.1:1073-4460 GCA_964493365.1 uncultured Tepidisphaeraceae bacterium | reverse complement strand
TCGCCGTTGACTCGCCATGACCTCCACACCCGATTCCACCGCCGCGCCCGATGATCGCCCTGTCGCCGGGCCGACCACCCACGGCGACGTCTCGTCCACCGCCGAATCGGGGCTCTTCGTGGCCGTCTCGCGCGACAGGCTGGCGGCCACGGTCTGGGTCGATCCCGTGCTGGCGCCCGACGGCGTCACGTCCGACGACATCCTCAAGCGGCTCAAGGCCGAGGGCTATCGCTCGATCGACCACAACAAGGTCACCAGCCTCGCCGACGCCGACGGGCGCGTCCGGCTGCATCGGCCGATGGTCATCTCCTCAGGCAGCGCCCCGATCGACTGGCAGCCCGAGCGCCTCGAGGTGATCGCCGCCAAGCCGCCGAGCGACAACGGCCCGGCCGATCAGGCCTCGCCAGACACCCGCCCGACCTCACCCCAGGCCGACCGCGCGCAGCCGATCCATGTATCCAAGGGCGATGTGCTGGCGCAGGTGGTGGCCGCCGTGCCCGGGCGCGACGGCCTCGACGTCTTCGGAAAAGCCGTCCGATGCCGCAAGCTCACCCCGACCTGGCGGCTCGGCCCTCATGTAACACTGCGCCAGACTCCCGCCGCCGGCGCGGCCGACCAGACCGCCGGCGTCGTCATCGCCACCGCAGAAGGGCGACTTTCGTTCGAAGACGGTCTGCTCGCGGTCTTTCCGATGCGGCATATCGATCACACGGTCGGGTTCTCCACCGGCAACGTCGATTTCGACGGCGATGTCCGCATCGACGGCGGCGTCGAAGACGGATTCGAAGTCAAAGCAGGCGCCGACCTGTTCATCGCAGGCGCCGTCGGCAAAGCCGAACTCCAGTCCGGCGGATCGATCACCATCAACGGCGACATCGACGGCAAGGGCGATGCCGCCATCCACGCGGCCAAATCCGTCAGCGCCTGGAGCCTCCGCGACACCCGCATCCGCTGCGGCGCCAACCTCACCCTCACCGGAAGCCTCACCGGCGGACGCGCCGTCGTCGGCGGCGCCGCGAGCATCGGCGGCGTCGTCTCGGGCGTTCACATGACCGTCACCGGCGGCCTCACCTGCGGCGAACTCGGATCACCCACCTTCACCCGCACCCTCATCGAGATCGGCATCGACGAGTCGATGCGCGCCGTCGCCAAGGCGAAGCTCCCCGAGATCGAAGCCAAGCTCAACCACGCCCGGCAGGTTCACTCCACCGTCTCATCGCTGCTCCAGCGCGACCGCGCCCTCACCCGCGCCCAGAAAGAACGCGCCACCGAGCTGCTCTACGAGTCGGCCGAGACGCAGGAAGACATGAACCGCCTGATGAACGCGCTGCGCAAGGCATACAGCGCCGTGCTGGCGCGATCGAGCACGCAGTTGATCATCGAGGCCCACCTCCATCCCGGCGTCATCCTGCGATTTCCCGGCATGGAAACGACCATCCAGGCCACCTTCCGCGGGCCCGTCCGCATCAGCCCCGACCGCTCGGCCGGCGGCACGCGCATTGTGCTGACCGACCTGAACACCAAGGCCGCCACCGTCATCGCCGCCCGCGCGGTGGCCGACCCGATGCTCGCCGCCCTCAACAAGGCGATGACCGCCGTCGACGAGGCGGCCCAGCAGGCGGCCGCCTAGCCAGCGCCGCCGGCGCGGTGGCCGACCCCGTGCTTGCGGCGCTCAACCGAGCCATGGCTGCAGTCGACGAAGCCGCCCAGCACTAGCTAAGCCTGAAACAAGGAAACCACGGCTCTAATCCAACCTCTTGGGAAGCCTGACATGCAATTCTGTCGCCGTCTCCCACATAGCAACCCTGCCGCCGACGACGAACGCGACCGAATGCAGGGCATACTCGACATAAACCGCCATCGGGCCGTGATCGACCTGTGTGCAGGCCTGATCGAGCATCAGTCGCACCTTAATGATCGTATCGATCGTGACGTTGCCATCGGCGCACAGGAGGGTAATAGACTTAGGTTTCTCGCGCGTAATGAATGCCGCCAACTCGTCGATCGTTGCCGCGGCGTCTCCGGCCGGTGGAATGATGATCCCCTTCGGGCTCATTCTTAAAGGGCGAATCAAACCATCAGGCTGGGCTAGAACAATCTTCTCAGCATCATCGCCAGCTCGCGCAATGCTTGCAACATCGACGCTAACTGAAAGACCAACCGCCACAACGACAATGCGAAGCCAAGAAGAGTGAGCACATTTATCATTCATCTTCATGGGAATCCTAGGTTAGAGGGCTTAGAACCGCAAACCTTACCACCTTGTCATAATCATCGTACCCACTCAACAGACTCGCTCCATCGTACCGTCTCTCCGCACCCCTATCGCAGGAACAGATCCTGCAGCACGCTCTTCCACCCATAGCTGAAGCGGCCATAGTTGCCGCGCAGCGCCTCACCCGTGATCGCGCCCACCCGGCCGACGAGACTGTGTGACATGCCATGCCGCCGCCGGCAGTGAGCCACCTTTGCGTTGATCTTCTCCGTCGCCCCCTTGCGCAGCGCTGCGCGGTCTAGCGCGCCCAGGCGCTCCAGCGCCGCCTCGTGCAGGCGCGCGCCAAACTCGAACGCCCCGCTTGCCAGCTGACGCTTCGCCATGGCGATCTGACCGCGCAGGTCAAACTTGCGAATCCCCACCGTGTTGCGCCCGTGCAGGCGATAGCTCATCAGGCAGTCTTCGATCACCGCAACCCGCGCGTCGCGCATGGCCGCGACGAGCAGCGCAATCCACATGTCATGGCACGCAGGCAGGTCCGGGATGGGCAGCAGGATCGGCCGAAGGTCTGCGCGAAACGCCATCGTCGTTCCCGCCACGACGGCATGCTTGAGCACGACATCGAGCAGGTTTCCCTCCCGCGCCATCTCGCGCTCGCGCGGGTTGAACCAGGTCGAATCAAACATGGTGTAGCCCAGCGGGCGCCCGAGTTCATCGACCACCTGCGCGTTGCTCGTCACAAGCTTGACGGACGGATCGTCAAACACCGCCGACATACGATCGACCTTGGAAATGGCCCACCGGTCGTCCTGGTCGGCGAGGAAGATGATCTCCCCCGTACACGACGAAATCGCCTGTTCAAAGTTTTTCGTGACCCCCAGACGCCGCGGGTTGCGGATCAGACGGGCTTCTCTTTCGAAGCTGTCGAGCATCCTCTTGACCACATCGACCGTGTCGTCATCAGAGGCATCGTCACAGATAATCAGTTCATCGACCTGGCGCGACTGGGCCAGGATATCCATGAGCTGCTCGCGCACCCACATCGAGCCGTTGCACGTGCACATCGCCACCGAGATCGTCGCCGCTTTGCCCATGTCGCGCGTCACGGCGCACCGCGCCGACGGCGGCATCATATCCCGCAACGCGGGCGATGCGATGATTCGGCGGGCAGG
>CAZBOE010000180.1:708-1018 GCA_964493365.1 uncultured Tepidisphaeraceae bacterium | reverse complement strand
GCGGGTCGAGGCGGACGATGACGATATCCTGTCCCGCGACCAGCCCGGGCCCGAACGGCCCTCCGGCGCCGCCGCCGCCGAGGCCCCCGCGGAGCTGATTGCCCTGCCTCGGGCCTCCCGCGCGGCGGTCAGCCGACTGGCCGTCCCGCCCGCCCGCGGGCCCGCGCATCTCACCCCCGGGCGGGGTCGGCGTCTTCACACGCATCACCTCGGTGACCGACATCGACGTCAGCGACGTGCTCATCAACGGCCCGGACAGCGTGTTCGTCGAGAAGAACGGCCGGCTGGAACGGGCCAATGTGCGGTTCGC
>CAZBOE010000180.1:0-671 GCA_964493365.1 uncultured Tepidisphaeraceae bacterium | reverse complement strand
CCGAGTAGAGCTTGGCGCGGGCCTCGGCCTTGGCGGCCTGCTGGGGCGAAGGGTCGTCGCCGTCGCCGCCGACATCGCCGGGCCCGCCGGGGAAGGCCATGACACCCGGCCCACCCATGCCGCCCGCCCCACCCATGCCGCCCGGCGCGCCCATTCCGCCGGGCCCACCCATTGCGCCGGGCCCACCAAGTCCGCCGGGCCCGCCGCCACGACCGCCCAGCAGTCCTCCCAGGCGTCCGCCGCTCGGGCGCATAACCGACGCGTCGGCGAGCTTCCAATGACGCACGAAGTCGAGGTGCTGAAGCAGCCCGGGTTGAGCGATGACCACCGAACCGCGCGGCGCCGCCTCTTCGAGCGCGCGGGTCGCCATGACCATCGGCGTCTTGTTCGTGCTGCTGCGACGCCCCTGGTCGATGAGTTCCCCGCCATACATCAGCGCTTGCAGCGCCACGACCGTCGCGACGACGCCGGCCCGTGCCGTGACCGGCGCCGCGCGGAGAATTTCGGCGAGCGTCCACACCCCCGCGAGCACGAGCATCGGCAGCACCGGCGCCAGGAAGCGCATGCCGCCCATGAGGCCGCCGCCCGGCCCGCCGGCCAATCCACCCCCGCCGGGCCCGCCCAGGCGCCCGCCGCCCGGCCCGGAGTGAGACAGGTGGAGCCCGAGCGGC
>CAZBOE010000179.1:0-9665 GCA_964493365.1 uncultured Tepidisphaeraceae bacterium | reverse complement strand
TGTAGACATTCCAGTTGGGGACGTTGGAGCGGTTTCTGACGTAGGCGAGGGTCTTTTCGTCGACATCGCAGACGCCGTTCTTCCCGCCGGCCTCGATGGCCATGTTGGTCAGGGTCATGCGGTCTTCGAGCGTGAGCGAGGCGATGCCGTCGCCCGCGAAATACATCGAGCGATAGGTCGCGCCGTCGACGCCGATCTGACCGATCACCGCCAGGATCAGGTCTTTGGCGGTGAGGTAGGGCGGGATGCGCCCGTGGAAGACGAACTTCATCGTGGCCGGCACTTTGAGCCAGGTCTTGCCGGTGCCCAGGGTGAAAGCGGCGTCGGTGTTGCCGACGCCGGTGGCGAACTGCCCGAACGCGCCGGCGGTGCAGGTGTGGCTATCGGTGCCCAGGAGGATTTCGCCCGGTCGGACGTGCCCTTCCTCGGGCAGCGCCTTATGGCAGACGCCCTTGTAGCTGGTCTTGGTCGGGTCGCGATAGGGGCTGGGCATGCCGGGGTTGCCGGTGATGAAATCAGGGTCGTAGTAGTATTTCAGCCCCTGCTCTTTCACGAAATCGCGCAAGATCTGGACATTGCGGTGGCACTTCTGGTCTGCGGTGAAGATATAGTGATCGGGGATGACCACGACGCGGTCGGGGTCCCAGACGCGGGCGTTCTTGCCGAACTGCTCGTAGAAGATGCCGATCGTCCCGGGGCCGCAGACGTCGTGGGTCATCAGGACATCGACATTGACCCAGACATTCTCCCCGGCCTCGACGCGCGAACGGCCGGAGTGCTTGGCAAGGATCTTCTCGGTGATGGTCATACCCGACATCGGCAATGGCTCCTGAAAAAAGTGTGCAACAATAGCCTATCTACCATAGCGGAGACAGGGGCAAGAGGCTATCGGGCGGGACGTTTCCGATCCGTCTGGTATGATCGAGTTGATGCTTCCCGACTTCCGAGCCGACGGATATCTGCCGGAGGGCGTCCATCCGGCGTCTGAGGCGGAAGTGCTGTTTCGATTCGGCTCGGCCAGTGCACGGCGACGCCGATTGGCGCTCCGCCTCAAGAGATGGGTCTTCCTCGCCCGGCAGGTTTCCGCCAGACGCCTCTTTGTTGATGGAAGCTTTGTCACCGCCAAGGTCGACCCGCAGGATGTCGATGCGGTCGTCTGGCTGCCGCACGACTTCACCCGGCAGGTCGCACTCGAATCCGATGCCGCCTGCGAGTTGGAGACGATGCTGCTGACACGCCGACCAGAGGAACTCTTCGCAGCGGAGGACGAGACCGACTGGGCAGACTGGGTCGAGTTTTTTGGTCGAACTCGCGAGCACGACGGCCGGCGGAAGGGCCTGGTCGAGGTGGAGCTATGATTGACACACCGATCGAGTATCGAAAGGCTCAGGACGAGCTGCGGTCCATGGAAGAACGGCTTCGAGCGCTAGAGCGTTCGCATCCGGATGGGAAAGGTCTCGTCAAGGCAGGCGTCAGAAAAATGATCGCCAGACTCCATGAAGAACTGGCCGTCTACGAAGGCACCCAAGCCGTTCGACACCCACAAGGCGGATAAATGGACCCGGGGGCACGGCGCGGGCCGCTTGGCGGTCGGATGACGGCGCCCGGTAAGAGTCGCCCCCGCTCCGGGTCTGTCCTACAATCCCCCCGGATGTCTATTCTTGCGCGACAGCCTGGGCTCGAAACACGGTCGGCGTTTGACCCGCTTGCGATGCGTGCCGATTTCCCGATCCTGCGGACCCTGGTCAACGGGCGGCCACTGGTCTACCTCGACAACGCGGCCACCACCCAAAAGCCCGCCATCGTGCTCAGCACGCTGCGGCGCTATTACGAGACCGCCAACGCGAACATCCACCGCGGCGTCTACACGCTCTCCAAGAATTCGACCGAGCTTTACGAACAGGCCCGCCGACGGGTGGCGCGGTTCCTCAATGCGGCGAGCGAGCGTGAGGTGATTTTCACCCGCGGCACCACCGAATCGATCAACCTCGTCGCGGCGTCGCTCGGCCGGCAGGTGCTCAAGCCCGGCGACGAGATCATCCTCTCTCACCTCGAACACCACTCCAACATCGTCCCGTGGCAGCTCGTCGCGCAGCAGACGGGGGCGGTGATCCGCGTCGTGCCGATCACCGACACGGGCGAGCTGAGGATGGACGAATACGAACGGCTGCTGGGCGAGCGGACGCGGATCGTGGCAATGAGCCACCTCTCCAACTCGCTGGGGACGATCATCGACGCGCAGGAGGTCGTGCGGCTGGCGAGGCAGAGGTCGGACGCCAAGGTGCTGATCGACGGGGCACAGTGGGTGGCGCATTTTCCGACCGACGTGCAGGCGATCGACTGCGATTTCTACGTCTTCAGCGGACACAAGATCTTCGGGCCCACCGGGATCGGGGTGTTGTGGGGCCGCCAGTCGCTGCTCGATGCGATGCCGCCCTACCAGGGCGGCGGCGACATGATCAGTTCGGTCAGCTTCAGCGGCTCGACCTGGAACGAGCTGCCGATGAAGTTCGAGGCCGGCACGCCCAACATCGCCGGCGCGATCGGGCTCGGCACCGCGGTCGATTATGCCGCGGCCCTCGACCTGTCGGCCATGGCGGCTCACGAGCACACCCTGCTCGAATACGCGACCGAACTGATGTCGGATATCCCGGGGCTGCGGCTCGTCGGCACCGCGCCGCGCAAGGCCTCGGTGTTGTCGTTCGTGGTCGACGGCATGCACCCGCAGGACATCGGGCTCCTGCTCGACACCCACGGCGTGGCCGTGCGAACCGGGCACCACTGCTGCCAGCCGGTGATGGAGCGATTCGGCATTCCCGCGACCGCGCGGGCGTCGCTCGCGGCCTACAACACCATCGAAGACGTCGACGCACTGGTGCACGCGCTGCGCCAGGTGATCAAGCCCCGCGCGTCGGCGTCGCCGGGATCGCTGGCGTCTCCCGGATCGTTCTCGTCTACAGCGTCGCTTTCGTCTGCGGCGCACGCTTCTGCGGCCCCCGCGTCGACTGCACACCCATCGCCACCCGCCCGGTCGGCCAATGATGCGGCCGGCTCACGCGCGGCAGCGGCGGCCTCCGCCGAGCCGACGGGAGGCGACGGTTCGCCGTCGGCTTCCGCGGGAAGCCCTGCGCCCGGTCACCGCCCGCAGGCCGAGGCGGCGCAGGAACTGGTCGACGTCTTCGACTTTCTCTCCGACTGGAACGAGCGCTATCAGCATCTGCTGGAGATGGGCGAGCACCTGGCCCCGATGTCGAAGCAGGAGATGTCGGAAGCCAACCGGGTGCACGGCTGTCAGAGCACGGTCTATCTCGCTGCCCATGTCAGGCCGGGGACCGACGTGATCGATTTCGTCGCGACGTCGGATGCGGGCATCGTGCGCGGGCTGATTGCGGTGCTGCAGCGGGTGTACTCGGGGCAGCGGGCCGCGGACATCCTGGCGTTTGACATCAGGGGGCTGCTCAAGCAGCTCGACCTGGAAGACCACCTTTCGCCCACGCGCCGCAATGGCTTGTGGGGCATGGTCGAGCGCATTCGTTCGCTGGCGGCCGCCGTCAGCGCCAAGTCCTGAATTCATCCGCGGCTTCGAGGGTCGTCAGGGGTCGATCGGGTTACACCGTCTGGTGTTGCATATCTGCCTGAACGTATATACGCTTTGGCGTATTCATCATGGCGACGTCCACCCGCAAACCTCAGCAGGCCGATCGGCTCTTCCGATCGTTTGCCGATCGCACGCGGCTTCGGCTGCTGAGGCTGATGAGCGGCGGCGAGGTCTGTGTCTGCGACCTGACGGCGGTGCTGGCGATGCCGCAGCCCAAGATATCGCGCCACCTCGCCTATCTCCGGTCGGCCGGGCTGGTTCTGACCCGGCGACAGGGAACGTGGATTTACTACCGCCTTGCGCCGCCGCAGACGCGGCTGCACGCCCGCCTGTTCGAATGCCTGGCCTGCTGCTTCGACGGCATTCCGCAGATGGCGCGCGACGAGCGGGCGCTGGAGCGCCGCCGACGCGGGCTTCCCTGCGTCGATGACGGGCTGCAATCCGTCCATCGCGAGACGACCGAACGGGATGATGCGACCGAACGGGGTGACACGACCGAGCGGGTTGACGCATCCGTTCGGAGCAAGATGAAGCTGTGCGAGGCCAATGCGGGCCGGGAGAGCGCCTGCTGCTCGATCGGCTCGACTGGCGCCGCCTGCGATTGCGCGGCCCGGGGCCATGGCCGCGTCGAGAGCGGTGTCTCGCGACGCAGGCGATCAGGATCGAACCGCGCGGGATCGAATCACCCGGAATCAAACCACTCGGGATCGAACCGCTCGAGAACGAACAAGGTCAGTTCAACCACAAGAGGGTGAGGCGAGCATGCTGAAGATCATGTTTTTGTGCACGGGGAACTCCTGTCGATCGCAGATGGCCGAGGGATGGGCGCGCCATCTCAAGGGTGATTCCATCGAGGCGTATTCGTCGGGGGTTGATCCGCATGGGATGAACAAGCTGGCGATCCGCGCGATGGCCGAGGCGGGCGTTGACATCACCGGGCAGTCGTCGAAGCACGTCGACAGCGTCATGCATATCCCCTTCGACTACGTGGTGACCGTGAGCGGCCACGCGAATGAGACGTGTCCGGTGTTTCCGGGCAAGACGCGGGTTGTGCACGTGGGGTTTGATGACCCGCCCAAGTTGGCGCGGGAAGCACACGCCGCGGGCGATGAAGAGGCCATGCCGCATTACCGGCGCGTGAGAGACGAAATCAGGGCGTGGGTGGAAACGCTGCCGGACTCGCTGGCGAAGTAACCAGGCGATTCGGAGCTTGCCGCTAACGCGCCGCCGCGGCGACCAGCGCGCCGACCTCACAAGGCGATGGTCACCGCGACGGCGACGAGAAATGAATGGAGCAGTCATGAGTCAATCGATTACCGGTGCGGTGCGTGAGCGCTATGCCCTTTCGGCCACGAGCGGACTTTCGACCAAGCACGACGGCGTGCGCGCGGTGGCCGAGGCGTTCGGCTATTCGGCGGAGGAACTGACGTCGATTCCCGCCGAGGCGAACATGGGATTGTCTTGCGGCAACCCGACCGCGATGGCGTCGCTGCGACCGGGCGAAGTGGTGGTCGATCTCGGCTCGGGCGGCGGGCTCGATGTCTTCCTGGCGGCGCAGAAAGTCGGCCCGACCGGCCGCGCAATCGGCATCGACATGACGCCCGAGATGATCGCCCTGGCGCGGAAGAACGCGCAGAAGGGCCCGGGCGGAAAGCCGATGACCAACGTCGAGTTCTATCTCGCCGAGATCGATCGCATTCCGCTTCCCGACGCGAGCGTCGACTGCGTGATCAGCAACTGCGTGATCAACCTCGCGCCCGACAAGCCCGCGGTGTTTCGCGAGGTGCTGCGCATCCTCAAGCCCGGCGGGCGGTTGGCCGCCAGCGACATCGCGCTGCGCAAAGACCTGCCGCCCGAACTGGCGGCCAGCGTGGGGGCCTATGTCGGGTGCATCGCCGGGGCAATCCCGATCGAGTCGTATCGGCAGGGGCTGCTTGAGGCGGGCTTCGGACACGTCGAGATCGTTGACAGCGGCGCCGACCTCAACGCCTATGCGAAGGTCGAAAACCAGTCGGGCTGCTGCACGCCCTCAGGGCAGACGACCTCGGCTCAGCGGTCTAACCAGACGACATCGACCCAGGCAGCATCGACGCAGGCAACATCGACCGACACCGGTTGCTGTGGCGGCGGCCAGCGCAAGTCGCTGACCATCGCGACCTCTTCGACCGCCTCGACCTGCTGCGGCGGCGATGACGGCGCTGCGGTGAAGCCGCTTCACCAGGAACTGGGCGACCTGCTCGGCCGCTACGACGTCAACCACTACGCCGCCAGCGTGAAGGTCTTTGCGGTCAAACCGCGATAGTCCACGGGGCGCAGCGGCCCCACGCGATTGGGCAACGTCGGTCGGCCGCCGACCGGCGTTGCCGTCGGAACGTTGATGATCGATCGCCGGGTGGGCGATACCGGGCGGAAGAGCGATATACTTCCGCCGTGCTCACCCTCGACGACATTATCGGTCAGCCGCAGGCGGTGGCGGCGCTGCGCGGGGCGATTGCGAGCAATACCCTGCCGCACGCCCTGCTGTTTGCCGGGCCGGTGGGGGTGGGCAAATCGACGACCGCCCGCGCGATGGGGCAGGTGTTTCTGTGTGAGAAGCCCGACGTCGCCTCGGCCAGAGCCTGCGGGCGGTGCGAGGCGTGCCGGCTCTATCACGCGGGCACGCATCCTGACTTTCACGTCATCACGCGCGACCTGATCCGCTACCACGACAAGACCGGCAAGAGCAAGGGCATCGACCTGTCGATCAACGTGCTGCGGCCCGAGCTGATCGAGCCGGCCAACCGCAAGGCCGCGATGAACGTGGGCAAGGTGTTCATCGTCGAAGAGGCCGAGACGATGAACCTTGCGGCGCAGAACGCGATTCTCAAGACGCTGGAGGAACCGGCCGGGCGGACGGTGATCGTGCTCGTGACGCCCGCGCCCGATGCGCTGCTGCCCACGATCCGAAGCCGCTGCCAGACGATCCGATTTCGCCCGCTGTCGGACGAGATGGTCATGCAGCCGCTGCTGGATCGAAAGATCGACCCGGAGGCGGCGCGGGCCGCGACACGGCTGGCACAGGGATCGGTCGGGCTCGCGCTGCGGTGGATCGACGACGGTGTGCTCGACCATGCCGCGGGTGTGCAGGATGCGATCTCGACGCTGCTGAGCGGCCGAAGCGTCGAGAAGCTGGGCGACGTGTTCAAGAAGTCGGCCGACGCATGGGCGGCCCGGCAACTCGAACGCGATCCGCTGGGGTCGAAAGACCAAGCCACCCGCGACGGCTACACGCTCTACCTCACGCTGGCGACGCAGCCGATCCGCGCCCGGATGGCCGAGACCGCCGACGCCGACCGCCACGAACGCCTGTGCCAGGCGGTCGACGCCATCCACCAGGCCGCCGACCACCTCGACGCCAACGTCAATGTGTCGCTGGTCTTCGCCCAGCTAGGTCAGACGATGGAAAGGCTGTTTGTGGAGGGCAGCAGGCAGTAGGCAGCGGGCAGATAAGCTTCGGCAGTCGGCTAGATTTTGGCGGTCCCGGTTGTCAGAAGCAGCCGACGGGAATAGCGTCACTCCTCACTCCTCACTCCTCACTCCTCACTCCTCACTCCTCACTCCTCACTCATCACTCCTCACTCCTCACTCCTCACTCCTCACTCCTCACTCATCTCATCCTGCGTCGCTCTCGCAGTCGGCGGCGCTTGTCGCCCGGGTGGGCAGTGCTCATCGCGGTGTGAAAGTTTCGATCGGGCGACTGGCGCGAAATCCACTTGAGAAACGGGCCCATCAGCGGGTCGGTGCGGATGGCCTCCAGCGTGGTGTAGCGCTGGGCAAGCTCGGTGTTGCTGAAGGTCGCGTGGATCTGCTTGTGGCACGGCCGACACAGCGGCGTCCGGTGATCCGCTTTACCGCCCTTCTGCTTCGGAAGCAGATGATGCAGCGTGATCAACCGGCGAGGCACATCCCGCTGACACAGCTCGCAGCGGGTCACCTGTTCGAAGCGCAAACAGCCGGGGTCCATCACGCGATGATAGGCGTGACCTGCAACGCCGATCACGCCACCACGCGTGCCGCATTTTAGGCTGCCGGCCCGGGCGCCTGGCCCGTCTATCGTCGCGCTTCGATGTGTCGGCTCACTTGGCCGAGGCGTAGCGCTTGCCGAAGCGGTTGCTCAAAAACTCGGTGAGGCTGACCTGCTCCTGGCGGATGAAGCCGTTGCCCTTGATCGCGCCGGCCGCGTGGAGATCGACCACGGCGCAGATTCCGGCGGCGGTCGTGATCTGGATCGCGCTCCAGGGCTGACCGTCGACGACATCGGCATAGACCTTGCGCGCGTCGGTGAGCTGGGTGAGCCGACCTTCGCGCCAGCCGGTGACGGTCACGAAGACCAGCACAATATCCTGCAGCGTGATCGGCACGGCGTTCTCGAGCACATCTTTGAGCAACTCGCGGCGCTCGCTGAGGCGCAGGTCACGCGTGAGGAAGGCGATCAGATCGCGGTGGCCCGGGTAGCGGACGGTCTTGTAGTTGAGCGTGCGCAGCCGGCCGTCGAGCGTGTCGGCCAGCGTGCCCAGCCCGCCCGAGGTGTTGAACGCCTCATAGTCGATGCCGTCGAGGCTGAATCGCTCGGTGCCCTCGAGCGGAAGCAGCTCGATCTTGCGCCCGTCGTGAATGGCTTCACACGGGTTGCAATATTCGTTGATCAGACCGTCGGTGCTCCACGTGAGGTTGTATTTGAGCGAGTTGGTCGGAAACACCGGCAGCGCGCCGACGCGCATCTTGACCTCGTCGAGCCGGTCGAACATCTGCGTGAGGTGCATGGCCGCGATCGAGACAAACCCCGGAGCCAGTCCGCACTGGGGCATGAAGATCTGCCGCGCGCCGGCGCGGGTGGCGATCTCTTTGACCGCCCGCGTGGTGGCGACATCTTCGGTCAGATCGAAATAGCTGCACCCTGCCTCGAGACAGGCCGCCGCGACCGCGGGGTTGAGCGAATAGATCAGCGCGCTGATCACGCTCTGACGATCGCGCATCGCGGCGATCAGGGCCGACGCGTCGGTGACATCAAGCTGTATGAGCCTCGCGCGCGACAGCGCGGGGTTGCCGCGGAGGCGTTCGATCGCCGGTGCGTCGACATCAGCCAGCACGACGTCATATTCGCCCGTGCCGGTGAGAAAGCGGGCGATCGCCGAGCCGATCTTGCCCGCGCCAAGGATAAGAACCCGATGCATGCTGTCTCCCATTCTGCCGCCAAGCCTTGCCTTCTGCCGCCCAACCGTGCCCACTGGTCGCCAGACCCGACTCACGCGCCCCGAGGTTGGTCAACCGGGGCGGTGCTCACCCGGGTGGGCGATCGTCCGGATTGATTATCGTCCAACCCGACCATCTTCCAACGGGGCGACCGCGAAAGAGTCCGATTCGCTCGCGCCAGCATCACGCCTGCCGGCGGCGATGGTCGGCCGATTCGATTGTTCCGGCGCCATGGAGACAATGACGCCATGGGCATGTGCACGACAACCTGGATCAGATGTATCACCCTTGCCGGCGTGCTCTCCCTGTGCGCGGCGGCCGCTGCCCGGGCCGAGACACCGACCACTCAACCGACATCCGCGCCGGCTCTCGACAACGCAACCGCTGCGGGCGTTGACTCGCCCGCGACCGAGGCCGATTCTGCATCGCCGAGCCACAGCCAGACCCGCCCCGCGTCAGGCGACGAATCAGCCCGATCGCAGGGCCGAGATGCGCCCGATGCCGGCGTCGCTGGCGTCGACCCGCTCGATACGCGAGACGCACTTTCCGCGACGCGTCCAACTACTGGGCCGGCCAATCCTCCCGAGACGGCAGGATCGCGGCTGGCATCGCCGCCGCGCGAGCTGACGCCGGGGGTTGTTCATCAGCGGATCATCGAAACCGCGCCGCCGCGGAGAATCCATGTGGTGAAAGTGGATCTGACGCAGGCCGATGTCGAGGTGTTCAGCGCGCCAGCCGGCGCCGACCCCGACGGCGCCGGGCCCTGGCAGACCACGCTGAAGCCGCTGAGCGAGATCGCGCGCGACACCGAAGCGCTGGTGGCGGTGAACGGTGA
>CAZBOE010000178.1:4077-9715 GCA_964493365.1 uncultured Tepidisphaeraceae bacterium | reverse complement strand
CCGAGCAGACCAACGAGACCTACGACAAGATCTTCGACGGCAACGTGCGCGGCACGTTCCTGGCGATGAAGTATGAGATCCCCGCGATCCGCAAGACCGCGGGCGCCGGCGCGATCATCAACAACGCCTCGGTCGCGGGGCACATCGGCATGGCGAACGTCAACTTCTATGTGGCCGCGAAACACGCGGTGATCGGGCTGACTCGGGCGGTGGCGCTGGAAGTGGCGAAGGAAGGCATCCGCGTCAACGCCGTTTCGCCGGGCGGTGTGGCGACCGACATGCTCGACCGCTTCGCCGGCGGCAAGGCGGGCCTCGACTATCTCGCGGGGCTTCACCCGGTCGGCCGGGTGGGCAAGCCGGAGGAGATCGCATCGGCGGTGCTGTGGCTCGCGTCGGCCGGGGCGGCGTTTGTCACCGGACAGTCGATCGTCGTCGATGGCGGCTTCACCGCGCAGTGATTGCGCCGGCGGCCTGAGCTGATCGCTATCGGCTTTTTGAGCAGCGGGACTTCCCGAAGGGACTTTTTCATAGCGGGTTTCTTCGAACAGGCTATTTCCAAACGGCGGTTCTTCCGCACTTCGGTTTTTCGCACTGCGGTCTTTCCCACTTCGATTTTTCTGCACTAGGGTTGACCGGGGTTTTTCGCACAATGGGTTTCCCGGGTTGTCGGCGTCGCCGGTTGGCGCGCCGAAACCCCGGGAGACCGCCGGCCACAAACAACTTCCCGGGCCGCCGGCGCCTGGGGCTTTCAAGGGAGACGTGACATGGTTGCTTCGATTCGCAAGTCGCTGGTGATGGGTTTGGTTTCTGCCTCGCTGCTCGGCGCTGCGCCGCTGGTGATGGCGGCCGACTGGAAGGTCGATCCGGTTCACTCGCACGTGGTGTTCCGCATCAAGCACCTGGGCGCGAGCTGGAGCTATGGCATGTTCCACGGGCCGGTCGGCACGCTGACCTTCAACCCCGACAGCCCCGAGAGCAGCAAGCTGGTCGTGCGCGTGCCGGCCAAGAGCATCGACACCGGCAACCAGAAGCGCGACGCCCACCTGCTTAGCAACGACTACTTCGCGGCCGAGCAGTTCCCCGCGATCGAGTTCACCAGCACCGGGTTTACGAAGATCTCGGACACAGAATATGAGGTGGCGGGTGAGCTGAAGCTGCGCGGGCAGGCCCGTCCGATCACGGTCAAGCTGGTGAAGACCGGCGAAGGCAAGACGCCCGACGGCGTGGAAGTCGCGGGCTTTGAGACCACATTCACGATCAAGCGGACGGACTTCGGCATGGACGCGATGGTCGGCCCGCTGGGCGACGAGGTGCACCTGACCGTGTCGCTGGAAGTGGCCAAGCAGTAACGATCTCCCTGCCGCGGAGGCCAGGCTCGCAGCGGGCCGGGCCTCCGCGGATGCTTTCGGATTCGATCGGCGAAAGACGCCGCGCAGCGCGGCGGGATCCAGCGAGCAGCGCATTGGCAGCAGACGCAGGCAACACCCGGGCACGATGGGCGACGCACATCGCCCCGCATCGGGGCCAGCGCCGGGGCCGGCGGTAGAGCCGGCGGCGGCTGGCTGCCGCGGCGGGCTCGCGCGACTTGTGTTTTGCGCATCTGTGCGCCCTGGGCCGATTCTTCTGCGGTCTTCAACGTGGCGTGCTGACATGCTCACTACACCCATTCTCATCTTTGCGGTGCTGGTTCCGTTGCTGCTGGGGATTGGCGCGGGGCTGGCCTGGCGGCCGTGGAGAAGGGGCGGGGTCGTCGAGTTTGTGCCGAGGCTGCTGGCGGTCGGCGCGGCGACGGTCGCGGCCGGGGTCGCGGTGATGGTGGCGATGGCCGGTCCGGCATCGGTGCCGCCGTTTCCGCCGGTGGTGGCGGGCGACTGGATGTTTTATCTGCCGATCGCGGCGGCGCTGGTCGCGGGGATCGATCTGCTCCTGCCGGCGCGGTCGGCCGCGTGGGTGTGGGCGCTGCGCGGGCTGCTGGCGCTGGGAATTTCGCTCGCGGTCACCGGCGCGATCATCGTGGGCAAGTGGAACGCGGTCGACATCAACTGGGAGACTGGCGAAGAGTTCGCCGTCTGGTCGACGCTCGATAAGGCGATGTGGCTGATCCTGCCGGCACTGGCGATGACCGCCCTGTGGGCGAGCAGCACGCTGCAGGCCAGGGCGGACGGCGCGCCGATGATGCTCGGAACACTGTCGGCCGCGGTCGGGCTCAGTGCGCCGGTGGTGGCGGTGTCGGGCAGTCAATCGCTGGGTCAGGGGCTGGGCGCGATGGCGCTGGTCTTGTCGGTGGTCTTTGTTGCTTCGCTCCGCTCGCCCAGGGCCGACGCGTCGCGCGGGCTGCCGATGTTGGTCACGCCGCTGTGGGGCGGGGTCTTGCTCGCGGGCCTGCTCTACACGGCGGACATGCGCTGGGTGTATGTGCTGCTGCTGGCCATCGCCCCGCTGACGGCATGGGTGTCGCGCGCGGCGCCGCTGGCGGTGCCGGCGCTCAAGGCCCGGCCGGTGGTGATCGGCATCATCGCCCTGCTCATCGCGGCGGCGCTTCCGCTGGCGGCCGTCGGCATGGCGGCATCGACGCTTCAGGAAGAGCAAGCGGAGTCGGTCGAGGGCTGGTGACCCCCGGCGTGTAAGCCGCCTATTTGTTGTACGCGACCTTGTAGCCGATCATCGCGCAGAACGTGACGATGCCGGCGATCAGGATGCGCAGATACGGCAGCGGGATCAGCACGATGCTTGCGAAAGCCAGCAACAACATGATGCCGCCCCACAGCCATGGAGACAGACCGTCATTCGACGCAAGCTTTACGATCACCACGATGGCCGCGATTGCGGCAATGATTTCCAACATGAATTCCACCCGATTAGACCATTCCCACCCGGCGGGGTTCGATACCGCAATGTACCCGTCTTGGCGCAGGGAATTCAAGGCGTGCCTGAGGCCGATTCGCCCCGGGGGCAACGGTGGCGGTTGCCCCCCAGAGATGGCGGGTCGGTGCTGATCCTGCATCATCGCACGCGGGATGACGCCGTCACCTTTCGCTCGAGTGCCCGGGAAAGACCCGGGCTGCGGGGTCGATGAACTGCTTGGCGTGGTTGACTGCGGTCGCGGCCTCGGCAAAGCCCGTGGCGATCAGCGCGAGTTTGCCCGGATAGTCGACGACATCGCCGGCCGCGAAGAGACCGGGGCGGGTGGTGCGCATGGTGCTATCGACGCGGATCTTTCCGGCCGGCGTGAGGTCGATCCCGAAATCGCGCAGCGGGCCGGGCGAGGTGTGGTATCCAATGGATACCACGATGGCGTCGACCTCCAGGGTTTGGTCGCGTTTACTGCGATTGTCATGCACGGTGCATCGCTCGACCGCCCCGCCCCCGGCGATGCTTCTGACTTCGGAGAATGTCAGGATATTGCCTCCGCCTGTGCGGTAACGCTGGATCGAGTCTTCGTGGGCGCGGAATCGGTCGGTCCGGTGGGCGAGGGTCACGCTTCGGGCCACGGGCAGCAGCGCGTTGGCCCAGTCGAAGGCGGAATCGCCGCCGCCGACCACGAGAACACGCTTGCCCGCGAGGTCGTCGGGCCTGGCGAGGGTGTAATACACCCCCCGGCCGACGTAGTCCGCCTCCTCGGGCAGGCCGAGCTTTCGGGGCGCGAACGATCCGATGCCGGTGGAGATCAGCAGCGACCGCGACGAGAAAACGCCGCCGGTGGTTTGAAGGTGGAATCGGGGCCCTTGGTCGGGTGAGGGTGCGGGGCTTGGAGCCGATGGGGCGGCAAAGGCCGGCAGGCCCGGCGTGACGGGGTCGGTTGACGAGGCCGCCGGGGAGGCAAGCGGCGGGATCGTCGAGTTGATGGTTGCGCCCGCGCCTCCCGCCGCCGTCTGTCCTGCCACGGCTTGTCCCGCACCCGTTGGTTCCGCGCCGATTTGTCCCGCGCCGGTATGTCCCGCGCCGGCTTGTCTAGCGCCGGTTATCGCCGCAGCCATGGTGGGGAGGGTATGGGTGATCGGGGCGAGGCCGGGGGCGGGGGGCGTTTGGGTCAGAGACAGGACGGCGTGGCCGAGCTCGACGGCCGGGCGGTATTGCATGGCCTGCTCGACCAGCCGGGCGACCAGCTCTTTGCCGAGCACCTTCGGGAAGCCGGCGACGTCGTAGATATACTTCTCGGGGTAGAGCGCCATCACCTGCCCGCCGAGCTGTGGCAGGGAGTCGACGATACGGACGGTCATGCCGCGGAGGCCGGCGTAGAAGGCGCCATAGAGCCCGGTGGGCCCGCCCCCGATGATGGTCAGGTCGACCGCCCCGCCGGGGTGGGGGGAAGGCGCGGGGTGATCGGGGGCGTCATGCACATCAGCAGTTTAGGGGAGCTCGGCGGAAGAATCCCGGACCGGGAAACGCCCTGCCGCCGGCCCTGCTCGTGCATCCGAAGCGGAGGCCGCTGTTCCACGTGGAACACGGTCTGTTCCGCCCGCAGGCTACTCCGCCTGCAGGCCGAGCTTGCTCAGCAGATCGTCGAACTGGTCGAGGTTGGCGTAATGCACGATCAGCCGGCCTTTGCCCTTGCTTCCGGCCTTGACCTGGACCCGCATGCCGAGCTGGCGGGCGAGGTTCTTCTCCAGGTCGGCGAGGTGGGCCGCCCCGGCGGCGGGCGCCTTGGCCGGCTTGGCGGCGGCCGACTGGGCGATCAGCCGCTCGAGGTTGCGGACGGAGAGCGACTGGGTCAGCACGAGATTGGCCAGGCGGTGCTGCTCGGTGGCGTCGGGCACGCCGGCCAGCAGCTTGGCGTGGCCGAGCGAGAGTCGGCCGTCGCGGACGAGCTCCTGCACCGTCACCGCGAGGTCGAGCAGGCGGACATGGTTGGCGATGCTCGAGCGGTCTTCGCCCAACCGCCCTGCCAGCTCCGCCTGCGTGAGGCCGAGCTGATCGAGCAGGGTGCGATAGGCGAGGGCGCGGTCGATCGGGTTGAGATCGGCACGCTGGATGTTCTCGACCAGCGCGAGCTGGGCCTGGGTATAGCCATCGACGTCGCCCCGCACGACGGCGGGAATGGTGGTCAGGCCGGCCAGCTTGCTGGCACGCAGACGCCGCTCGCCGGCGATCAGCTCATAGCCGCCAGCCACCTTGCGGACGATGACCGGCTGGATCAGCCCATTGGACTTGATCGACGCCGAGAGCTCGGCCAACTGGGCTTCATCGAAGTGCCGCCGGGGCTGGTGGGGGTTGGGGGATATCTGATCGACCGGCAACTCGTGGACGGGCGTTCCGGGGGCGACGGCAGCGGGCGTGTGGGCCGCGGCTTCATTGCCAGCCAACTCGGGCGGCGAGGCCGAAGCGTCGGCGGGCGCCGTGGGGCTAACCGGGATCGACCGTTCGACCAACGGGGAAGTTTGCGGGGCGGCGGGCGGCTTGATCAGGCTCGACAGGCCGCGTCCGAGACGGGGTTTGGCCGACAGGGCGGGCTTGGCTTGTGTGGCGGTGCTGGCCGCAAGCGCGGGCTTGGTCGAGGGGGCGGATTTGGCCGAGGGTGCGGGTTTTGGGGGAGCGGATTTGCTCATTGGGGGTGACCTCCGTGTCGGGTGGATGGATCGTTGTTCCACGTGGAACCGTGTGGTGGCGCGAGCGTACCACGCGCGCGGAGTCATGCAAG
>CAZBOE010000178.1:0-4058 GCA_964493365.1 uncultured Tepidisphaeraceae bacterium | reverse complement strand
CGCTAGTTCCACGTGGAACAAGTGGCAGCGACCCGCCGCGCACGAGCCTGGCCCGTGCCTGACGGCCGGCTCGCGCGGGAGCGCGGTGGCACGACCGCCCGGTGCCGGATGGTGGGGCGGCGGAAAACGGGCTGACGACGGACGGAGTGGCGGATGGGGTGGCGCACGGGCGGGGCGGCGGATGGCGGGGCGGCGGATGACGGCGTGGCCGACAACGGTGGGCGCACGGCGGTGGGATCACCCGACGGTTGCGACGGGCGCGATCTCGGTCGCGCGAAACCGGGTCCTACCTTTTTGTCGCAGACCGCCCAAATTCCCAAAGGATCGGTTACAATTCGGCAGACACATCTTTTGTGGCGATCGTCGCTGTCGTGCGGCGTCGCTGAACCGGGACAGCGGTTGCCGGCCGCTCTGCAAGGGAATGGCCTGCCCGCACAGCAGGAGGTTGTGCCATGCACCAGCAGGGCCCACCGTCAAACCGTCCATCGATGCACCCCGCCGGGGGTGCTCATCCGACCACCGGCGTTCCTTCGGGCGGGGTCGCCCACCCGTCACAGCCGACAACCCTTCATCCGCCGCAGCCGCGCGCCGTCGGGATGCCGCAGCCCGCAGCGCCGGGCGGATTGCGCGCAGGTGGGCACGTGGTCCAGCCGGGCGGCATCCGGCCGCCGCAGGCGATCGCGCCCCAGCAGCAGGGCGGCCTTCGCCCTTCAGGCAGTGTCAGCGCCGCGGCGGCGAACCACGCCACGCCCACACACATTGCGGGCGGCCACCCCGCGGGCGGCCATCACGCGACGCATCATCACGCGGCGCATGACCCGATGGCCGCGACGGTGTGCGAGACGGCCGAGGATTATGACCGCCCGACCGTTCACAGCACCAAGTATGGCGAGACCGTCGATGACACGCTCGAGCTCGTCGAGACCGCGCCGGTCGAGGCCGAGCCGGCCAAGAAGATCATCAAGTTCGACCACGACGGGATTCAGCGCAAGGAAGACTTCAAGCGCAAGCCCAACAAGAACGGCACCGGCGCCACCCATGTCCGCACCTTCCACGGCAAATACAGCGAGGAAGGGCTGAAGTACATGGACAACAGCATCAACGACTGGCTCGACGCCCACCCGGATATCGAGGTGAAGTTTGTGACCAGCACGGTCGCCCTGTTTCAAGGGAAACTCGCAGAGACCCAGCTGGTGCTGAATATCTGGTATTAATGTCGTATTCTTGCTTTGCAGTGTTCGTAAGCATCGCCCTATGAACGACTTACGAATGGTCGCCGCGGCGTCGAGACCTGGCGCGCGGCGACCCGTTCGAGCGTGCGATGTCCACGCCCACCGCCCAGCGGTGGGCGTTTTTACATTTCGATGCCCGCGAAGAACGTGTAGTAGGCGCCGCTATCGATGATGCGACGCAGGTGGATACCCAGCTCGAGCAGGTGGTAGTCGCCCCAGAGGGAGGACTCGCTGTGGGGGATCTTGCTGCCCTTGGGGATGTGGTCCCAGTTGTTGGGGCGGTGGTAGATGCTGTGGAGCAGCAGGCCCTGGTGCCTGGGCGATGTCGAGAGGTAGGGCTCATCGAGCAGCGTGCGGGCGACGGTCAGCCCCGCCTGCGTGTAGCGCTGGCCCTTGCGGCCCATGAACCGTCCGAGGCGCAGCAGGCCCTGCGCCGCGATCGCGGCGGCCGACGAATCGACCGGCTCGTGGTCGTTGTATGGGTCGGCGGCGCGGGCCTTCCAATCGCCCAGCTTCGCCAGGCCCGGCGCGCCGTCGTCCCAGTAGGGGATGCCGTCGGCCGCGGTGATGTCGTCGATCCAGTGGTCGGCGGTTTCGGTGGCGGCCTTCTGATACAGCTCGACGACGATCTTGCGGTCGAGGCCCGTGGCGGCCTTGAACGCCTTGTTGTCGATGGTGTCGATAAATTCGAGCTCTTCGGCATAGCCAAGCAGCGCCCAGGCGAGGCCGCGCGTCCAGGTGGAGAAGGGGGAGTAGCCCTGCTGGCTCGAGCGGCAGCGGAAGACGCCGTCGTTGCGGTTGAAGACCGCTTCGTGGGCGGTTCGGCCGCGGACGTCATAGGTGTGGGGGCTGTCGCCGTGGAAGAGGACATACTGGTTGGTCGCCAGCCCGTGGAGGATCGATCGCTTGAGCAGGTCGGCGGCCCGGTCGTTTTCGTGCATGAGCACGTGTCCGAGTTTCCATGCGACGCCGAGGATGCGGATCGTGCGCATCGTGTCGACGAAGAGCGAGTGGGGCCCGTTGAACGAATAGACGTAGCCCAGTCCGGTCACGTTGGCGCTCAGCGGGCTGGGTTTATCGACGCGGATGCCGCTCCAGCGGGCGGCCTGGACGGCGCCCGAGCATCGGATGGCGTTGGCATAGACGAGGCGCTCGTTGTCGTTGTGGGCGATCTTCCCCTCGCTCATCAGCCGAAGCAGGTTGCCGTAGGTCGAGAGGTTGTTAAAGCCGTGGTCGTGGACGCCGATGTGGGTGACATGCGGCAGCATCTTCTCGAGCGTGCGGCTCTTGCCGAGCTGGAGAAGCTTCTTGTCGCCCGTTGCGTCGAAGGCGAGCAGCGCGCAGCCGTATTGAAAGCCCTGGGTCCATTCGGTCCAGCCGCGGGTGGTGTATCGGCCCTGGACGGTGAAGACGGGCGTGCCCTGGGCGGTGTCCCAGCTCTTGTCGAGGTCGATCACCTTCCGCGAGGCGATATGAAACAGGCGATCGAGCGACGACGAGAGGTCTGACGGTTTGAGCGTGGCGGCGATGTTCATGGGGCCGCGGATTCTGGCAGAAATCCCCCGCGTGTAAAGCAGAGCCCGTCGCCCCCGGGCGTCCCGGCCTGTCGGCGGCTTGGTCAGGGCTTGACGCGTTCCGGCTTGGGGTCGCGGCTCATGAGCTCGGTCAGGGCGTGGATGACTTCCTTGCCTTCGAAGAGGACGGCGTGGGTGGCTTCGACGATGGGCATCTCCACCTCATAGCGCCGCCCCAGCTCGCGCAGCGAACGGGTGGTGGGCACGCCCTCGGCCACGCTCTGGGTGTGGCTGAGGATGTCGGCCAGCCGACGCCCCTTGCCGATCTGTTCGCCGACGGACCGGTTGCGGCCCTCGGGGCTGACGCAGGTGGTGATCAGGTCGCCCAGGCCCGCCAGGCCCATGAAGCTTTCTTCGCGGCCGCCCATGGCGACGCCCAGGCGCATCATCTCGCCGAGCCCGCGCGTGACCAGCGCCGCCTTGGCGTTGTTGCCGGCGGCCAGGCCGTCGAGGATGCCCGCGGCGATGGCGATGACATTCTTGCTCGCGGCCGCGAGCTCGACGCCCAGCACGTCGGAGTTGGTATAGATGCGAAACCACTGCGTCGAAAACACCTGCTGCACGCGCCGCGCCAGCGACTCGTCGGCCGACGCGGCCACCGCGGTGGCGGGCAGATACTTCGCCAGTTCGGCGGCGATGTTGGGGCCCGAGAGCGTGGCGAGCGGCCAGTCGCACTGCGGCTCGCCGCCGGGCCCCTTGCCGCCCAGCACGTCGGCGACGATCTGCGTCGGGCGCAGCAGGGTGTCGTTTTCGATGCCCTTGGCCACCGACACGATCGGCAGCCCCCGGGGCACATACGGCTTGAGCCGCGTCCAGACGCCGCGCATGTATTGCGTGGGAATGGCCGAGAGGATCAGGGTCGAGCCGTCGAAGCAGGAGGCGTCGTTGGCGGTGAGCCTGACGTCGGGCGGCACGCGCACGCCCGGCAGCAGCCGGCGGTTTTCACGGTCCTGCAGCAGGCGCTCGATCGACTCTTCGAAAGCGCCCCACATCGTGACGCGGTATCCGCCCTGCACGAGCAGAATGGAACAGACGGTGCCCATGGCGCCGTCGCCGAGAATGGTGATGTGCTCGGGCATTGTGGGTGGTCAGTGGCCGGTGACTGGGTGGCGGGTAAGTGGGTGGCGGGTGAGTGCTGAATACCTGATGACTGGATCGCTGATGCCTTTGAACCTGAAGCCTGAGTTCCTGATACCTGTGTGGCTAATGCCTATGTGGCTGATGCCTATCTGGCTGATAACCGGGCGTGTGG
>CAZBOE010000177.1:6651-9726 GCA_964493365.1 uncultured Tepidisphaeraceae bacterium | reverse complement strand
GGCTGGGCCGGCGGTGGGCGCGCCTGCCCCCCGCGCCCAGGGGGTGGCGCGGCCTGACGCCTTAGCCTGCGCCCCGACCGGGCGATCCCTCACAAAATCCTTACTCGCCCCCTCGCCGCGGCACGGCTTTCCGCGCTACAATCCGCCCTGTTTGCCCGGCCGGCGGTCTCTTGTGGGTGTTGTCTCCCCGGCCGCCGGGCGTCGCCCTTGCCCTTGCCGATATGACCACGTCTGCCCCCACCCCCGCCGCGGCCCTGTCCAACCGCTCTGCCGTCAAGGTCAGTCTGCCACGCGACGGCGCGGCCGCCGAGCCACCGGCCGCTGCATCGGGGCTTTCGCCGTCGTCCTCGCATGCCTCGACCACGACCGCGTCGCGCAGCGCCTCGCCGTTCATCCGCATCCGCGGCGCCCGTGAACACAACCTCAAGAACATCAACCTCGACATCCCCCGCGATCAACTGGTGGTGATCACCGGGCTCTCGGGTTCGGGCAAGTCGACTTTGGCGTTCGACACGGTCTTTGCCGAGGGCCAGCGGAAATACATGGAGTCGCTCTCCACCTATGCCCGCCAGTTTCTCGATCAGCTTCAAAAGCCCGATCTCGATGAAATTGAGGGCCTTCCGCCGACGATCTCGATCGAGCAGCGGGGCAGTTCGTCCAACCCGCGTTCCACCGTCGCCACCACGACCGAGATTTACGACTATCTCCGCGTGCTGTTCGCCCGCGCCGGCACGCCCCATTGCTGGGAATGCGGGAAGCCCATCGCCAGCCAGTCGCCCACGCAGATCGTCGATGCCGTCATGAGCCGCCCCGCGGGCACCAAGCTCATGATCCTCTCGCCGCTGGTGCGCGGGCAGAAGGGCGAACACAAAGACACCTTCACCGCCATTCACAAGCAGGGCTTCGTCCGCGCCCGCGTCGATGGGCAGATCACTGAGCTGCCCACGCCCGACAGCTTCCCCAAGCTTAAGAAGACGTTTTCACACACGATCGAAGCCGTCGTCGACCGGATCGTTCTCAAGCCCGAGATCCGCTCGCGCCTCGCCGACTCGATCGAGACGGCCCTCAAGCTCGCACAGGGCATTGTCATCATCGCCCACGAAGAGCCCGGGGCCGGCGGGCCGCAGTGGATCGACACCACTTATTCAGAGAAGTTTGCCTGCCCCGACCACCCGCAGGCCGCGCTGGCCGAGCTCGAACCGCGGCTGTTCTCGTTCAACTCGCCCCACGGCGCCTGCCCGGGCTGCTTCGGGCTGGGCACCAGCAGCGAATTCGACCCGGATCTGATCGTCCCCGATGATTCGCTCTCCCTCGAGAACGGCGCGATCGAAGCCTGGCGCAAGCACGGCCGGCGGATGAGCATCTACTACGGCCGCGTCCTGCGGACCTTCGCCCGCGATTTCGGCATCGACTACCGCGCCCCCTTCAAGACCATTCGCAAGGAGATCCGCGACATCCTCCTTCACGGCACTGAAGCCAAGGGCGACGCCGGCACGGGCACATGGTTTGAAGGCGTCATCCCCAACCTGCGCCGCCGGTTCGAATCGACCGAATCCGAATACGTCAAGCAGCGGCTCCACCAATACACCAGCGAACAGCCCTGCGCCGTCTGCCACGGGGCGCGCCTGCGGAAAGAGGCGCTGGCGGTGCGTCTCGACAGCGCCATCCCCACCGACCCGGCCGATGCTCAGAGCGGCGTGATCGCCCTTGGTGCGGGCGTCTCGCCCGCGTCAGCCGACCTTGAGCCGACCACCAAAAAGAAGCGCAAATCCAAAAATTCAGCCGCAACAACCGGAGGCGAAGCGACAACCGCACCCGAAACGGTCTCGCGCCGATCCCCCATCGCCATCCCGCTGCCCGGCTACTGCATCCAGGACGTCACCGCGATGACCGTCCTGCAGGCCAAGCGGTTCTTCGACCACCTCCAGCTCACCAGCGAGGGCGCCGCCATCGCGGAGCCGATCGTCCGCGAGATCATCGCGCGCCTGGGGTTCATGATCGACGTCGGGCTCGATTACCTCACCCTCGACCGCAAGACCGCCACCCTCTCCGGCGGCGAAGCGCAGCGCATCCGCCTGGCCACGCAGGTCGGCTCGGGCCTGGTCGGCGTCGCCTACGTCCTCGACGAGCCCACCATCGGCCTCCACCAGCGCGACAACGACCGGCTCATCCGCACGCTCCGCCGACTCCAGCAGATCGGCAACACCGTCATCATTGTCGAGCATGACGAAGACTGCATCCGCGCCGCCGACCATCGACATCGGCCCCGGCGCCGGATCTCACGGCGGCAACGTCGTCGCCCAGGGCCCGATGCCCGATGTGCTCAGCCAATCCCACTCGCTGACCATCAAATACCTGACCGGCCAGCTCGCCATCAAAACCCCCGCGCAGCGCCGCACCCTCGACTTCAAAAACGCCATCACCCTGACCGGCTGCTCCGAGAACAACCTCAAGAACGTCGATGTCGCCATCCCCCTGGGCGGGCTCGTCTGCGTCACCGGCGTCTCGGGCTCGGGCAAGTCGACGCTGGTCAACCAGACCCTCCTGCCGGCCCTCAAGCGCAAGCTCTATGGCTCGAAGGTGAAGGCCGGCGCGCACAAGTCGATCGGCAACCTCACCCGAGTCGACAAGGTCATCGAGATCGACCAGTCGCCCATCGGCCGAACGCCGCGGTCCAACCCCGCGACCTATACGGGTGTTTTTGATGAGATCCGCAAGGTCTTTGCCGCCACCCGCGAAGCCAAGATCCGCGGCTATGAGGTCGGGCGATTCTCCTTCAACGTCAAGGGCGGCCGCTGCGAAGCCTGGGCACCACGTGCATCGAGATGCACTTCCTCCCCGACGTCTACGTCGACTGCGAAGTCTGCAAGGGCAAGCGATACAACGCCGAGACGCTCGAGATCCACTACCGCGGCAAGAACATCGCCGATGTGCTGGCGATGACGATCGAGGAAGCGCTGTCGTTCTTCGAGAACTTCCCCCGTATCCACCAGCTCGTCAAAGCGCTGGCCGACGTCGGCCTCACCTATGTCCGCCTCGGGCAGCCCTCCACCCAGCTCTCCGGCGGCGAAGCCC
>CAZBOE010000177.1:0-6632 GCA_964493365.1 uncultured Tepidisphaeraceae bacterium | reverse complement strand
CGAACTGGGCAAAACCCCCACCGGCCACACGCTCTACGTGCTCGACGAGCCCACCACGGGCCTGCACTTTGCCGACATTCAAAACCTGCTCAATGTGCTCCAGCGCCTTGCCGACCTGGGCAACTCGGTGCTGGTCATCGAACACAACCTCGATGTGATCAAGTCGGCCGACTGGCTCATCGACATGGGCCCCGAAGGCGGCGAACGCGGCGGCACACTCCTCGCCTCCGGCACCCCCGAAGCCATCGCCGCCGTCAACGAAAGCTACACCGGCCAATACCTCGCCCGATTCCTCCAGGATCACCCGGCGTGAACCCACACCCGTTCACCCCCTTGCACTGACCCATTGACTCAGCGCCACCAGTGCCGCCGGCTTGCGGCCCGTGGAAACCCCGCACGAACACCCACTCCGGCCAACCCCTACTTCTTCTCCACAATCACTATCTCAGGAGACGCGGGCAGTGTCTCCAGCCTCGCCTGGGCCTCACGCAGATCATCCGCGGCGTATTCGCCCTCTTTCAACGTCGAAGCGATCGATTCCGCCTTGTCGTTGAGTTCGATGGCCAGTTCGAGCGCCTGTCCGAGCTTGACCGCCCGCTCTTCCGCGGATCTCAGTTGCCCCTTCTTCTCGGCCTCCGCAATCCGCAACTCAGACATCAAGAGGTCGTATGCCGAAGCCTCCATTCCCGCGATCCCACGCTCACTCGCCTCCCGCCTTGCAGTGAGGCCTGCCGACTCCAGCCGCAACTGCTCCACCGACTCGTCAAAGCGTTGCACAGCCGCCCTCAGTGCTTCGACCGAGTTATCCCCGCGTCCGCTCAGCGCGGCGATCCGCTCGCGCGTCTCTTTCTGCCAGCGCGCCGCCGCTTCGGCACTGATAACAGACTGCTTCTGCGACTCGACAAGGCGGGCAAAAGAGGCCCTGCGAAACTCGTAACACTCAGCCAGGCGGCTCACGGCGGCGCGCGCCACGCTGTCGGCAATCACCTCGGCCGACACGACTTTGCCCGACACATCCTGCAGCCCTGAGGCTTTCACACTGACGACCACGCGATGCCCCGCCTGAACGGGCTGACCCCAAGCCGAGATCGTCAACGAGCGGGCGTCGGCCTCCGACAAGTCGAGGTCGTGCATTGCCACCAACGCGTTCTTCGAGGGCAGCAGATCGTCAAGTCTTGTCCGCCCGCTGGCGTCGACGTCGTCAAACAGCGACTCGCCACCGGCCCCGGAGGGTCGGCCAAACAACCCGGAGTCGGTGGGGATCCGATAGTCAGACCACGGCTCGGTCTCCCCGGCGGCGCGGCGATCGAGCGCCGCCTTGCTCAGCCTCACCTCGATCACCCGTGTCGCCTCAGCCTGCTGAGACGCCGTCATGGCGGCCCGCGCCGGCTCCTGAGCCAGTGCCATCTGCCCGCCGACGACGAAACTCGACGCTGCGATAACGCACGCCGACACCGCTAACGCCTTCCACGACATCGCCGTCTTCATCATTGCACACCTCGAAGTAGATGAATTACCCCGCCTCTGTGGGAGACCCACCCCATTCTAATGATGAAACACCACGCTTTCACGCGCCGACGCCGTCCGGCTCGGTTCGGGTGATGATGCAGACACGCTCCTTTGCGTTCGGCTTGCATCGGAAAAACGAACCCGTCTAAAAGCGCAGCCGGCCATCACCCCAAGCCGGCCCCCGCCGCCGTTGCCGCCCGCCCGTCAGCGGGCGCCGTCGGGCGGTCCCGCGTACTGCCGCGGTTACGCGGCCTGCTTCTTGCAGACATTTTGGTCATGCGCCACCGCAACACCCCGTTCGTCCGTGCCATGCTCCCCGTCGTCGCGCCGCTCGTTTGCGCGGCCTGTGCCTTCGCCCAGTCATCGCCCGCGACGCGCCCGTCCGAGTTGCCCAAAGAAGCGCCCGGGTCATCGCAACGGCTCGATGCCCAGATCACCGGCCACGTCGTCGCCCCTGCCCGCGTCGAGGCGACGCCCCAGCGCCTTGCCCGGCTCGAACTGGCCGACGGGTGGTCGATCGAGCCGTGGTCGCGCGACCTCGAAAACCCGCGCATTCTCGTCGCGACGGCGGACGACAGCGTCTATGTGTCACGACGTCGCAACGGCGACTGCCTTCTCCTCCGCGACAACGATCTCGACGGCAAGGCCGACCAGCGCGCCGTCGTCGCCACCCTCCCCGGCCTCCACGGTCTGGCCCTCTCGCCCGATCAGTCGAAGCTGTACATCGTGACCGTCAAGCAGCTCTATGTCGCCGACCGCCGGCCGGATCACACGCTGTCCGAGCCGCAGCTCCTGCTCCACGACCTCCCCGATGGCGGCCAACACCCCAACCGCACCCTCGCCTTCGGGCCCGACGGCGCGCTCTATCTGTCGGTCGGCTCCACCTGCAATGCCTGCGAAGAGTCCAACCCCGAGAGCGCGACGCTCCTGCGTCTGACCCTGTCGCCCGACGGCAAGCGGATCGAGAAGCGGGAGATTTACGCCACCGGTCTGCGCAACACGATCGGCTTCGCGTGGCACCCGCAAAGCCGCGCGCTCTGGGGCGCCGACCACGGCATCGACTGGCTGGGCGATGACCAGCAGGCCGAGGAGCTCAACCGCATCGAGAAGGGCGCAAAATACGGCTGGCCCTACATTTACGCCGATGGCCGCCCCAACCCAGCCGACGCCCCGCCCGAGCCGCAGACCTACGCCTCGTGGGCCAAAGAGGCCGTGAGTCCGGCGCTGACCTACACCGCCCATGCCGCCCCGATGCAGTTGATTTTCCTCTCGGGGCGCGAGATCCCCGACAACACCTGGCGTCACGACGCGGTCGTCACGTTTCGCGGAAGCTGGAACCGCAACCCGCCCAGTGGTTATGAAGTGATGCGGGTCGAGTTCGACGACGATCACCAGCCTGTCGCCTTCCATCCGCTGGTCCGCGGGTTTCTCGAGCAGGACGCGGACGGCCGGTGGACACAATTCGCCCGCCTCTGCGGGCTGACGCAGATGTCCGATGGGTCCCTCTTGATCAGCGACGACGACGGCGGCATCATCTATCGGCTGACGTACACCGACCCCGCCCAGCCCCGCCCGGCCGCGAGTTCACAGCCCCCGGCCGACGGTGCAAGGCGGTAGAGAGCAACCCGCAGACGCCCGCGGCGCTTTTGCCGCCACCGACCGACACCCGGCGTCTGAGCCGTTCGATACGAGACCGCCATGGCCCATCACAACGACTCGCCCGCTGATGTTCCTCCGACCCCCAGCATTCCCCTTCAATCGTCGGCCGCCACCGGGCTGCAGATTCTCGTCACCTTCGTTGCGATGGCACTGGTCATCCTGACCATCATTGCGATCTACTCGGTGGTCGCGGATCTCCCCTTTGCCGGGCTCCAGGCGTTTGACCGGAACTAAGCAGGCCGAACGGTTGACTCGCCTAGCGGTTGTCTAACCTGGCGGTCAACTCACCGGGCGGAATCCGGCAACCCGCCGACCCATCCGACCGGCGTGGCTGCCTTCTCTGACGCAGGCCGCCGATTCGTCCGTGTGCCGGCCAAACCCTGCTTCAGGCTCAGCTCAGCACTTTCAGACCCACAATGCCCGCGACGATCAGGGCGATGCACCCCACTCGCCCCGCGGTCACCGGTTCGCCCAGCAGCGTCATGCCCACCACCGCGGTGCCGACGGCGCCGATGCCCGTCCAGACGGCGTAGGCGGTTCCGACCGGCAATGTCCGCACGCCCAGCGACAGGAGGTAAAGGCTCGCCACCAGCAGTCCTGCGGTCACCAGGCTCGGCCACAGGCGTGTCCAGCCTTCGGTCCGTGGCAGCATGGCCGCCCACGCCACCTCGAGCGCCCCCGCGAGCAGGATCATCAGCCACGCCAAAGTCGATGCTTGCATTGGACCGATGATAGCCCACCCGGTGGCAGTCGCTGTTGCGTGTTTCGAGCGTGCTACAATCCCTTCGCCTATGAAGTCGTTTAAGGGGCAATTTCTGCTGGCGGCTCAGTCGCTGGGCGATCCGAACTTCCGGAAAACGGTTGTGCTGATCGTCCAGCACGATCAGGGCGGCGCACTGGGCCTGGTGGTCAACCGTCCGCTGGGGCTGAGCGTGCGCGAGGCGCTGCCGGATCCCGACGCGGTCGGCTGTGTCGTCACCGACCCGCTCTATCGCGGGGGGCCTTGCGGCGAAGCGCCGTTCGTGCTGCATGCCGACGGCGCGCGGGCCCAGATCGACGTGTGTCCCGGGGTCTTTTTCAGCAGTGAAGATGAGGTCGTTGCGTCGCTCCTGGCGCAGTCCGACCTGCGTGCCAAGTTTTTCGTCGGCTATGCGGGGTGGACCGCCGGCCAACTCGAAGCGGAACTGGCCGAACAGGCCTGGCTCTTGTCGCCCGCGTCGGCCGACGACATCTACCGCCACGACGTCACCGCCGACGGCGTCGACCTGTGGTCTCGCCTGACCCGCAAGGCGCTGCTTTCCCGCTACGTCGATCCACGCCTCATCCCCGACGACCCCCGCACCAACTGACACAGCCCTTTAAGCCAGCTTCCTTGAACATGGGCGTTCGCTAAGGGGCCTTCGATGAGGGGCCCAGAACCACGCCCCAGACCCGGCGCCGCCCGGCACGGGGTTGCCGCTCGTCACGGGGTTGCCGCTCGTCACCGGGGTGCCGCCCGTCACGGGTTGCCACCCGACGTGGGGGCGCCGCACCAGCCCCGAACCGGCCGGGGTTCCGACTCGATTCTTGTGCGCCGTTTGTAACCCGTTGATGGGATCGACGGTTCATAGTGTTGTCTCCACGCAAGCCGTCGGGCGCGACGCATCGTTCACCCGCGTCGCCGCCCCAAGCGACGCCCGGGTGTGCACCAGTTGCGCAAAGGGTCGTGAGCATAGGGAGACACCTTATGGCAGCCACGCAGACAACCGATCGGGCACAGGCCCTCGTTTCACCGCCGCATGTTCGCGCGGGTGATGAGGTGCTGGCCGAACTTGAGTCGACGCCGCAGGGGCTGACATCAGACCAGGCCCGCCGGCGGCTGGAGCGGTATGGCCCCAATGAGTTGCCCAGGGCCAAGGGCGATGGGCCACTGATCCTGTTGTGGCGTCAGATCAACAGCCCGCTGGTGTGGGTGCTGATCGCCGCGTCGCTGGTGGCGATCGTGGTCGACCCCGACGGCGGGGTGAAAAACGGCCTGGTCATCCTCGCAGTGGTGGTGCTCAACACGATCATCGGGTTTGTCCAGGAGTACAAAGCCGGCAAGGCGATCGAGGCGCTGTCGCGGATGGTGCCCGAGTCGGTGACGGCGCTGCGCGACGGTCGTCGGCAGACCATCCCGGCGGCCGAGCTCGTGCCGGGCGACATCGTGCTACTCGCCTCGGGTGACAAAGTCCCTGCCGACGCGCGGCTGCTCGAGACGCGCTCGCTCCAGATCGAGGAGGCCGCGCTCACGGGCGAGTCGGTGCCGGTGCAGAAATCCACCGGCTCGGTCAAGGCCGACGCCTCGCTGGGCGACCGCACCTGCATGGCCTTCGGCGGCACGCTCGTCACCTACGGCACCGGCTCGGCCGTCGTGACCTCGACCGGCGCCGCGACCGAGCTCGGTCGCATCTCGGCGCTGCTGAAAGAGGCGACCGACCTTCAGACCCCGCTGGGCAAAGCGCTGGCGTCGATCGGACGGCAGATCACCATCGCCATTGTGGCGGTTGCCGCACTTATGCTGGCGGTCGGCACATGGCGCACGATGGCCGCGACCGATGCGGGGCTCTTCGAGGCGCTGCGCGAAACCGCGATCTTCGCGATCGCCCTGGCGGTCGGCGCCATTCCAGAGGGTCTGCCGGCCATCGTCACCATCGCGCTCGCGATCGGCGTTCAACGCATGGCGGCGCGGCGGGCGGTCATCCGCAAGCTGCCCGCGGTCGAAACCCTCGGCTCGACCACCGTCATCTGCTCCGACAAGACCGGCACGCTCACCCGCAACGAGATGACCGTCAAATCGATCTGGACGCCCGCGGGCGGCGCCTATTGCCTCTCGGGCGTCGGCTATGAGCCGCGCGGCGCGCTCTACCGCGGCACGCACGAGGGCAGATCGACCGTCGACGACGTGCCGCAGGATGTCCGCGACCTGCTCGAAGCGGCGGCACTGTGCAACGACGCCGCGCTCGAGCAGAAAGAGAAGCGGTGGGAAATCACCGGCGACCCCACCGAGGGCGCGCTGGTCGTGTCGGCGTGCAAGCTGGGCATCGACGTCGAGGCCCGTCGGCGCGACTGCAGGCGGGTCGATGCCATTCCGTTCGAGTCCGAGAACCAGTACATGGCCACTCTGCATGCGCCGCCGGCCGAGTCGGGGCGCGAGCACGCCCTATTGATCAAAGGCGCGCCGGAAGTGGTGCTGCGCCGGTGCGAGTCGGTCGACACCCAGCGGGTGTTGGGTGAGGTCGAGGCGATGGCGTCGCGCGGCATGCGCGTGCTGGCGGTGGCGGGTCGGTCGATCGGTTCTCCGCCCAAGCGACTGGAGCCGGCCGACGTGGAGGGCGGCTTCAGGCTGCTGGGGCTCGAGGCGATGATCGACCCGCCGCGCACGGAGGCGATCGAGGCGGTCAGGGCGTGCCATGCCGCCGGCATCACCGTCAAGATGATCACCG
>CAZBOE010000176.1:0-9768 GCA_964493365.1 uncultured Tepidisphaeraceae bacterium | reverse complement strand
CTTCGATCCAGTCCGACGGCGGCGGCGTCGGCGACCACGTCTCGATCGTCGCCTGCGGGATCAGCATGTTGATCAGGTTCTCGACCTTGGTCAGCTGATCGCCCTGATCGCGCGCCACAAACGTGAACGCCTTGCCCTGCGCGCCCATGCGCGCGGTCCGTCCGACCCGGTGCACATACACCTCGGGATCGTCGGGAATGTCATAGTTGATGATGTGGGTGATGTCGGCCACGTCGATGCCGCGCGACGCCAGGTCGGTCGCCACCAACACATCGAACTTGCCTCCGCGGAAGCTCTTCATCACGCGGTCGCGCTTGTTCTGGGCCAGGTTGCCGTGAATCTCGCGGCACTCGATCCCGTCGGCATGCAGCCGCTTGGCGAGCTTCTGCGCCCCGTGCTTGGTGCGGCAGAAGACGATGGCCAGCTCGGGGTTCTCACGCTCGAGCAGCGCCCGCAGCAGGCGATACTTATCCCACGGCTGGACCGAGAAGTAGTATTGCTCGACTTTCTCGACCGTCGGCTTCTCGTCCGCGCCGGGCGCGATCAGCTTCTGAACCGGCTCGCGCATGTAAGTGCGCGCCAGCTTTTCGATCTCGGGCGAGATCGTCGCGCTCACGAAGATCGTCTGACACTCGCCCGCTGCCGGGCCCTGCCGCGGCTGAGCCGACTCGCTCTGACTTTCATCGACGTCCGCCGGGCGATCGGCCGCCTCGGCTTCCTGCCCGCGTGCGTCGATGACTTCCTCGCGCGGCTCGTCTTCATGGCCCCGGGGCTCCGGGCCATCGTGCCCGTGCTCGCCCTGGTGCCTCTCCTCACGCCGCTCGCCGCCCCGGCCGCCGTTCCGCCTGCCGCTCCCCTTCTTGACGCGGCTGAGGATGTTTCGAATGTCGTCGCGAAAGCCGATGTCGAGCATGCGGTCAACTTCGTCGAGCACCGCGAAGCGCAGGTCGCCGAAGTGGATGATGCCGCGGTCGAGCAGGTCGATCACCCGCCCCGGGGTGCCCACGATCACCTCGGGATTGTGCTTGAGAAACTTCATCTGGGCCGCGATGCGCTGCCCGCCATACACCGCCACCACGCGGATCGGCGTGAACTCGGCCAATCGCTTGATCTCCGTCTCCACCTGCACGGCAAGCTCGCGCGTGGGGACCAGCACGATCGCCTGCAGCCCCTCGCCCCGCCGCGCCATCTGCAGCAGCGGAATGCCAAAGGCCGCGGTTTTGCCCGTGCCGGTGCGGGCCTGTCCGAGGATGTCGACCCCGGTCAACGCCACGGGAATCAGCAGGGCCTGGATCTCGGAAGGTGTCACGAAGCTGGCGGCGGCCAGCCCTCGAAGTACGGACGGCCGCACGCCCAGCGCGGCAAAGGCCTCGGGAAGGGGCGGGTGTTCGGTCTTGTCGCTCAAAGCATTCCTGTCAGGAAAACAGCCAATCTCACAGCCGCCGGTCGCGACGGCACAACAAAGTGATGGTACGAGTGAAGACGAATCCGCTCAAGCGGGCGGGTGACGACGGCCGGGGCATTCGGCAAAGCCGACAGCCACACATGCCCAGCGGCGCAGGCCGCTGCGCTCTCGCCAACCCTTCGCCGAGGTAACCAACCCAGATCACCGAACCTGCGTCGGAAGGCAAGGCGACTCGACCGCTGCGACCTGCCTGAATCACGGCATGCCACCCAATCGCGCTGCGGCACATCCCCATGGCAGTCCGTCCGCATCGCGTCGAGGCGATCAACTCACGAGTCGGTGCCCCAACCCGCCCGCTGGCGTTCCCATCGCCCACCGGCCAACGCCCGCGCCTTACTTGGCGTACCTGAAATCCAACTGAAAATCCGCCGCCCGCGCCGTGGTCGAGTTGACGGTCACATACTGCGGGGTGTTGGGGCGGAGCACCATCCCCGACTGCGCCAGCCTGGGCCCATCGACGACCAGACCGTTTTCGTCGAAGAACGTGACATAACAATCGACATAAAGCTGCAGGTTGGTCGCGGCCCGCACCGGCACCGTCACATACAGCAGCCCGCCCGAACCGCGTGCCGGTTTGGGCACGCCGACCGCGGTCAGCTTGGCAAGCTGCTCGTCGGCAAACGTGATCTGCGCGGGGGTGTAAGGATCGGCCCGCCCGTCGACGGGCGGCTTGACGCCGCAGCCGGCGAGAAAGAGAGAGCCGACAACAGCCGGAAGAAGGATCGTGCGTGCGAGGTTCATGGTGGTGGTCGTGGTTTGCGGTGCAGATGTTGTCCGACAAGGCCCGGTAAGCTTTCGACGAATCGCCTGTTGGAATCGCCTATTGGGATCGCGCGTCGGGATCACCCGGTCGGGAGTAAGGGGCCGGGGTCAAAGGGGGCGGGCTCAAGAGGCTCGTTCCCTTCCGTCATTTGTTGTCGTCGCCCGCCTGCTCGCGGGCAAGGGCCATGATGGTCCAGGTGTCGGCAAGGTCATCCATCATCTTGCGCGCCAGGAAGCGGGTGTAGTCGTTGATCTGGGTCTTCTCCAGCGGCGGCGGCACATCGACCACCGCGCGGGCGAGCGATCGCCCGCCGCGGGTGTTCATGGCTTCGCCGACGATGCGAATTTCCAGCCCGCGATAGGTCTGGCGCGTCGGCTTCGCCTGCACCTGGATCAGCACATCGGCATCGAGCCGCTCGGTCAACTCAAGCAGCACGCGCGGCTCACCCGCCTCGAGCCGCTGCTGCTGCTCGGCCGTCAGCTTCGCCCGAGCCAGCGTCGGCGAGATCACCGACACCTGCCCGTTGGCGGCGAGCCAATCGGTCAGCACATTCTCGATCGCCTCGTAGTCGAGCGACCGCGCATAGGCCTCGTCATACTGCCCGCGCTGCAGATAGACATCGACCCGCTGCGTCTCCTGCGTCGCAGGGTTGCCCGAGACGCGCGTCGCCTGCGCCGTCACCACCGGCTCGTTCTCGTTCACGGGCAGAATGCGCCCCTCGAGCGATCGATTGACGTAGATCGCCACCGTCGGCCGACCGATGCGGTTGTAGGCCTCGACATACTTCGCCTGCTCGGGAGGACGATCGCGCACGATCGGCGGATCATCGTAAGCGCCGGTCGGCGTCGTCGGTGTCGGCGCCGTCACCACCGGGGGCAGATAAGGCCGACCCGCCGGAGCCTGCGTCACCACCGGCGGCTCGCCGGGCGGAACCTGGCCCGCTGGCGGCTGAACCGGCGCTGGCTGAACCGGTGTCGGCTGAACTGGTGTCGGCTGTACTGCTGTCGGCTGAGTTGGTGTCGTCTGCGCCGGGGGCGTGACTGACGCCTGCGCCGCCGGCTCGATCGGCAGACGCACATCGACCTCGACAGCCTGCGCCCGCGCCGGCTGGGCAGGCGGAACCTGCGCCACCGTCGGCCGCACCGGGTCTTCAAACACGCCCACCGACCCGACGGGCTTCATCCGGTCACGCTGGTAGATCACCGCAGAGTCATCCGCCGCCGGCACTGGCACGCGGGGCGGCGGCGGCGCCGGACGGCATCCGGTCGCCAGCGCCACAATTCCTGCCGCCGCGACACCCTTGAGTGACAGTGTCGCAACATTCACGGATGCCATCGTCCAAATGCCTATACGGTGAGCTTGCACGGTGATCTCCCTGACTTGTCCTGCCGCCGACGCGTCGGCCGCCTCACCCAGCCAGACACGCGGCGGACACAAAAGTAAGCCCCTGCCGTTTCGCCCGTCCGGGTGTCGTATACATTATCAGGTCGGCGCGGCGACACCGCCTCCCAATGGCCCGATCGGCCTTGGGAAAGACCGCCGACGGGAGACTGTGCGCCCGCCGCGACCGACCTTCAGGGACGAACCACTCGACAGGAGCCTCTCACCATGCACCGCGCCACCCGCACCGCCTTGCTCTCGCTGACCCTTCCTGCCGCGATCACCCTCACCGGCTGTTACAGCGATCGCCCCCACGACTACGGACGCGAGCGCCCGCCGGTCGATCAGCTTGATTCACGCGATGCCGGGCTCCAGAGCAAGGACGTCGTCGCCGCCACCGACCAGCTCGCGGCCGACCTGCTCGCCATTCCCGAAGTGGTCGAAAGCCCCGTCCGACTCACCATGGTCGTCACCGACGTCGAAAACCGCACGACCGACCCGCGCTTCAGCTACGACATCTTCATCGAGCGTCTCCGCACCAACCTCAGCCGCATGGGTCGCGGCAAGGTCTCGCTCATCGAGAACAAGGCGAAGCTCGCCGATCTCCAAATCGAAGAGCTCGACTCCGCCCCCGGCGATCGCTTCGGACAGGGCGGACGACCCGGCGCCTATCAGCCCGGCGGCATCCAGCCCGAGTTCGCCCTTTACGGCCGCATCACCGAACTGCCCAACCGCGGAACCAGCTACTACCTGATGCAGTTCAACGTCACCAACCTTCGCACGCGCGAGCAGATCTGGTCTAACTTCTACGAGGTGAAGGTGGCCCGATAGCAGGCGTCGGGTATGGCATGTCGGCCGCGATCGTCGACGGCTGTGCCCATCAAGGGTTGTCGGTGGCGGCGGGTGGCGGCGCTTGTCAGGGCGCTTGTCGGGGCGTCTGTCGGCGACGCTCGTCGGGTGGCAGCGATACCCACTCGACAGAGCCAACTTCAAAGGCCCGGTCCGCAAGACCAAACTGATCGCGCAGGCCGCGCGGTTGCGGCCGCCAGGGCAGGCAGACGGAGAAGACGGCGTGATGGGCAACCGGTTGAAACAGCTTGTCGTGCAGGCCAGGCGAAAGGGCTCCCGCCTCGCCCCGGCGCTGCTGCTCTTTCTGTCGGGCTGCGCAACAGCGGTGTCGGCCGGCGTGAATCCGGCCCTCGACGGCGCCGACCTCATCGCCATCACCGACGATATCGCGGCCCAGCTCGGCGGCTCGCCCGCGGTGGCCGAGGCGATCGAAGCCAACGGCGGTCGGCCGCTCCGCGTCGTCGTGCAGCCGGTGGTCAACATGCTTCGCGCCGAGGTCATTCCCAAGGGCCCCGCCGACGCGTTCACCGCGCGGGTGCGGATGCTGCTTTCGCGCACCGCCCGCGATCGATTCGTCTGGGTGATGAACCGCGACGCTTATTACAGCCTCCGCGCCGCCGAGCTCGACGGCATCGACCTCGGGCCCGCGCCCGAAGCCGTCGACCCCGACTACGCCCTGACCGCCACGTTCCACAGCCTTTCCGACGAGAATCGCGCCGGGCGGACCAGCTATTACCTGTGCGTCTATGACCTCACCGACCTGCGCTCACGCCAGCAGCTCTGGAGCGGCCGCTACGAGATCAGGAAATCGGCCGTACGACAGTTCCTCGACTGATGGAGGTCGTCACGCCCGCAAAGGCCCGTGGCGGTTGCGGCGTCGCCGCATCGGTCACAGATCAGTTTCGCAAATGGTCGATATCAAGCCGTGTTGATCCGCTTCATCCAGCCTCGCCCGATTGCCCTGATGCTGACAGCCCTGCTCGTCGCCGCGGGCGGTTGCACGCCCATGCGCAATGCGCAGGAGATCGCCGAGGCCAGGGCGCTTTACCAGGCCGGACGCTACGACCTCGCCCAGGACATTCTCCGCCCGCTGGCGCGCGAGACCAACGAAGACTTCGTTCTCAACAACCTGCGTCTCGGCTCGACCTACATCGCCGACCACAAAGACGCCCGCGCCGAGGCCGCCTTTCTCCGCGCCTATGAGGTGATCAATTCCTATGGCACGCAGGGCGGCGGCCGATCCATCGGCGCCGTGCTGGTCGATGAAAAGATCAAGATCTGGAAGGGCGAGCCGTTCGAACGGGCGATGGCCAATTTCTACCTGGGCCTGCTCTACTACCAGCAGCGCGACTATGCCAACGCCCGCGGCGCCTTCGAAAACGCCCTGTTCAAGCTTCGCGATTACGGCGCCGACGACGAGCAGGCGGAAGAGGTCGAGTCGAACTTCGCCCTCGCGTCGATCATGCTGGGGCGGACCTGGCTCATGCTCGGACGCGAGGAACTCGCCCAGGCCAACTTCCAGCGCGCCCGCGACACGGCCGGACGTCACCTCGACCAACTGGCATCGACCCAGGCCCATGCCGGCACCAACGTGCTCCTGGTCGTCGACTATGGCTATGGGCCGGTCAAGGTCACCGAGTTTGACGGGTCGATTGTGAGCTTCTCGCCGACCCCCGCGATGGAGGGGCCCATCCCGCCTCCGCGGGTGCTCGTCAACGGACAGGTCTACCCGCTCGAGGGCCTCGCCGTGCCGCCCGTTGATCTGCTCGCGGTCGCCCAGGACCGCCGCTGGCAGTCGATCGACACCATCCGCTTCGGCAAAAGCGCAGTCGGCACCGGGCTCATCGGCGCAGGCGCCATCATGGGCGCCCGCGGCGCCGGCAACGAGGGCGCCCGGCAGCGGACCGATCTCGCGGTCGCGGCCGCCCTGATCGGGTCAGGACTGCTGCTCAAAGCCACCAGTCAGGCCGACACCCGCACGTGGGAAATGTTGCCGCGGACAACCTACCTGCTGCCCCTGCGCCTGCCCCCCGGACGCCACGACGTCACCGTCCAGTTTCCGGGAGACGGTCCACACCGCACGATCCGCAACCTGGTCGCGCCGGCGGAAAAAGACGCGACATACTACATCCGCATGCAGCGATGGACCGCCGACACCATCGATTGGGCCAGCCTGTCGAGCCCAGGCGGCCAGGAGCGACCCGTCGCGCCCGGTGAGAGCCCACAGGGAACACAAGTTATTTCCGCATCGCCATAAGTCGTCGCCCGCCCCCGCATCGCGACTGCCCGAAACAGGTGATTGCCACATGCGCTACATGGTGTAACTTATACAACACCAGTAGAGCTGTACCATGTCCAAGTGTGGCAACATACGATCGCACCAACTTGCATTGTTCCATTCATTGTTTGGCGATCACCCGTCAAACCTTGCACTCGTGGATCATGACGGGTACATCCGCGCGGTCAACAAGGCGTGGATCGACTACGGGCGACAGAACGGGATGTCGCCCGAGTATGACTCGATCGGCGTGAATTACCTCGAGCTGTGCTCGTGCCGGTCGAGCGATCACCAGCAATCCGACGCCGCCCGCGCCGCCGCCGGCCTGTTGTCGGTGCTCCACACCGGCGTCAGCCACTTCTCGATGGTCTACCCCTGCCACAGCCCCAGCGAGCGACGGTGGTACAAGCTCACAGTTCGATCGCTTTCTCCCGAGATCGAGGGAGTGCTGATCTCACACACCGCGCTCAGTTCGGGTGAAGGCGTCGTCGACGAGATGCTCGCCGAAGCCTGATCCATACACGCCCGCGTCGATCACGCTGCCCCAGCGCGATAACGGCGATGACCACGCCCCATGTCCGCCCTCACGGCGGTCAATCGCAAAGGCATCCACACATAAGAAGATGTGCATACATGATGACCGGCTTGGCCGTGCATGATCGCCACGGTGACCCAAGTCCGATGACCGGCCTGACCGCACCCGCGCCGCCCGCGAATACGAATGGAGCCTGATCCGCGCGGGCGACTGTGTGGCGCGGGCCACACGCCAGTCGTGTCGCCACATGGCCGATGGCGTTGCCCGGCAGCACACGCCGCACCGTTACGCCGCCCGCATCACACATACACCGTTTTCGGCGGCGGCGCGTCGCCCGGCAGTTCGAGGGTGCCGACCAGTTCAGCGAGCGTCGAAACGCCCTGCTGCGCCGCGTATTCCCGCAGCCCATCGCACACCTTGACGGGCGTGGCCGGGTCGACGAACAGCGCCGTGCCGATGCTCACCGCGGTCGCGCCGGCGAGAATGAACTCGGCCGCATCCTGCCAGGTCTGGATTCCGCCCATCCCCACGATCGGGACACCCGCGGACTTGGCCACGCCACGATAGACGCGCGACACCAGGTGCACCGCGATCGGCTTGATCGCCGGGCCCGAGAGCCCGCCGGTGACATTGGCGAGGCGGGGCTTGCGCGTGCGGATATCGACCGACATCGCGGTGAAGGTGTTGACCAGCGACAGCACGTCGGCGCCGCCCTCGATGGCCGCCCGCGCCGTCAGCACCACGTCTTCGACATTGGGCGACAGCTTGACGATCAGCGGCTTGCCCGGGAGCACCCGCTTGACCTCCCCCACCAGCATCTTCAGGCGGACGGGATCGGTGCCGAAGGTCAAGCCGTCTTTCACGTTCGGGCATGAGACGTTGAGTTCGACGCCCGACAACTCTGCAAGGCCGTTCATGGCGGCACAGGTCTCGACATAGTCGTCGACGCTGTGGCCGGCGACGTTGACCACCACCGGGCACGGCAACGTTCTGATCAGCGGCAACTTCTCGGCAAGGAACCGTTTGAGCCCGACGTTGGCCAGCCCGATGGCGTTGAGCATGCCGGCGCGGGTTTCGACGATGCGCGCCGGCGCATTACCGGGCCTTTCGTGCAGCGTGATCGACTTGGTCACCAGCGCCCCCAGCCGGGTCATGTCGAGGTAGTCGGCATATTCGGTCGCGTAGCCGCAGGTGCCGCTGCAGGTCATGGTCGGGTTGCTCAGCCGCAGCCCCGCAAGACTGACCGTCAGATCGATATCCGTCGAAGTAGTGGCCATATGGGTGTCTGGTCCAAGCGTACCCCAACCGTGTCGCCAAATCATGGCCATGCGGTCATCTGCCGCGGAATCCGGGACAGGCGGGCGCGGCGACAAAGTCGGGGTCATTTCGGGTCGATAGTGCGACTAACTGACACTCCTGGATGTTGAAAGGCTGATGCGTGCGGCTCTCGGTAGAACAGAAGGTTCTCGCGGTCTTCATCTCCGCCGCGGTCGTCCTGGCGACCATAGGCTGGTTCTCCTATCAGTCTGCCGTTCGGGTCGTCGCGGAAAACCGCCGGGTCGATCACGTGCATCGTGAGCTTGAGCTGGTTCACAACCTGCAGAGCAGTATTCAGGAGATACGCCTGGCGGCGCGGGCGCACATTCAGAACCCTCAACTGGACTTCCTGTCAAATTATCAGACCAGCCGCGCCGCGGTTCCGGCACTGATGGCCGCGCTCGTCGCGGATGGCCATAGCAAGACCTATCACTCAGCCGAGGAGTCGATCGTCGCCGAGCAACTGGCCGAGGCGATCGAGCGTAAGCTGGCGACATTTGACCAGCTTGTGACTGGGGTCGCGCCGGTCGGCCACACGCCCGCGAGCTTTCTCGACAGCCCGGAGTTGTGGGAGGAGATGGCCGACATCGACCGGCAGCTCACCCACTTCCGCATGTCTCACAACCTGACGCTGGCGGATCGGACAAGCAAGGCCCGATCGGTCGCGCGGACACAGTTGATCCTGCTGGGCAGCGCCGCGGCCGTGACGGTCATCCTGCTGCTGCTCGGGCTGACCTCCGTCCGGCGTGACCTGCGGGCGCGGCGCATCGCCGAGCAGTCGCTGCGTCAGAGCGAGGAGCGGCTGTCGGCGGCGCTCGACGCGGCGCGCGAAGCCAGCAGCGCCAAGAGCGCGTTCCTGGCCAACATGAGCCACGAGATCCGCACGCCCATGACCGCGGTGCTCGGATACCTCGATCTGCTGACCGACCCGCGCTCGACCGACGACGACCGCGCGCTGGCGATCGACACCGTCCGCCGAAACGCGCGACACCTGCTCGACCTGATCAACGACATCCTCGACCTCTCCAAGATCGAGGCGGGCCGGATGACCGTCGAGGCGACCGACGTCAGCGTGCCGATGCTGGCATGCGACACCGTCTCGATGCTCAGGCCCCGCGCGAAGGAAAAGGGCCTCGATCTCGTCCTGGAAGATCACGTCGGGGCCGGGGCTGGCGGTTTCG
>CAZBOE010000175.1:9504-9795 GCA_964493365.1 uncultured Tepidisphaeraceae bacterium | reverse complement strand
CGGGGCAGGCGCGGCGCGTGGCGGCGGCGGTGGCGGTGGTGGGCGTGGGGGCGCTGGGGACGGTGGCGGCCGACCTTCTGGCGCGGGCGGGCGTGGGGCGGCTGATCCTGATCGACCGTGACCTTGTTGACTGGACCAACCTTCACCGCCAAACGCTGTTCGACGAAGCCGACGCGCGGGCGGGGGTGCCCAAGGCGGCGGCGGCCGCGGAAAAGCTGGGGCGGGTGAATTCGCAGATCGACATCGACGCGAGGGCGGCCGACCTGACGCCGGGGAACATCGACGCGCTGC
>CAZBOE010000175.1:2482-9494 GCA_964493365.1 uncultured Tepidisphaeraceae bacterium | reverse complement strand
ACGGGCGAGGCGCGGTCTATGGAGCGGCGGGGGTGATTGTCGATGCCACCGACAACGCCCAGACGCGGTACCTGATCAACGACTATGCGGTGAAGCATCGCCTGGCATGGGTGTATGGCGGCGCGGTGGCGACGGGCGGGCGGGCGGCGGCATTTGTGCCGGGGAAGACGGCGTGCCTGCGGTGTGTGTTTCGCGAGCCGCCGGGCCCGGGCGAGGTGGCGACGTGCGACACCGCGGGCGTGCTGGGGCCGGTGACGGCGGGGGTCGCGGCGTTGCAGGCAATGCTGGCGATCAGGCTGATCGTCGAGCCGCAGAACGTGCCGGCGGAGATGACCGCGGCAGAGTATTGGCCGGCGGGCGGCAAGGCGCCGGTGTTTCGCACGCTCGATTTGTCTGAGCCCGACCCGGATTGCCCGGCGTGTGGTGCGAATCGGCTGACGTTTCTCGATGCGCCGACGCCGGGGCTGGTGGCGCTGTGCGGGCGGGATGCGGTGCAGGTATCGTCGGATCGGCCGGTCGAACTGGACACGGTGGCCGATCGGCTCGCGGGTGCGGCCGCGGTGACGCGGACACGGTTTTTTGTGCGCTGGGAGGCGGAGGGGCGGGTGATGACGCTGTTTCCCGATGGCCGGCTGCTGGTGCAGGGCACGACCGACCCCGGCATCGCGCGGGGCGTCTATGCGAGGTGGGTCGGGGTTTGAAGGTGGTATGCCCCGCAGAATCGGCGACGGGTCGCCTGCCGAAGAAGTTGCCCTCGCTTCGAGACGTCTAAATCTCACCAACCGATGCTTCCATGACAGAGCAGACCCCTTCAAGCTAATCACGAGCCGACACCGCTGTATTCGCATTCATTCGTGTTCATTCGTGAAGATTCGTGGGCACAACTCTTAATTCGGGGGAAGAGCTTCCCACGAATGGACACGAATGGACACGAATGAAGAGAAAGAGGGGTGGTGTAAGATGTCTGGACCAGGCGGGTGCGTGGTCGAAGCAGGTTGGTCGCAGGATGGCTTGTCTTGGGATTTATTCGTGTTCATTCGTGAAGATTCGTGGGCACAACTCTTAATTCGGGGGAAGAGCTTCCCACGAATGGACACGAATGGACACGAATGAAGAGAAAGAGGGGTGGTGTGAGATGTCTGGACCAGGCGGGTGCGTGGTCGAAGCGGGTAGATCGTAGGATGGCTTGTCTTGGGATTTATTCGTGTTCATTCGTGTAGATTCGTGGGCACAAGTCTTAATTCAGAAGAAGAGCTTCCCACGAATGGACACGAATGGACACGAATGAAGAGAAAGAGGGGTGGTGTGAGACGTCTGGACCAGGCGGGCGCGTGGTCGAAACAGGTAGATCGCAGGACGGTCTGTCTCTGAGTTCATTCGTGTTCATTCGTGTAGATTCGTGGGCAACTGAATTCGGTCCTGGGCCCGGTGCACGCGGTTCTCACACGATGTACCGTTGCCATGCAAGGCGGCCGGGGTCGCCGAAGCAGATCAGGACGCCTACGCGGACGCCGGTGGCGTGGAGGTAGTTGAGGATTTGGGATTCATCGGTCGACGTAATGTCGGGAGTGCTTTTGATCTCGGCGATGATCGCCTGGTAGCAGATGAAGTCGGCAATGAACGTCTTCTGTAGAACCCTCCCCTTGTAGTTCAGCCGCAGCGGCGACTGGGCGACGAAGGGGATGCCTCGGTTGTGCAGTTCAATACTCATCGCCTCCTGATACACCGACTCGAGAAAACCCGACCTGAGCACGGTGTGGACTTCCATGGCCGCCCCGATGACGGCGTACGTTTCGTCCCAGAGCAGCTTTTGCTGATCCATTGATCGGCACCCCGTACACAACCCGGCGCACGTCGCCGCACCCGGCGGGCCTCGGCGCCGGGGCTTATGCCGCCAGATAACCTTTGGATTCGAGGTGGCCGAGAATGGCCGCCGCGGCGTCGGCGGGCGAGAGGGTTTCGGTGTCGATCACCAGTTCGGGATTTTCCGGCGCTTCGTAGGGGTCATCGATGCCCGTGAAGCCCTTGATCTGTCCGGCGCGGGCTTTCTTGTAGAGGCCCTTGGGGTCGCGCTTCTCGGCGGTTTCGAGGCTGACCTTGATGTAGACCTCGATGAAGTCATCGGGCTGGAGCGCCCGGGCGGCGTCGCGGTCTTTGCGATAGGGGCTGATGAAGCTGGTGATGGCGATCACGCCGGCGTCGGTGAAGAGCTTGGCGACCTCGCCGATCCGGCGAATGTTCTCCGCGCGGTCTTCGGCGCTGAAGCCGAGGTTTTTGTTCAGCCCCATGCGGATGTTGTCGCCGTCGAGGCGATAGGCGGCCTTGCCCTTGTGCAGCAGCATCTGCTCGAGGATGCAGGCGATGGTGCTCTTGCCCGCGGCGCTCAGGCCGGTCATCCAGACGGTGACGCCCTTCTGATTGAGCAGTTTGCGGCGCTCGTCGCGGGTGACCGAGCCTTCGTGCCAGGTGACGTTGGTGGCTTTCACTTGCGTTGACATAATCTCGTACGACTCTTGGTGGATGACAGACCTTCCGCCTCGGCGAACGGCCGCCGGGGGCGCAGGGTCGCGGGTGCTCGATGTCGGTTATGGCGCCGGCGCGGTGGCGACGGCCACGGCGCTGTCTGCGGTGCCGTAGTAGAGGAAACATTCGCCCCTATAAAAGGCGAGGCCGGTGGCAAAGGTGCCGGCGCGCTGGCCCATGAGTTCGAGGGGGCGCTGGGGCGAGAGGGTTGGCTCGGTGGCGCGGCCGATGATGCAGGTGGGGTCGGCGGGGTCGAAGAGGACCTGCCCGGTGGAGTACGCCCCGGGCGGCACTTTGGGGTTGCCGTCGCCCGAGTGGGGGTTGACGCCCGCATACATCAGGACGATGCCGTGCTGGGTGAGCAGGGCGGGCGGGCCGCACTCGACTCGGCCGCCGTCATAGGAGCCGCGTCGCGGCCGCATGACATGGGCGACGGCGCGATAGGCCCACTTCGTCTCGGCGACGTAGCGCCCGCTCTCCTGGAGGTAGAGCCGCTTGTCGACGCGGTAGTTGTGTTCGAAGGGGGTCCAGCGCATCAGGTCGTCGCTGGTGGCGGCGAAGATGTCGGTGTCGCCGAAATACATCCAGTATTTGCCGCCGAGTTTGACCGCCACCAGTTTGTCGCCCTCGCGCCGGCAGACGATCGAGCCCGACTTGGTCCACATCTGTCCATATTCGCCGGCCATGGCGGGCCCGTGCTTGGTCCAGTGGACGAGGTCTTTCGAGGTGGCGACGCACATGCGGGCGAGCGTGCCGTTGAAGCCGGTGTAGGTCATGACGAATCGGCCGTCGTCGGCAGTGACGACGCGGGGGTCTTCGCAGCCGCCTTCCCACTCGAGGTGGGTGAAGCCGTCGTTGTCGGGGTAGAGGACCGGCTCGGGGTGGCGCTGGAAGTGAACCCCGTCGTCGCTGACGGCCAGGCCGATGCGGGAGACGCCCTTGAAGCGTCCGATGGTGTCTTCGGCGCGGTAGAGCAGGTGGAGCCTTCCGCCGTGGACGACCGCGGCGGGGTTGAAGACGTCGCGCTGTTCCCAGCGGCATCGGCCCGAAAGCGGACACTCGAAGACCGATTCCTCGCGCGGCGCGAGGACCGGGTTGACCTCGTCGCGGCGGACGAAAGGCCCCAGCGCCCAAGATGGTTTGTCGGTCGTCAATGCCATCGGTCTGCCATTGCAAGTTCCCGATCGATCACCAGCACAGCGACATGCGGGCGACGCCCGCCCGGCATCATCGCGGATTGTCTGCCGCGCGTCACGTCCGCCGGTCCGCCATCGACAGCCGGCCGGGATTGACAGTCGGCCGCCATCGACGGCCGCCTACGCCCCGCACCGGCAGGCGATCTGCGCCTGGGCCGGGTTATCCCGCCGAGCGGGGTGGCGTCTCGGGCGACGCGCCGGGCGGTGCGCGCTTTCAGTTTGCGCCCGGGCGGCCCTGGCTTGGTTGCACAGCCGGCTTTCGAACGAGGTCGGTTTTTCGAACGGCGTCGGTCTTTCTGCGGTGCTGGTTCTCGGTCGGTCTTGCGATCAGTCGGTGATTACTCTTCAAACAGGGGTGTGCTGAGGTATCGCTCGCCGAAGCTGCACATGATGGTGACGATGATTTTGCCCGCGTTTTCCGGGCGGGCGGCGACCTTGGCGGCGGCGCAGATGTTGGCTCCCGAGCTGATGCCGCCGAGGATGCCTTCCTCGCGGGCGAGTCGTCGGCCCCACTCGAAGGCTTCTTCGTCGGTGATGTGGAGCACCTCGTCGACGATCTTGGTGTGGAGGTTGCCGGGGACGAAGCCGGCGCCGATGCCCTGGATCTTGTGGCGGCCTGGCTTGACGGGTTCGCCGCGGAGGGTCTGGGAGATGACCGGCGAGGCGACGGGTTCGACCGCGATGGCCTTGAACGAGGGCTTGCGCTGCTTGATGACCTCGGAGACACCGGTGATGGTGCCACCGGTGCCGACGCCCGCGACGATCATGTCAACCTTGCCCTCCGTGTCGGCCCAGATCTCTTCGGCAGTGGTCTTGTGGTGGATGTCGATGTTGGCGGGGTTTTGGAACTGCTGGGGGATAAACGCCTTGGGCTTGTCCTTGGCGATCTCTTCGGCCTTGCCGATGGCGCCGCGCATGCCGTCGGCCGCGGGGGTCAGGACGACCTCGGCGCCCAGCGCCTTGAGCAGCCGGCGTCGCTCGAGGCTCATGCTCTCGGGCATGGTGAGAATCAGCTTGTATCCCTTTGCGGCGCAGACGAAGGCGAGGGCGATGCCGGTGTTGCCCGAGGTGGGCTCGACGATCACGGTGTCGGGGGTGATCTGCCCGGCCTTCTCGGCGGCCTCGATCATGTTGACGCCGATACGGTCCTTGACGCTGGCGAGCGGGTTGAAAAACTCGCACTTGGCCAGCACGGTCGCCTGCCCGGCCGGGATGAGCCGGTTGATCCGCACGAGCGGCGTGCCACCGATGGTTTCGGTGATGTTGTTATAAATGCGGCCGTGGGGTTTGAGTGGCATGGTCGTATTCCTTACGGGTTTTGTGCTTAAACTTCAGCGAACGATTCGGGAGACAGGTGCTCCGCACCAGAGCACATGCGGATGGTGAACGCCCGAAACGGATGGGCGGCGGCGAACCGCATCATCATGGCGGTGGTCACGCATGCGCCCCGTTTCTTCCCAAAGCATCAACGAACTCAATCGACGCAATGTCGTCGGGTTTGACGCACACTGGAAAGCCGGTCTCGTCGGCCCAGAATACATAACGATTGGTCGGCGCGACGCCCAGGCGATAGCGCTCGCTGACCTCACGCACACGTCCGTCTGCAAGCCTGAGCCTGAACGGGCGAAACGCGTCGGCGCGGATGATGGAGCGGATCTCTTCGATATCGACCATGGCGGCCTCACATTTCCTGCAGCGCCCGGGGTAATCAGTCGGGCTGATGGGGTCGGGCGGGTCGTCGTCCGGCGCATCCTAGTGATTCTCGTTGCATTGCCCAAGCCTGCCCGCTGTGTTGCCCGGAGGCATTCGATCCGCGGGGGGCTCAGGGGGGGGCTCAGGGTGTTTCGATGATGTCCTGTCGCGCGAATGTTCGGGTCGATTCGTCGAGCCGCCAGCACGTGGCGTCGACGACCTGCGTGCCCTGCGTGGCGAGGATGAGATAGCTGTAAAAGTCCCATGCGTGGCGTCGATCGAAGTCGCTCGGCCGGGCGGGATGGTCGGGGTGGCTGTGATAGAATCCCACGACGACTTTGCCCATGGCCGAAGCGGCGCGCTCGGCCGCCAGCAGCGCACGCGGGGTGATGACAAAACGGTTTCGCTGACTCTCCTTTCCAGGGCCCGGTGCGGCGACGGCGTCGCGCGGCGTCGCGCGATCGCGCGTCGGTTCTTTGCCCGCCGCGTCGATACCCGCCGCGCCGTTACCCGCCGGGCCGATATCCGCCGGGGCATCGTCCGGAGGGCTGTCGCCCGCCGGGCCGTCCTCCGCGACGAACCCGTTGGCTGCCGGCTCGACGGCATCGATTCGCCGGGCGTCGGCGCTGTCGACACCGATCAGGATGCCACAGCACTCTGCGGGATACGCCTCGGCGGCATGCCGTTCCATGCCCGCGATCAGCGATTGCGATATCACCAGCGGCGGGTGGGGCATGTGATTCCAACTAAATCTAGAGGGAAATAGACTTTGGTCAAGTAGGCCCAGCGGCTCGAGTTTCGAATCGGCAATCAAGCCGCCCGAGGCCATCGGCGTGGATTGATGTAAATGGTTTTTTATTATACACTTGTGAGCGGAAGCCGGTTGTCATCCCTCGTCGTTCTGCTTGAGCTTGGCCAGGGCGGAGAAGTCTTCGAGCGTGGTCGTGTCACCCTTGATCTCGTTGCCGCTGGCCAGTTCTTTGAGCAGGCGGCGCATGATCTTGCCCGAGCGCGTCTTGGGCAGGGTGTCGGTGAACCGGATCTGGTCGGGGCGGGCGAACGACCCGATCTGTTTGGCGACGATATTCGAGAGGTCTTTCTTGAGCTGATCGCTGGGCTTGATGCCCGAGCGGAGGGTGACGAAGGCGGCGACGCCCTGGCCCTTGAGCTCGTGGGGCATGCCGACGACCGCGGCCTCGGCGACCGCGTCGTGGGCGACCAGGGCCGACTCGATCTCGGCTGTGCCCAGGCGGTGGCCGGAGACGTTGAGCACGTCGTCGATCCGGCCCATGATCCAGAAATAGCCGTCGTCGTCGCGGCGTGCGCCGTCGCCGGTGAAGTACATGCCCGGCACGTCAGACCAGTATTGGCGCTGATAGCGGTCGGGGTCGTTGAAGATGCCGCGGAGCATGCTCGGCCAGGGCTTGCGGACGACCAGCAGGCCGCCCTGGTTGGGGCCCAGTTCTTTGCCGTTGCGGTCGACGACGGCGGCATCGACGCCGAAGAACGGGAGCGTCGCGGTGCCGGGCTTGGTGGGTGTGATGCCCGGGAGCGGCGTGATCATGATGGCGCCCGTCTCGGTCTGCCACCACGTGTCGACC
>CAZBOE010000175.1:0-2418 GCA_964493365.1 uncultured Tepidisphaeraceae bacterium | reverse complement strand
GGCGAAGCGACGAGAGGTTGTGGCGGTCGATGAACTCTCGGCCGGCGCGCATGAACGCGCGGATGGCGGTCGGCGCGGTGTAGAAGATGGTCACCTTGTGGCGCTCGATGATGTCCCAGAATCGGCCGAAGTCGGGCCAGTTGGGGGCGCCTTCGTACATGAAGACCGTGACGCCGTTGTTGAGCGGGCCGTAGACGACATAGGAGTGGCCGGTGATCCAGCCGATGTCGGCGGTGCACCAGTAGATGTCGGACGGCTTCATGTCAAAGACGTATTTGTTGGTCAGGTAGGTGCCGACCATGTAACCCGCGGTGGTGTGGAGGATGCCCTTGGGCTTGCCGGTCGAGCCGGAGGTATAGAGCACGAACAGCGGGTCTTCGGCGTCCATCGGCTCGGCGGGGCAGTCGGTGGAGCAACCCGCGACGGCGTCATGCCACCAGATGTCGCGGCCGGCCTTCATCTCGACGGGCTCACCGGTACGCCGGAGGACGATCACCGACTTGACGCGGTCGGTCTTGGTCAGCGCCTCATCGACGTTTTTCTTCAGCGGCACGGTCGTGCCCCGGCGGAAGCCGCCGTCGGCGGTGAGCACGAAATCACTCTTGGCGTCTTCGACGCGGTCGGCGATCGCCTGGCTGGAGAAGCCGCCGAAGATGACGGAGTGGGGTGCGCCGATCCGGGCGCAGGCGAGCATGGCGATGGCCGCCTGGGGGATCATGGGCAGATAGATGGTGACGCGGTCGCCTTTTTTGACGCCGATTTTCTTGAGCGCGTTGGCAAAGCGGCAGACTTCGTCCTTGAGCTGGCGATAGGTGTAGGTGGCGATTTCATGCCGGCCGTCTTTGATCGGCTCGCCTTCGAAGGCGATGGCGGTCTTGTCGCCGTGGCCGAGGTCGATCTGGCGCTCAAGGCAGTTGTAGGCGAGGTTGGTCTTGGCGCCGACGAACCACCTGGCGTCGGGCACGTTCCAGTCGAGCACTTTCGACCAGGGCGCAAACCAGTGAAGCTCGCCGGCGACATCGGCCCAGAACTGCTCGGGCTGATCGATCGACCTGCGGTAAAGGCGTTCGTATTGTTCGCGTGACTGGATGTTGGCCTGCGCGGTGAAGGCGGCGGGCGGGGGGAAGATGCGCGTTTCGGTGTAGGTGGAGGTGATGGTGTCTGAGGCGGCTGACGGTTGCGTCGACATGCTGGACTCCTCTCGAGGCGTATGTGATGTGGCTGACGGGCAAATGGTAGTGCATCGCCCGGGCAGCGGGTAGGGCCAAGCCCGCCCGACCGTGGGACACACGATGCATTTGCGGGGCGGTTTGCACTACAATGACGCGTCGCGCCCGGGCTGACGTGTCGCGCCCCAGCGACCGGCCGCGCCCGGCGGCGACCATTCCGTGTTTTTGCAGCGAGAGCCGAACCATGTTTGACACGCTGACCGATCGATTCAACGACATCTTCCGCAACCTCTCGGGCAGGGGGCGGATCGCCGAGGAAAACGTCCGCGACGCCATGCGCGACGTCCGCACCGCGCTGCTTGAGGCGGACGTCAACTACGAGGTGGTCAACGACTTCGTCAAACAGGTGCAGGAGAAGGCGATCGGGCAGGAGGTGATCAAGTCGCTCCAGCCCGGCCAGCTCATGGTCAAGATCGTCTATGACGAGCTGGTCAACCTGATGGGCCCGGTGGATACGAAGATTTACACCGTCACGCCCGGGCCGACGGTGGTGATGCTCTGCGGGCTCCAGGGCTCGGGCAAGACGACGACCGCCGGCAAGCTCGCGGCCTACCTGGTGAAAAAGGGGCATCATCCGATGCTGGCGGCGGCCGACCTGCAGCGACCGGCGGCGGTGCAGCAGCTCCGCGTGGTCGGCGGGCAGGTGGGTGTGCCCGTCTACACCGACGACAGCAAGGTCGCCCCGCACGGCGAGGTGGCGAAGGGCGCGGCCGTCGCGGTCTGCCGGGCGGCGGTCAACGAAGCGAAGAAGAACGGTCGCGACATTGTCATCCTCGACACCGCCGGGCGGCTCGCGATCGACCAGGAGCTGATGAACGAGTTGCGCGAGATCAACACCGCGCTCAATCCGCACCAGATCTACCTCGTGCTCGATTCGATGACCGGTCAGGACGCGGTCAACAGCGCCAAGGCATTTAACGAGCAGTTGGAGCTCGACGGGCTGATTCTTACCAAGCTCGACTCGGACACCCGCGGCGGCGCGCTGCTGAGCGCCAAGATGGTGACGGGCAAGCCGGTGAAGTTCCTGGGAACGGGCGAGAAGGTCGAGCGGCTCGACGAGTTCCGCCCCGAGGGCATGGCGCAGCGCATCCTGGGCATGGGCGACATCGTCGGGCTTGTCAACGAGGCGATGGAGAAGTTCGACCAGGCGAAGGTCGAAGACCTCACCCGCAAGATGCAGGAGGGGGTG
>CAZBOE010000174.1:2870-9806 GCA_964493365.1 uncultured Tepidisphaeraceae bacterium | reverse complement strand
CGACGCGGCCGGCCGAGTCGTCTGCCCCAGCGCGGCCTGTCCACCCGCCAGTGCGACCGCCGCAACCACCGTTGCCGTCATCCGCCGACCTGCCCAAAGCAAACCCGACTGGTTCATCGTCCGGCCAGTCTATCGAGCGTCGGGGAAGTGGCAAACTGCACCACCGCCGACAGACCGATCCCGCGCCACCGACTTGCGCCGCCGCGGCGACAAACCCTCGCCGGTTCGCGCGCGGGATTCGCTCTGCCCGGACGAATTGCCAGACCCGCAGGGCATGCCGGTCATGCCTGACGCAGCTCGGCGGTGACGCCGTTTTCGCGCGGCGCGGGCAATGTCCCGGCGCGGGAGGGGTCGTCGATCGCGGCGGGCGGCCGGCTCGTAGTCGCGGGTTTATCCGGTGGGGCTTTGGTCGCCGGCCGCTTTTCGGGACGCGTCACCCAGTGCACCAGGCGCAGTCGACGCGATGTGGCATATTCGACGTGGTCGGCCAGTGCCCGGTTGATCGGGTCGGTCTGGTGCCGAGTCAACTGCGGCGGGCGCTGCGGGTGGCGCAACAGCGTCTGCAGCAGCCGGATCAGTCGGGGGTCGATCGTCTGGCGGTCGGGCGTGGCGTCTTCGCAGTTGCGGCAGACGACGCCGCCGCGTGAGGGGCTGAGGCTCGATGCGTCGGCAGCGGGGCGATAACACTGCACACACGTCGCCAGCTCCGGCATGAACCCGCTGACCGCGAGCAACCCGAGCTGGAACATCAGAAAAGCCTCCTCGCGCCGGGGTGTCTGCAGGGCGGCCAGCAGGCGCTCGAGGCGGTCGAACACCTCGGGGTGGGGGTCGTGTTCTTCGAAGAGCAGGCCGACCAGTTCCGCGGCATATTGCGAGAGATAGGTCGGGCGCAGCGCGTCGCGCAGGCCCAGGTGACCGTCGACCAGCGCCCACTCGGTCAGGGTCGAGAGGTCTTTCTCGGGCTGATGGATGAACACCGCATGACCGAGGTCGAGCAGGTCGAGGCCGCCGTCGAACTTCGACGCACCCGCCTTCGTGCGCCGGTGCGCCCCTTTGGCGATGACGCGCAACACCCCGTGCTCGCGGGTGAAAATCTGCAGAATCTGGCTGGTCTCGCTGTAGTCGAGTTTGCGCAGGCAGATCGCTCTGTCGCGGGCCATGGCCATGTCCGCGATTATAGGTGACACGCCCGCTTTGCGCACGCCGGGCCGCCGGCACATGCATGTGAAGGCCGGCGTATTGAGCGTCGAGGGGGAGGCGCATATCATGCCCCGTCCGCCGAGTCGGTAGCTCAGCTGGTAGAGCAGCAGACTTTTAATCTGCGGGTCGTGGGTTCGAGCCCCACCCGACTCACTATCCCCCTCTTTTTTATGCGTGACTGACAACGGGTTGTCAGCCCGAACGGTCGCCCGGCGGCGCGTCGGGTGGCTCAGCCTTGGTGCGGCTTCTCAAGTGTCGGCCCATCGGGTGTCGGGCTCTTTGGTGTCGGTGTCTCGGGCATCGGCGACTTGAAGACGCGGATGAGCAGGATCAGCGACGGCACCAGCAGGATCGCCCCGACCGGCAGGGTCGCGAGCATAAACGCGATGGTCTGCCGCGGACCGGCGGAGTCTTCGAATGTCAGGCTCGGGTAGGCGAAGTAGGGGTACTGTGCCAGCGCCCAGCCCAGGAGCAGCACGATCACCTGACCGGCCGCGAAAATGCGGCTGAGCCTGTACCAGCGGGCAAAGACCGCCCAGGCCGACAGCCCGAAGAGGATGAGCCCGACGGTGATGACCGGCCAGACCATCGGGCGGAAGAACTGGTCGATAAACCACCGGGCCTGAAACCATGCCAACACCAGCACCACGCCCGCGAGCGCCGCGGTGGTGGTGCCGGCGATGATGGCGCGGCGACGGAAGTCATTCCGCAGTTCGCCGTCGGTCTCGACCGTCAGGTAGACCGCGGCCAGGTAGGCGCAGGTCGAAATCGCCAGCAGGCCGCAGCCGATCGAATAGGGCTTGAGCCAGTGCGGAAGAAATCCGACGTGAGCGGACTCGCCCGTGGGCATCACCGCGCCCGCGGTCACGACACCGAAGCTCGCGCCCAGCAGAAACGGCGAGATCAGCGACGCGACACCGAAGACGACGCCCCAGGTGACGTCAGAGCGGCTGGCCAGCGGGCCCGTCCGCGCCGATTCGGTGCGGGCGTATCCGCGGAAGACGAAGCTCGCGCCGCGGAGCATGATGCCCAGCAGCGCCAGGTGAAACGGCACGAACAGCGCGATGCTGATGGCGCCGTAGCCGCGGGGGAAGCAGGTAAACAGCACGACCAGCACGAAGATCAGCCAGACGTGGTTGGCTTCCCAGACGGGCCCCATGGCGCGGGTGATGGCGCGGCGCTGGTCTTCGCGTCGGGGGCCGCGGGCGAAGAGATCCCAGACCCCGCCACCGAAGTCGGCGCCGCCAAAGACGGCATAGGCCATCAGGCCCAGCAGCGCGGTGAGGGCGGCCAGCTCGACCATGTCAGGCCCCCTCGCCTTCGGGCTGATAGCGGGTGAGCCGTCTGAGGAGCAGGATGGTCGTGGCGGCCAGCAGCAGATACAGCAGCGTGAAGATGTAGAACATCGTGGGAACGCCCTCGGCGGGCGTGACGGCGTCTTTCGTCTTGAGCACGCCCTGGATCACCCAGGGCTGACGCCCGACCTCGGTCACGACCCACCCGGCTTCGAGCGCGATGAAACCCAGCGGCGACGCCGCCACCAGCAGCAGCATCAGCCAGCGGCGGTCGAACACCGCGTCGCGCTTGCGCCAGAACATCAGCCAGAAAAGCGCGGCGAGCCCCATGAGCGCAAATCCGCACCCCACCATGACCTGGAAGGCCAGGTGGGTCAGGTGGACGTTCGGCCAGTTTTCTCGCGGGATGTCATTCAAGCCGGTGACGGTCGCCGACGGGTCGCTGGCCGCGAGGAAACTCAGCCCCGAGGGGATCTCGATCGCCCAGCGGGTTTCGCGCCGCTCGGTGTCGGGCCACCCGCCGATGCGGAGGGGGGCGTGGGACTGGGTTTCGAACTGGCCCTCCATGGCGGCGAACTTGGCGGGCTGGGTCTTGTAGACGAATTTGGCGAGCAGGTCTCCCGAGACCGGCTGGATCACGGCGCACACGCCGCCGACGGCCATCGCGGTGAGGATGGCGGTCCGGTGAAAGGCGTCGCGTCGGCCGCGCAGCCAGCCGACGGAATAGATGCCCGCCACGGCGAACGCGACTGCGATGTAGCACGACAGCGTCGAGTGCACCGCCATCTGCACCCAGGCCGCCTGTTTAAAGATGGCGATCGGGTCGCTGACCACCACCCGGCCCGCGGCATCCATCTCGAAGCCGACGGGCAACTGCATCCACGCGTTGACGCCCAGGATAAAGATCCCCGACAGCGCGCCCGACAGGGCGATGACGATTCCGCAGAGCCAGTGGGCCAACGCCGAGAGCCGGTCCCAGCCGTAAAGGTAGAGCCCGATGAAGATCGCCTCGATGAAAAACGCGTAGCCCTCGAGCGCGAAGATGTGTCCGACGGCGGCGCCGGTGATTTCCATGTAGCGCGGCCAGAGCAGCCCGAGCTCGAACGACAGCGCCGTGCCCGAGACCGCTCCGACAGCAAAGAGCAGGCCCGTCGCCTTGGCCCAGCGCTTGGCGAGTTGCTTGTGATGATCGGCGCGGGTGCGCAGATACATCGCCTCGACGATGACCATCATCAGCGGCAGCGCGATCCCCACGGCCGCGAAGACCATGTGGAACGCGAGGGATAGGGTCATCTGCCAGCGAGCGGCGATCAGGGTGTCCATGATGAGAAGGCGAACCTCGATACCTTCGCGTCGAGTATAGGACTACGCCATGGACAAAACACAAAACCACCGACGCGCGCAATGTCGCACCCGCGCCGGTCAAGCCCGTGGTCGCGCCTTCGGGCAGGCAGCGCTGCGGCGCCGGCCGATTGATCGTCGCAGACGCCGGTGTCGCGGGTAGACTGGGGCGATGCCAATCACAGCCAACGAAAGCGGGGCGGCGGGGTCGTCGAGCCAAAACACGTTGGAGGCGGGTGTTGAGCCGGTTCCGCAGAACCGGGCCGGGGCACAGGGAGCCGCGACAATCGAGATGGCCCGGGGAAACGATGAGCTTGTGCCGCAGATGGGAGCGGACGTGTCCCCGACCGGCAACGTCAAGCCGCGCCGACTGGGCGACGAGCTTCCGCTGTTTTGCGAGCGGTGCGGCTACAACCTCAACGGGTTGCCGATCTGCCGCTGTTCGACGTGCACGGTACTGCATTTCCGGTGTCCGGAGTGCAATCACCATCAGCCGATTAACACGCTGCGTCCGGCGGTCCACAACGTGCTCGGCCGCGCCCGCGCCGTCTACCTCTCGCTCTACATCCTGCTGTGCCTCAATTACTTCGGATGGACCGCGTTCGCATTTCTGATGATCACAGCAAGCTACAGCCACATCAGTCGGTCCATCCTCAACAGCGGCTGGCCAGCCGAAGTCGAACAGGACGCCTACATCGCATCCGGCGTCTGGTGCGCGATCTTCGGCTTCGTCGGCAGGCTCCTGCTGATCCGATGGAAGCACGGGCTGCTGGTGAGTCTGGGTTTGGCCGGCCTGGTCATGCTCGCGTCCGGCGTCGGCACCCTGTTGGCTGCCACGCTTTGGTACCAGTCACACTTGGGCGAGTTGCGCAGCGGCTTTGGCGCTCTCGTCGCGTTGATGGGCCTGTCAACCGCCATCGGCGGTGTGATCGCCTGGCCGATCTGGTGCGCCGCCGCCTTCATCGTGTTGCCTGCCAGAGCCCGCGCTGCGTTGCTCAGATGGCAGCGCGAGGACGCCTCGCCCGAGCCCTTGGGGCGGGAGTGACACAGAAAGATTTGCAGCCGACCCGTCATCCGGCCGCGCGGGGGGAGCGCGATTGCCCGGCCCGCCCTGGCACCGGGGGTCCTCGTTAAGGGGGCGCGGTCACCGTATTTCGCCCTACGCCCCGGCGGCCGGCACACGTTATGATGCGGCTTATTCTGACAGGAGCCCGTCACAACCGGAGATGCCCATGGCAAAAGTCGTTCTGACGCCTCGACCGCATCGCTCGGAACTGGCCGGCGGTTCACCCTTTGGCAGCATGAGGCCGGGTGGACCGCGCATGCCCGGAGCGCAGGGCGGCGCCGGCTATTACAGCTTCTATTCCGGCGAAGCCTGGACGCCCAGTGTCAACCTCTATGAATCGGAGCGGGCCTATATCGTGTGCGTCGATCTTGCGGGCGTCGACAAGGACAAGATCGACATCGAGGTGCAGGGCGGCGTGTTGACGCTCCGGGGGCGTCGGGCTGCGCCCAGCGACTTCGACCCCGAGTGCCTCGAGGACGGCTCGGGCAACAAGTGCAGGGTGCACCTGATGGAGATCGATCACGGGGCCTTTGCCCGGTCGGTCGAGCTTCCGCAGGACGCCGACCGGGACAAGATCAACGCCCGCTATCGCAACGGATTACTGTGGATCGAGCTGCCAAAGAAGTGAAGTCGGGCCGCTGATCGTCGGCCGCCGACGACGAGCCGGGCGACCGAACGTGGAACGATAAAACCCCCAGCGCGGGCGCAGCGACGCCGGTTTTGCAGAGCCAAGCATGGATCGCGACATGGCAGAGACCACCATTATCAACCGCACATCCGATTCGACGGTCATCCGGACCGGCAGCAACGGCCAGCAGATGTCGATCCCCAGCCTGCTGCCGATATTGCCGATCCGGAACATCGTGGTGTTTCCGGGCACGGTGATGCCGCTCAACGTGGGGCGTCAGAAATCGAAGAACCTGCTCGACGAGGTGATGCCGGGCGAAAAGCTGGTGGGCGTCATCACGCAGCGCAACGCCGATGTCGAAGACCCCGCCCAGACCGACCTGCACGGGGTCGGCGTCGCGGCGATGATCCTCAAGCTCTTCAAGCTGCCCGACGGCAACCAGTCGATCATCGTTCACGGGCTGATGCGCTACCGCCTGCTGAGCCTGGAGCAGACGACGCCGTTCGCCACCGGGCGGATCGAGATCCTCGAAGACGTCACCCGACCCAGCGCCGAGCTCGATGCCCTGGTCAGCAGCGTCCGCCAGCAGGCCAACCGCGTGATCGAGCTATCGCCCAACACGCCCGACGAGGCGGCCCAGGTGCTCAACAGCATCGTGGCGCCGTCGGCGCTGGCCGACTTCCTCGCGGCCAACCTGCCCAACACCGAGACATCCGACAAGCAGCAGATTCTCGAAGAGCTCGATGTCGAAAAGCGGCTCCGACTGATCGCCGCGCGCCTCGCCACGCAGCTGGATGTGCTCGAGCTTCAGAACAAGATCCAGTCGCAGGTGAAGGAAAACATCGACCGCAGCCAGCGGCGCTATTACCTGCAGGAGCAGATGAAGGCGATCCGCAAGGAGCTGGGCGAAAGTGAAGGCGGCGGCGGGTCTGAAGTTGACACGCTGCGCGAAAAACTCGAGGCCGCGGGCCTGCCCGAGGCGGTGATGAAGGAAGCGACGCGCGAGCTCTCGCGGCTCGAGAGCATTCCCGCGGCGTCGCCCGAGTATGGCGTGATCCGCACATACCTGCAGCTTCTCTCCGAGCTCCCGTGGTCGAACCTGAGCCAGGACAAGTTTGACCTGGCCGAGGCGCGCAAGATCCTCGACCGCGACCATTTCGACCTCGACAAGGTCAAGCGGCGGATCATCGAGTATCTCGCGGTGCGCAAGCTCAAGCCCGACGGGGGCGGGGCGATCCTGTGCTTCCTGGGCCCTCCCGGGGTTGGCAAGACCAGCCTGGGCAAGAGCATCGCCGAGGCGATGGGCAGGCGGTTCATCCGCGTCGCCCTGGGCGGCGTGCGCGACGAAGCCGACATCCGCGGCCACCGCCGCACCTACATCGGCGCGATGCCCGGGCGGATCATCG
>CAZBOE010000174.1:0-2821 GCA_964493365.1 uncultured Tepidisphaeraceae bacterium | reverse complement strand
CGAGGCGACCCCGCCTCGGCGCTGCTCGAAGTGTTCGCCCCGGCTCAGAACAACACCTTCACCGACCATTACCTCGACGTGCCGTTCGACCTGAGCCAGGTGCTGTTCATCGCCACCAGCAACACGATGGATCCGGTGCCCGGGCCGCTGCGCGACCGCATGGAGGTCATCGAGATCCCCGGCTACACCCACGCCGATAAGCTTGCCATCGCCAAGGCCTACCTCGTGCCGCGGCAGCTCGAGGCCAACGGCCTGACCACCCGCCACGCTCGGTTCCTCGACAACGCGCTCGACTGGGTCATCGAGGGCTACACCCGCGAAGCCGGCGTGCGCAACCTCGAGCGCAACATCGGCTCGATCGCACGATCGATCGCCGCCGACGTGGTGGGCGGCAACACCGACAAGGTCGCGGTTGACCGCGCGATGGTCACGCGCGTGCTGGGCCCGCGCAAGTTCGAGCCCGAGCTCGCCCAGCGCACGAGCGTGCCGGGCGTCGCCACGGGCCTGGCCTACACCCCCGTGGGCGGCGAGATTCTGTTCATCGAAGCCACCCGCATGGCCGGCAAGGGCGCCATCACGCTGACCGGGCAGATCGGCGACGTGATGAAGGAATCGGCGACGGCCGCGTTTTCGCTGATCCGCTCGCGCGCCGAATCGCTGGGAATCGACGGGCAACGGCTGGCCGAGAGCGACATTCACATTCACGTGCCCGCGGGCGCCGTTCCCAAGGACGGGCCCAGCGCCGGCATCGCGATGTTCACCGCGCTGGCGAGCCTGCTGATGAACAAGCCGGTGAAGCACGACGTCGCCATGACCGGAGAGATCACCCTTCGCGGGCTGGTGTTGCCGATCGGCGGACTCAAGGAAAAGACGCTGGCGGCGAAACGCGCGGGTATCAAGCACGTGATCATCCCGCGGCGAAACGAAAAAGACCTGCCCGACCTGCCCCAGGAGGTGAAGGACACGCTGGAGTTCCACCTCGCCGACAGCATCGAGCAGGTGCTCGAAGTCGCCCTGGGAATAACCAAGTTAGCCCGACCCGCAGGCTCCCGCGCCGCCCGCCCGCCCAGCCGCAGCGCGAAGGCAGCCGTCGCCCGGCGGTAGAAACAATCCACGCCGGTCACTTCGACCCGCTAATCCGCCAGGCACCTGCGCGTACCGGCAACGCACGCACCGCTGCCTGCCGAATGAAACACAGCAGTTGTCACGCATCACTCTCTTCGATCGTCCAGATCGAAACGTCATCGACCTCCGGGACACGCAAAGCAGTCGAGCGATTATTTCGATATGGCTTGCCGGCGATGTGGAGTCGACCGCCCACCCTGCAAAGCCTGCCTTCATGTATGCCTGCGCCGATCTCGTCGGCCAGCTCGTCGACACGCCATCGTCCTTGTTCGAAGCGGCACAGCAGGTGAACCAGCGGCCGCGGGTGATGCCCATTGGGATCGCCAAGCTCGCCCGCAAACAATTGCGGGCGCCCGATCCCCAGCAGGTCCGCGGCCAGCAGCGTGTGCGGATCGAGAAGGTCGTCGCGCAGGGTCACCAGTTCACCGGGCTTTCCCGGACGGCAGATCGCCAGACGTCCGGGCCTTCGGGCTGCGAAGCTCGAGTCGCCCTCGCTGATCGCGATCTCCAGAGCGCCGTCGCAGTCGAAGTCGGCAACCGCTAGCCGCGGGGAAATCATTCCTTCGCAAAGCCGACTCCACCGCCAGGGCCCGCCTGCACTGTCGGGCCGGCACACCGACAGGCCCGCGAGCAGTTCATCGATGCCGTCTCCGTCGAGGTCGGCCAGCGTCAAGCCTTCTTCACTCACGCCATCTATCGCATTCCACGCGTGAGGCCAGTCTTCCCGCATGGGGTCCCTGGGCACAGGCACCGCGATCAGACGCCGTGCTCCCTGATTCCACGCGACAACGACCGGGCCCTGCGGCGTCGAAACAACTGCCTGGTCGTGAGACTGCCTGCCCTCAAGCCGAAGAATGCGGCGGCGCTGCCACCGCCCGTCGCCCTGGTTGCGCCACCACATCAGCTCAGCCCCGGCACCATCGCTGCCGGCGACGAGGTCAAGCCGACCATCGCCGTCGATGTCGAAGAGATAGCCGCCCGCTTCGAGTCTGGCATAGCCATCGTCGATCAGCGTGGTCCGCCAGGAACCATCGGGCTGCCGGTCGTGCAGATGCAGCCCCTCTGCGCCGACGCGGCCGCCGGTGATGATCTCGTCGTCGCCGTCGGAGTCGACATCTCCGCAGACCATCAGCACACGTTCGGCCGGCGGACCGCGGTGGACGAGTTGCCGGTGAATCCTCAATCCGTGAGCGGACAAGGCAGCACCTCCAGTCGGTGATAGGTCACATCCACATGGAGCGCGATGAGCAGGACCGACCCGCTGGGCGATTCGCCCGGCAAAGCGCGGGCACGCAGATCGCACAGCCAGTTTCCGGGCTGGTCCGCCGGCCTGACACGGTAACGATAGCGGCCGGTGGCTCCCGGCTCAGACGTTACATCGCATTGGAAGACATAGCGGCGGTTGAGATCCAGCTCCACCCCCGTCAGCGCGCTGACTGCGACGTCTTTCACAACCGCGTCAGAGAGGTTGAGGCTGCGGAAGTTGAGTTTCGGAGACTCCCAGTGTGCTCGATACCACCCGATCATCCCGTTGGGCCGCCATTCGAGCGAAGGCTGGTTCCCATCGACGACATGACCGTTCCATCGCATGAGAAGACCGAGCCCGCCGCGCAGCCGTCCGTCGGGAGGGTTCATGAAGCTGTGAAGGGTTGCCTCGAGCCGGACGCTGTAGTCCGACCATGATCGGTCGCCCACC
>CAZBOE010000173.1:0-10064 GCA_964493365.1 uncultured Tepidisphaeraceae bacterium | reverse complement strand
GGCCGCCGTAGGTGTCGACGATGATCTTGCGGCCGGTCAGGCCGGTGTCGCCGTGGGGTCCGCCGACGAGGAATCGGCCGGTCGGGTTGATGTGGAAGATGATGTCGGTGTTCCAGTAGTTCGTCGGGATCACCGGCTTGATCACCTTCTCGATGATCGCCTTCTTCGCGTCTTCTGAAAACCGGCCCTGGCTGTCCAGCACCGACTTGTCGTGCTGCGTCGAGACGACGATGGTGTGCACGCGGACGGGCTTCTCATCTTTGTATTCGACGGTCACCTGGCTCTTGCCGTCGGGGCGGAGCCACGGCAGCGTCCCGTTCTGGCGCAGCTCGGCGAGCCGCTCGACGATGCGGTGCGACAGGTGGATGGGCAGCGGCATCAGCGCGTCGGTCTCGGCGCAGGCGAAGCCGAACATCAGGCCCTGGTCGCCGGCGCCCATTTCCTCTTCGCTCGCCTTGCCTTCGGCATGGTCGACGCCCTGGGCAATGTCGGGCGACTGGCTGTGAAGCGCCGTCAGCACGCCGCACGAGTCGGCATCGAAGCCGATGTCGGGGTGGGTGTAGCCGATCTCGCGGATGGTCTGGCGGGCGATATCGCCGGCCTCGATGTAGACGCTCGTGCGGACTTCGCCCGCGAGAATCACCTGCCCGGTCGTCACAAGGGTCTCGCAGGCCACGCGGGTGCCCGTGGGGTCGTTGCCCTGCTTGATCTCCTCGGCGAAAATCGCGTCGACAATCGCGTCGGAGATCTGGTCGGCCACCTTGTCAGGATGACCCATGGTGACCGATTCGCTGGTGAACAGGTGTGTGCTGCGGCGGTTTTTATCAGACACGGATTGGCTTCCTCCAGCGGGACCAGTAGACGATCGGGCGACAGTGCAACGGCCGACCACCGCATCCGACTGACAGGCGCGTCCCGCTGAGATCGCGCCGCCGATCCGGATGGACGGATGGATGACCATAGCGGATCGACCCGCGGGGAGCAAGAGAACAGACACCGCCATACCGCGGCCGGCGTGACCGAGACGGCGTCGTCGGGGACGGCACGCGTGGCCGGCTGAATCGCCGCGAGCCGGCGAAATGCGATGGAAAAGGCGGGGCGACCGGGCAGGTCGGCAGGATGGATCGACCAGGCAAGTCGGCAAAGGGGGGTCGATCGGGCAAGCTGCGGTCGGCCGGGCACGCTCCGCCGACCAGAGGCGGGCAAAGCCGATGGCATCTGGTAGAGTTTCGACCCCTTATGCAATCGCATCGTGAACTGGTGGTGGACGGAGTGGGGTTATCGCTCGAGAGCCTTTCGCGGCCGATCGACTGGGCCGCGCTGTTCGGCAATGCCAACCCGGTCGAGTTTGAGATCGGCATGGGCAAAGGCACGTTCATCACCGAGGCGGCCAAGTCGAGGCCCCAAACCAATTTCTTCGGACTCGAATACGCCAACTGGTATTGGCGCTATTGCTCCGACCGCCTGCGTCGAAACGGGTGCTTCAACGCCCGCACCGCGCGGGCCGAGGCGCATTTCTTCATCCGCGAGTATGTGCCCGACGCATCGATCGATGTCATGCACATCTACTTCCCCGACCCGTGGCACAACAAACGCCGGCTCATCCAGCCCCCGTTTCTGACGACGGTGCAGCGTGTCCTCAAGCCCGGCGGCATGCTCAAGGTGGTGACCGATCACCCCGACTACTGGCAGCAGATCGAGGCGACCGTCCGCGGCAGTCAACTCGCCGTCATCGACTACGCCCGCCCCGCCCACGCCAACCAGGCCGAAGTCGTCGGAACCAACTTCGAGCGCAAATACGCCCGCGAAGGCCGGCCCTTTCACGCGATCGCGGCCGTCAAGCAGTGAGCCGCCGGACGCGGGCCCACAATGCGTCATGCTCGCGCCCGAGCACAGGCCTGACGCGCGGTCATTGGGAAAGCTCACTCGGCAGAAAAGCGAACTCGGTGGAAAGTCCCCACCGGCCGAGGCTCATCGGGCGATGGCATTCGCCGTCGGCTTGGGTGTTCGGCTCGATGTGCTGCCTTCGCAGGTAAAGCTGCCGCCGAAGGCGAACGCGGCGATCAGCGTCGCCAGCACGAGATGGGCCGGACGCACGCGCTGACTGCGGATGACGGGGCGAGGGGGACGGGTCATGATGTCTCCTGGTCGGATAGCGCAAACGAGCGGTTCTTCCTGCTTGTCGCCGGCCCTGCCCTGCCGGACCGGCGGTTGACTTACGCATCACAACAGCTCGATCGTCTCGGCCATTGTACCGGCGTCGGCCGGGGGTGCGCCGGCGGGACGAACGATCACATGAGTCGCGCGGGCGAGGGTGAACACGTCGGCCGAGCCCTTCCACGGGAGCGGGCGGGCCGTCTCGCCGGCAACGACCGCGGGCAGGTAGAACTCGCGCGGACCGTTGGCCGGGAGAGACGCCGCCAAGGGCCGCGGCGTTACCGGCATGTCGGGCGAGAGCCCACGCAATCGGCGGATCACCCGCGAGACAAGGCGGAGCGTGCAGAGATAGGCGCTGACCGGATTGCCCGGCAGGCCAAAGGCAACCGTCGCGCGCGGCACATCTGGCAACATGACCGCATCGGCCGGCGACACCGGGCCCGCCGCTCCCGCGTGGGGGGCGGGCTCTCGCGAGGCCCCGGTGTGCACGGCAAACAGGAACGGCTTACCCGGGCGGATGCGCAGCTTGCTGATCTTCGCCCGAAAGCCCAGCGATTCGAAGACCGAAGGGACAAAATCGTGTGTGCCCATCGAGACGCCGCCGGTGGTGAGCAGCATGTCGGCCGACGCCATCGCGCCGGCAAGCACGCTCCTCAGCCGAGCCGGGTCGTCGCCGGTGCGCGGCAGAATCAGCGGCGACGCGCCGAGTCGGGTCAGCAGCGCCGCCAGCAGGGTCGTGTTGGCGTCGCGGATCATGCTGCCGTCGACGGGCTGCGACGGGTCAACCAGTTCGTCGCCCGTCGAGAGCAGGGCAACCACCGGGCTGGCAAAGACCGGCACGCGCAGCGCACCGACCTGCGCGGCGGCAGCCAGTTGCGCGGGCCCCAGAGCCACGCCCGCGGCGAGCACCACATCGCCCCGACGTGCTTCGCTGCCCCTGTGCTGCACACTACGCCCGGGCGATGCCGCGCTGCTGAACAGCACGCGCCGGCCCGCCGCCGGGCCGACAGGCGGATCGGCCGCCGCGTCTTCGAGTTGAATGACGGCATCGGCGCCGGGCGGCAGCGGCGAGCCGGTCATGATCGCCAGGCAGGTGCCCGGGGCGAGCGGCGTCGTCCACATGCGGCCGGCGGGCAGCTCGCCGACACAGGCAAGCGACGCCCCGGGCTGTCCGCAGTCGGCGCTGCGGACGGCGTAGCCGTCCATGAGTGACTTGTCGAACGGGGGATAATCGCGGTCGGCCGACACGTCGGCCGCGAGGGTCAGGCTTGCTGCCGCTTCGAGCGGCATGGGCGTGACCCGCGGCGTCAGGGCGTGCGTGTCGAGGAGGTTGATCGCCTGCTCGACCGTGATGAGCGATGAGACGTCCGGCTCGGTCATGCCCGTCGATGATCGGCGGGAACGCGCGCGCCCACAACCGCAGGCCCGTCGGCGTTAATCCAGCCCGGGCTCGTCGTGCATCTGCAGAACGTGCTGGGCGAGGTTGCCGACCTTCTGTCCACACATCGGGCAGACCGCGCCGCCCTTGCCGGGCCCTTTGTTGTGGGCGTGCTGGCGTCCGCCCTGCTGCTTGTGCCACTTCTTGCCGCCGCCCTGGCGGGGACCGCCCCCCTGCTGGCCCTGGTGATGGCCGCCGCCCCCGCCCTGGCGACCGTGCTGGTGACGCTGATTGCGCGACTGCTGGTTATTCATGTTGTTGAACTGGACCTTAAACAGACCATTCTGGATGCCGGTTCCGTTGCACCGCTTGCAGTGCCTGTCGCGACCCTGGCAGATGCAGGGCCGGCCGCCCGTGCGTTGCTCGCCCGTGTGGCTGTGCTGATGGGGTTGCGTCTGTAGCTGACTCATTCGCGAATCCTCGATTGAACCAATCGGTTCGTTCCCCCGGCGCCCGCCGGTGTGATGGTGAAATGGATGGTCACGCGGTCCCATCGTCGGATTTGAAACTCCGTCGGACGGGCGCAGTGATAGGCTTTCTAAAGATGACCTGACGTCATCAACGGTTTCCTTGAAGACAGGAGTTTCAATGTCAGCGACGAGGCGAGCGGCAGTAACCGATCGCGTGTCGGCGTCCGTGTCGGCCGAAGCGGATCCGAAGCCCGATTCGGCAGCGCCCATGTCGGGTTACCCGGTGAAACAGGATGGCCAGGTATCGCCGATGTTGTCCTCCGCCGCAGGGGTGAAGATGAGTCCTGCGGAGCTGATGGTCTATCGCCTGAGCTTTCTCGCGGCGGCGATCTACAACGTCGTGTGGGGCGTCGCGGTCATCCTGTTTCCGCGCGTTCCCTTTTCCCTCGCTTCGATCGACGCGCCAGACGCATTGGGGTTGGTGCTCTGGCAGTGCATCGGGATGTTCGTCCTGGTCTACGCGGTCGGCTATGCGTACTTGTATGCCGATCCGGTGCGTTACGCCCCGTTTGCGCTGGTGGCGCTGCTGGGCAAGACGTTCGGACCCATCGGCTGGCTCTGGGCCTGGCACAACGGCGTGGTGCCCGCAGTGACAGGACTGACCATCATCACCAATGATCTGATCTGGTGGCCGCTGTGGTTCCCGTTCGTCTACAAAACGCTGGTCGCCCCGCTGCTCAGGCCGCGCGTCTGACGCACTGGCAGCCTTCGCAAGCGTCATACCAGGGAAGCCACACCCCAAAGAAAAGCCGCGGCAGACGACCCGACGGCTGCCTCAAGGGCAGGCTGCCTGACATCACCCGATGAGCGATCGATTGAACTGCAGAAGGCACTCGCGCCCGATCAACACATGTCGCGGCCGTGCCGATCGATTCTGCCATCGGTGTAGCCGATCTCTGTATCGGCCGAACAACCACCATCCGATAATAAGTTAGCGCCCCTTAAGCGTTACGGCAAGGGGCCTCGGCAGAATTCGCCGCAACGCGCAAAGCTTCCCCAGCCTCACCGGGCCCAACTGACGCAATCATGCCATCCTGTCACGAGCCCGCTCTGAGAAACCGGCCGTCACCCATCCAACCCATCCCCCAGATCCGCCCCGCCCGGCATCGATCGATCCGGCGCGGCATGGATCCCGCCGCGAGCAATCCTGCCCGGATAAAGCCCGCGCCGGCGGGGCCAAACCTGCGGAATGGCCGGGCCCAAACGCGGTCAGGCCCGGATGGGATTGGATCCCGCGCCATGCCATGGGCGGAAGCCGCCGGTCTCACCGGGCGCTGTTGAGCGACCAGTCATAGCCGATCGAGCGGAAGTTGGTCGCGGACTGCACCGGCGAATCCGGCGCCGCGAATCGCTTGAGCGAGGGCAGAAGGTCTAGGCCGCCGCGGGTGAAATCGCCCTTGTAGAAGTCGGTGAAGATGTTGTTGAGACCGACGGTGTTGGCGTCGATCGGCCGAACGGCGCGGGGGTCGCTCAGGTAGATTCGACCCTGCTCGGCAAGCTGGGCATTGAGCTTCGGCCCCGAATACGGCTCGTCACGCAGCGGCGGGCACGAGTAGCTCGCACAGTTGAGCGCGAAATGCACCCGCGGATCACCCTTGGAGAGCACCTTGGATTTCTCGAGCGAATCCAGCGTCATCGACTTGCCGCCGACCGGCGTCGAGTCGACGAAGAAGATCGCCGCCGGCGGAACGGAGGCGATCACGTTGCCCGGGTAACCGCGCTCGACGATGCGGTACATGCAGATGGCGTTGTAGGCGTTGATCCAGTAGGCCAGCTTATCGGCCTCGGTGGGGAAGAGCGCCGGATCGCTGTCGGGCGAGACGGCGCCGAGCTTGCCGACATAGGTGTAGAGCGTGTCGCGGACGCCCGAGCGGTTCTCTTTGAGCACCGAGTAATCCACCAGCCCGTCGCGGGCCACGACGGCACTGAGCACCGTCGCCCACTCGCTGTCATCCCACCGTGTGATCGGAGCGGTGGGCCGATACTTATCGGCCACGCCCCCCGAGCAGCCTGCCAGCGCCGCCATCGCCGCCAGGGAAACGATCGCGGCATGACTAAGCACGCTGCGGCGGATGGTCGAGCAAGGGAATCGGCGCGAGCGGGTGATCGATGTGCGGGTCATGGGTGTCCTGTTGGTGAGTGCCTGGCGGCAAGTGCCTGCTATCGACGAGTCGAACGGCCTGATGCGTAACCGGCCGGTGCCACGAGACACGGCGGCGATACGCAACGCGCTCCTGCACTACGAGCACCGCCGACCCGGCGGATGATACCGGCCTGACCAGCCTGCTCCTAACCGGGCTCGCTCTCGCATCAGGCCCAGTCGACCCAGCCCCAGCCAACTCAGCCCCACCCGACTCAGCCCGGGCCGACTCAGCCCCGCCCGACTCAGCCTTCCGACTGAGCCCTTGCCGACCACTCGCGGCGGCCGGCCTCTCTAGCCGTGTCGAATCGCCCCGCGGGCGGGGGTTGCTGAAAATGAAAGCCCCGCCACAGGGTGTGTGGCGGGGCTTACTGGAGGAGGAGAATGAGCTTGTTCACGTCGTCGACGAGCCGTGCGGCGTCGTCAGCCGACATCCGATCGCTGGCGGAAGGTGATGGACCAAACGCGTACACCGCCCCTTTTGAACTGACACGCGGATTATGCGCCGCCCGGGCCGAAGGTGTATTTGGGTTTCAACAGGAATGAGGCAAGTTCGGCTAACTTGCGATGAGCAACGTGCGGGGGCTGCCCGCACCGGCCGGCGGGCGGGAACGTCCGGTAATGCGGTTAAAGCGTTCGGGAAGCATGATTTGCGCCCACGGGCGGCGACCCGAGCGCGTCAAGTTGCGTTTTCCGCACGCCGATGTTCAAATAGGAAAGCTGGGCAAGGAAGCTAATCTCTAATGGATAGGCCGCCTTCGGCATGCTCAGGCGGCGTCAGGAATGGGGCAGTTATGAAGACGGTGTTCACGACGGGCGAGGCGGCCGAGATCTGCAAGGTCTCTCAGCAGACGATCATCCGCTGCTTTGATTCAGGGCGCCTGAAGGGCTTCCGTGTGCCGGGGTCGCGGTTTCGACGCATCCCGCGCGACGCGCTGCTGGCATTCATGAAGGACAACGGCATTCCGCCGGACAACCTCGACAATGGCAAGACCAAGATCCTCGTGGTGGATGACGACCCCGAGATCGTGGAGCTGTTCGTCGATGTGCTGACGCGCGACGGTCGGTTTGAAGTCCGCACGGCACAGAGCGGCTACGACGCCGGCATGATCACGCAGGAGTTCATGCCCGAAGTGATCATCCTCGACTACATGCTGCCCGACGTGAACGGCAACGTGGTCTGCAAAACCATCCGGCAGAACCCCGAGTTTCAGGAGACCAAGATCATCATCGTCTCGGGCGTGGTCAACCAGGACGAGATCAACGACCTGCTGCGCAGCGGCGCCGACGATTTTGTGAAAAAGCCGTTCAATATCGAGAAGCTGATCGGCAGGATCGGCGAACTGGTGGGGGTGTAGAGCGGGAAGCGGGTGAACGGCCTGTTGCGTTCGATCAAGCGGTCCGACTGATCGGCAGCCCGACGGCCGACAATCGACTGCCGACTGCCGACCATGTCTGTTCAAGCGCCATCCTCTTCCGACACCGCCCTGCGTGAAAAACGCACCGAGCTGATTCTCCAGCAGCTTGAGTCGTTGCCGACGCTGCCGGCCATCGCGCTCAAGATCCTCGAGGTGACGCGGGCGGACGACACGTCGGCGAAGGAAGTCGTTCGGCTGATCTCGACAGACCAGTCGCTGACGACGCGGATTCTGCAGCTCGTGCACCGGGCGGACCAGGGCGTGCGGTCGGAGATCGCGTCGGTCGAGCGGGCGGTGATCCTGCTGGGCTTTGAGGCGGTCCGGTCGGCGACGCTGGCGGTTTCGATCTTCCAGACGCTGGGCGAGACGTCGATGCTGCCGACGAGCAAGTTCAGCCGCGAACAATACTGGACCCACTCGGTCGCGGTGGCGGTCTGCAGCGAGATGCTCGCGGGCCAGATGACCGAAAACTGGGGACGCGACGCGCGGGTCGATCCTTCAGACGCCTTCGTCTGCGGACTGCTTCACGACCTGGGCAAGGTGGCGCTCGATGCGGTGCTGCCCAAGAGCTTCTCGAAGGTGGTGGAGGCGGCGGAACTGCTGCGGGGAAACATCGCCGATCTCGAGCGGCAGATCGTGGGCCTCGACCACATGGTGGTGGGCAAGCGGCTGGCCGAGCGGTGGCAGTTGCCCGCCAACATCCGCGACTGCGCCTGGCTGCACGGCCAGCATCCTTCGGCGCTGCCTAACACAGTCCGCAATCCTCGGCTGGTCAACCTGATCTCGCTGGCGGACATGCTCGTCCGTGAGCAGCACCTGGGCTACAGCGGCAACTACACCTACCCGGTGCCGCGGCAGGTGTTTGTCGATGCGCTGGGCCTGCAGCCCCGGCAGATCGAGGCGGTCTCCGAGAAGCTGGTCGATGCCATCGAGCCGCGCGCCCGCGCGCTGGGCCTGGGGCAGTCGAGCAGCGCCGAGCTCTATCAACAGGCCTTGGCGCAGGCCAACAAGGAACTCGGGCGGGTGACCGGACAACTGGCCGCGAAGAACCGCAGGCTGGGCATCCGGGCGAAGTTTTTCGACGCGCTGGCGCACTTTCACGGCGAGCTCCGGCCCGATGCCGCGCCGTCGCTCGTGCTCGAGGCGATCGCCGGAACCGCGGCGACCGCGCTGGATGTCAAGGCGGTGGCGGCGTTCTCGCTGCCGCCCGGCGCGGCGTATGCCGAGGTGCAGGTGGTGAGCGCCGAGGGTGAGTTGATCGACGGCACCGTCGTCGACGTGCCGGGCCGGCCCGAGCGCCCCCCCGGCAGCGGCGATTCGCCCGTGCTGGCGGCGTCGTCGGAGATGGAATGGCTGACCGCCTGCGTTGCGCCGCGGCTGCCCGGCGAACGACGGTGGTGGCTCAACCTCGATGCCGAAGGCATCTGCATCGGCGGCGTCATGTGGGCGGGCAGCGCCGACGAACTCGACCGCCTGGCGCTGCAGCACGCGGAACTCTCGGCGCTGTGTGTCGGGTTTTCGCTGGCGCTGCGGACGGCCCAGATCCGCGAAGAGGCCAAGGCCGCGGCCGAGCAACTGGCCGAGTCGAATCGGCGGCTGCAGGAAACACAATCGGAACTGGTGCGTCAGAAGATGCTCGGCACCGTGGGCGAGATGGCCGCGGGGGCGGCGCACGAAATGAACAACCCGCTGGCGGTCATCAGCGGGCGGTCGCAGTTGCTCGCCAGCCAGTTGACCGACGCCAAGCAGAAGGCCGCGGCGTCGCTCATCGCCGAGCAGGCGACGCGGCTGAGCGACATGATCACCGAGCTGATGGAGTTCGCCCGACCGGCCCCGCCCAGGCGGCTTGAGACCGCCGTCGCGACGCTGATCCACGGCGCCCTGGACCGGGCAAAAGCCGGCCAGACGATCGGCGGACGCCAGATCACCGCGGGCGACAGCATCAGCGACGTGCCGACGGTCGAGGTCGATGCCGAGCAGGTGACCGCGGCCCTGGGCGAAGTGATCGCCAATGCCGTGCAGGCGACCGACATCAATCGCGGCGTCATCACGGTGGCCGCGGCGTATGACGCCTACACCAGCCGTGTCGTGGTGACCGTGACCGATAACGGCGTGGGGATGGACGAGCAGACCCTCAAGCACGCGTTCGACCCGTTCTTCAGCGCCAAGTCGGCCGGCCGACGTCGTGGCATGGGGCTGGCCAAGGCGATGCGCTGGCTCGAGGCCAGCGGGGGCGGCATCCGCCTCGAGAGCCGTCCGGGAACGGGCACGCGGGCGGTGATTCTGCTGCCCGCCTTCACGGGCGACGGGCCGGCTTCGCGTCCGCCGGGCGCGACGCGCGTGCCATCCGGCCGCGGCGGACACAGCCCTGCATCCTCTGCCTCACCAAGCACCTCGGGGTCATCGACGCCTGCGATGTCGCCCGGCTCACCGGCAGCCCC
>CAZBOE010000172.1:2484-10081 GCA_964493365.1 uncultured Tepidisphaeraceae bacterium | reverse complement strand
ACCGCCGCATCCACCGCTGCCTCGCGCAGCGCCGCGCGCGCCGCGTCGGCTTGATCCTCCCATGCGAGGACCGTCACGCCGGCCAGTTGCTGCGCCCGGGCCATTCGACCCGCGGTGTGGGCGATCACCGCGCGCCCGCGGAATCGGCGGGTCGCGCTGTTGGCGTGCGCGGGCTCATGCAGCATCGATAGAACGGCGATCGCCTTCATGCCGCAAGCCCTCCCTTGCGGGCCGGGCTGCCCGGGGCGTCGAGCCGCTCGCGCAGGCGCGCGATCGTCTGGTCCATCAGGTCTTCGAAGCGCTCGGCCGCCTTGATCACCCCGCGGACGTTGTCGATATCCCGCTGCACCTGCCGCGCCTGGCGCTGGTCTGCGTCGAGCCGTGCCGCGGCGATTTTCCGGTCGGCCGAGAACCGCGCCAGCTCGGTCTCCTGAGACAGATCGGTGATCAGTTCATAAGTGGCGTTGAGTTCGCCCACGACCGCCCGCAGCCGATCGATGCGCGCGATCGCGCGGTTGACGATGCCGTGGTCGCCAAGGTTGGCCGACACTTCCTGCAGCAGCAACATCGTCTGCATGCTGACATCGGCGATCCGCGACGCCTCCGCCTTGCGCTTCTCCAGGCACTCGATCACCCGCCCGAGCGTTGACCAGTCGGCCGACCAGGTGTCGGCGTGGCCGCGGTCGATCGGTTGTCTGGCAAAGGCATCCAACGCCTCGGCCAGCGTCATCACCGTCGCGCCGCGCTTGTATGCGCCGCCTTCGGTGGCGTCGATCACCCGGGCGGCGCTGGCGGCGAAATCGCGTTCGAAGTGCTGCAGATAGGTGAACAGCCGTTCCTCGGTGTACATCGCGCGCCCGTGGATGTCGGGAATCCGCCGGAGGATGCGCCGGTCGCGGGCGATCTGTTCCCACTGCTTCATCTCCGACGTGCAGAACCGCCCGAGGTCCGGTGCCCAGACCGCGTCATAGCTCGTGCCGGGGGCGTAGCACAGCCCGTCGGAGAAGCCCAGGTCCTGGCCGACAAAGATGATCGGATCGCAACCGAGATATTGCGCGAGATAGAACGCCAGGTGCGCCTGCGTCGCGCCGGCCGACACCCTCGGCCGCGCCAGGCCCATCTCGCGGATCAACTTGTCGGCAAAGGCATTGCCGACCAGCGTCACCGGGCCGGGGAAGAGGTCGAAGATTCGGTCGGTCGCCTTGGGCTCGGCGACCAGCTCCGTCCGCAGCGACGGCGGCAACCCTTCGTAAAACCGCGTGCAGATCTCGGAGTAATCGAGGCTGGTGATGTAATCAGGCTCGACGCCGATCTCCAGCAGCGGCTTGAGGGTGGTCTGAACGCCGATGATGACGGCGCGCTCCGCGGCTTGAGGCAGAAGGTGTTTGTTCTTGCGCAGCGACGGCCCGGCCGAAACGATCACCGCGGGCTTGCCTTTGTGCCGGTCGGCCAGCCGGGCGAGCCCGGATGTGGCGGCATACCAGGCGATGTTGCGGGTGACGTTGGTCGCGGTGGCGGTGCCGTTGTAGACCAGGGTGTTGAGGCTTGTGCGGACATAGCTCATGAATTCGGCGAGCCAGGTCTCCATCTGCTCATGAAACCCCGGATCGCGCGACCGGGCCGCCGGGTGGCTTACCGCGGTCATGCCCAGCGCAAAGAGCGTCGACCGCTTCATGAGCTTGTTGCACGGCTCGGGCTTGCCGCGGGTGGCGACGATCGACACCCGGCCGCTCCCCCGCACGCTCGAGAGGTCTCGCGCCCACATCGCGGTGCGGAGCATGACCAGATCGGGCTCGAAGACCACGATCGCGGCCTCGTCGCTGGCCTGGGCGAACAGCGCCTCGAGCAGATACCCCAGCCCCAGGCCGTGAACCGCGAACGCCACATGTTCGGAGGCATCCACCGCGGCGAGCAGTTTTTGCGCCTCGCCGGCAGGGTCGTAGCGGCTATGGAGATAGACCGCCGACAAGGCCCCGCCCGGCGCGGGATGCGCCACCGACGAAGGCGGAACGGTCGGCGGCCCGCTGAGGGTCGGCGACGCGCTGATGGCATGTGAAGCGGTAACGGGCGGCAACGCGCGGATGGCATGCGAAGCGCTGGAGGTCGGCGAAGCGCTGAGGGTTGGTGGCGCCTTGACCGTTGGCACGCCGGACTTGGCAGGCTCGATGGCGTAGACGGTGTCATCCGCCTCGACCGCCGCCGCGAGGGCGGGGTCAATCGCCCACAATTCTGACAGATTGGCAAGGTACGGATGGCTCTCCGGCAGCGGCATCGTCGGGCGGCCGGCGATCTGCCCGGGCGACGCCGGCGCACCGGCTCCGTCGCCGGGCGTGGGGAGAGGTTCGGCGGGGCTGGTGGGCATCCGTCGTGTCTTTATCGGACCTCCGCCCCGGCTCGGTTGAACATTGGTGGGAACATCGGTGGGAGCATCGGCCGGGGCTCTTGATCGGGTGGCCTTGCGGCGCCTCGGCGGCCCCGGCTGTCTCAGCGCTCGTGGCAGCGCCGATCGGCGGCGGTCGCGCCTTGGCTGGGGGTGATGAACGAGGTGCTGCCCGAAAGGCCGCGGCCAATCGTGCCGGGCGCTCGGTCTCCGGGCCGGTCGCCGATTTCGATTGCGGCCGCAGAGCCAATCCGGCCGCGGTCGTTTATCTTCTGCGGGCATGACCGAGATGCTTTTCGACACGCCGTGGTGGATTCTGCTCTGTCTTGTGGTCGGTGCAGTGGGGCTGTTTATCTATGCTAACGCCCGTACGGACAACACCTTGCGCAAGATCAGCCTTGTGCTGCTGGCGGTGCCGGTGGTGCTGGCGGGGTTGAGCTGGCTGGTGGCGACCGATCTGGAGAAGGCCTACGCCAAGACCCATGCGTTTGTCCGGGCTGTGGAGGCGCGTGACCCCCGGGCGGTGCGCGACCTGCTGTATCCCACCGCATCGATCGGGGTGTGGGATGCCGACGACATCGCCTATGGCTCGAAGCTGTATGCCGACCGGTTCGGGCTCAAGTCGACCATGGTCCACCAGATGCAGCACGAACAGACCGACGAGATGATCACCATTCGGTTCAGCGTGCTGTCCCAACATGATTCGTCGGCCGAGCTGCCGGTGGGCAGCCTCAACTCGAGCTGGGAGTTTTCGTGGGTTCGCGACGGCGACGACTGGCTGCTCCAGGCGATCAAGCCGCTGAAGGTGGCGCAGTCGGAGACGGCGGAGGTCAACACCCGCTATTTCAGCAAGCCCGTGGCGCCGGCCAACCCGTGACGCCATGCACGATCTCAAGCGGCGCCATCGGTGAAAGAGACGAAGCCACCCGGGCAGCAGGGCGCGGAATGTCGCTCGCCAGCCCGGGCCGTGACATCCAGCATCACTCGATCATGCGCCAGGGGGCGAGCGGCCCGGCCGGGGTGTGGGTCACGCGTCAACCACCGAGCGGCTGGCGCGGCTCACGCGGCTATGGGGCGGTGGTGCGCTGGTCGGCCTTGAAGACCAGCGACCGCTCGGGCACGCCGATCTCGAGCGGCCCGCGGGCGGCTTCGGGTGAGATCCGACCATCCAACAGTGCCCCGGCCGAGCGGATGTAGTCGATCGACTTTGCCAGCGCCCGCGCATAGCGGCTGGAGGACTCGCCTGTGGCGGCCAGCGCGCTTTCGAGCGTGTGTGGGCGGGGCTGGCGGCGCTGGATCGCGCGGGCGAGGGCGATCAGCGGGTCGGTGCGGTCGTAGAAGTGGACATCGGTGAGATACTTCTTCTCTCGCTGGGGCGACCACTCGCGCACGATCCGGGCGTAGCGGTCGAGGTCGATCGTGTAGCGCTGGCGCAGCGACAGCAGGCGGTCGATCCAGCCGAGGATGTCGCTGTCCTGCGGGGCCAGCGTGTGCAGGCCGATCAGCGCCCGCTGGACCAGCACACGGATCATGGCTTCGATCTCGCGCGCCGCCTGCGCCGGCGGGTCGAGCAGCGTGGCGGGGTAGGGGTGACCGGCAGTGTGACCGACGGTGTGGCCGGTGTTGTGACCGGCGGTGCGACTGTCGGTGTGGCCGGCGGATTCGGTGTCGGTGAGGAACACCTCGCGCAGGATGAACACATCGCAATGCATGGTGCATTCCCGGCCGCCGTCGAAGGCCTTGTCGGGCTCGTTTTCGCGGTGGAACTGGACGAGCGGCTTCATCAGCCGGTCGGCCGCCCGGTGGGTCAGCGTGCCCATGACGAACGCGAGCTTGTCTTTGACCTGTGGATCGGGCCCGCCTGAATCGGGCGGCGGCTGTTGCCGGGCCCAATCGACGATGGCGATGGTCCACTGGTCTCCGCCGCGGGTGACGGCGCCGAGTCGCAACGACTCGTGGCGTTCGAGCATCGACTCGCGCAGCAGCGGGGGAAGCGACGGGTCTTCGACGAGCAGGCGTCGCACGTCGTCGGCGATGGCGGTGTGGGTGATGTTCTCTGACATGGGTTTGCTCCGAGCCCGCCGTGGCGTGGGCCTGCCGGGGAGTGAGTGGGTGATGCGTCAAACGACTGGCGCATTCACTGCTTCGAGGCGCTGATCAGCCGATCGAGCGTACGGGCGGCGGCGCCGGAGTCGAGCACTTCGCGTGTGACGTCCATGGCCGCGGGCAAGCTCTCGGCGAGCCCCGCGACGCAGATGACCGCGGCGGCGTTGAGCATGGCGATGTCGCGCCGGGGCCCTGGCGTCGAGGCCAGCACGTCGCGCAGCGCCGCCGCCGCTTCGTCGATGCTGTGCACCTGCAATTCTGACAACGCGGCGCGGGGCAGCCCGAGTTCGGCGGCGTCGAGCGCATAGGTGTGGACGGTTCCGTCGGCCAGCTCGCTGATCTGCGTGGGCGACATGGTCGATAGCTCGTCGAGCCCGTCATCGGCATGGACGACCCAGGCCCGCTTGGCGCCCAGCTCGCGCAGGGCCGACGCGAGCAGGGGGGTGAAGTCACGTCGATAGACGCCGACCACCTGCCGGGACGCGCCGGCGGGATTGGTCAGGGGGCCCAGGATGTTGAACAGCGTCGGGATCTTCATCGCCGCACGGACGGGCGCCACATGCTTCATGGCGGGGTGATGGTTGCGGGCGAAGGCGAAGCAGATGTTGGTCGATTCGAGGCAGGCGCGGAGGGTGTCGGGCGTGCAGTCGAGGTTGACGCCGACCGCCTCGAGCACGTCGGCCGACCCGCATTTGCTGGTGGCCGAGCGGTTGCCGTGTTTGACCACCCTGACGCCGGCTGCCGCCGCGATGATGGCGGCCGCGGTCGAGATGTTGAATGTGCCTTTGACGTCGCCCCCGGTGCCGCAGGTGTCGACGAGGTTGTCGCCCATGTTGGTCAGGCGCACCGAGTGTTGGCGCATGACCGTCGCGGCGGCGACGATCTCATCGACCGCGGGGCCCTTCGCGGCAAGCAGCGCCAGCAGGGCGGCGGTCTGGGTCGGCTCGAGTCGGCCTTCCATCAACAGCGAGAAGACCTCGGTCGCCTGCTGGCGTCCGAGCGGCTCGCGGCGAACAAGCTGTGACAAAACCTCGTGGATCATCGCCGCCGATTATGCGGCAATCGCCGGTCAATCAGAAGTGTCGGGTGCCGCATCGTCGCGGGCCGGGCGGTGCTGCGCGGCGGCGCGGTCAGGGTTGCCTTGCCGACGGAACCGCCACCGCCTCATCGATGAGCATCGCCAGCGCGTAGGTTTCGAGCCAGCGCTGACGGGCGGCGATGCGTCCGTCGCGGCCGATCACGACCACGCCGTTGGGCATCGTGCCCAGCGCCTGGGTGAGCCGGTTGTCCATCGTGTCGATGAGGATCGGCACCTCGAGCTTGAGGATATCGCGCAGCGCCTTGGCCTGGGTTTCGCGGTCGGCGGCGGTGGCGTGCTGCTCGATGCGGACCTTGTCATCGAGGTTTCGCTGCGGCTCCCACCCGCCGGCGGGGTGGGCCTCGGCGGTGTAAACGACGAAAAACTCGGTCGCCAGCCGGTTCTGCCTGTAGAGGCTGTTGAGCTGATCGATCTTGTCGCGGAAGGTCGGCGATGAATACGACCCGAAGACCAGCACGACCACCTTGCCGCCCAGCGCCTCCGACTGCACCGGGGTGCGCCCGCCGAGGCGGGCCAATTCGAATGTGGGCGCCGGGTCGCCGACCTCGGCGTTCGACGGGGGCGGGGCGATCTGCGGGTCATCGCCCATGAGGCGGGAGCTGTTGTCGCCGCCGGCGGCCGCGCCCTGTGTTCCATCGGTCGCCGAGCCGGGTGCCGAGTTGGTGCCGCCCGGCGCACGGGCGCCTTCTCCGCGATCGCGAAGCCGTCGCCCGCCCATTTCCTGGCGGAGCTGCTGTTGCTGTTCGGAGGTCAGCACCTGCGAGAGCCCGCCGCGAAGCTTGACCATCGCGGTCTGATAGGCGTCGCGCGCTTCGTCGTTGGTCGGGTCGAGGCCATCGACCTCGGTCCTGAAGTCGGCCATCAGACGGTCGACGCGGGTCTTTTGTTCGCCGGTCAGACCGAGGCGATCGATGGCAGGCGCGCTCCGGGGCCGAACGATGCGGCCGCACCGGCGCGAGCGCCGGGCGTCGCGGGCGGGTTGGCCGGGCTGTCGCCCGATGACGCGGTGCTTCCCGGTTTGGCTTCGTCGGTTTTTGCCGTATCGCCGGGCTTACCCGAATCGCCGGCGGCGGGCCGCCTGCGGCCTGTGGCGTCGCCACCGAGGCCGGCTTCGTCGAGCTTGTCGAGCAGGGCGGCGCGCTGCGACTCGGTGAGCGTGCCCGCGACATCGGCGCGCAGCGTCTCGAGCAGATCGCGGACCCTCGCGCGGCGGGTGTCGGGGTCGGCATTGCGCAGCTCGGGGAGCATCGCTCGGAAGTCGGCTCGCGCCTTATCGAAGGCCGCGTCGATGGTCTCACGCTGCTGCGGCGAAAGGTCGAGCGAGTGGACGGCCTCCTGAAACCGGGCGACCATCTCCATGCGCTGGCCAGCCCCGCCGCGCTGCTCCGCCCCGCCTTGCTGGCCGGCCCTTTCCTGCGAGCTGGTCTCGGCGGGCGCCTGGGCAAAGGCCGCGGGCGTGCCCCAGACCGCCGCGATGAGCGTGATCGTTGCCGCGAGCCGGGTCAGCCGCGTGACCGCAGGACTGGATCGGCGGTGGGCTCTACGCGTTGCCATGGGTAGCCTCCGTTGGTGCGTGCGTCGTATCGACCCCATTGTAACGCCGCGGGTGCAGGGACTATTGCGATATCGGCGCAACAAACCCGCGGTAAACAGGGTGGCTGGCGGGGGGCTGGGTAACCTGGCGGCCCCGGTGGTGGCGTCAATGGCGGAAGTGGCGTCGTCCGGTGAGGACCATGACGGCATCGCGCTGGTTGACCAGATCGATCGACTCCTGATCGCGCAGCGAGCCGCCGGGGTGGACGATGGCACTCACGCCTGCCTCGAGCAATTGCCGCGGTCCGTCGGGGAAGGGGAAAAACGCATCGCTGGCCGCCACCGCGCCGGCGGCGCGTTCGCCCGCCTTGGCGATGGCGATGCCTGCGGCGCCGACGCGGTCGACCTGCCCGCCGCCGATGCCGACGACCGCGCGATCCCTGGCGATCACGATCGCGTTGCTCTTGACGTGTTTGCAC
>CAZBOE010000172.1:0-2466 GCA_964493365.1 uncultured Tepidisphaeraceae bacterium | reverse complement strand
ATGCCAGCTTGAGGTCGGCCATCTGGGCCTCGTCGGGCTGGCGGGCCGAGACGATCTTCCACTGGGCGGCGTCGATCGGCGCCAGATCGCGATCCTGGATGAGGTAGCCGCCGACGATCTTGTGGAGCGACATCTCGCGGCGGTCGGCCTGTTCGATGGTGCCGACCTCACCCACCTCGAGCAGGCGGCAGTTCTTCCATCGCGACTGGAGCAGCGCCAGCGCCTGCGGGTCATAGGAGGGCGCCACGATCACCTCGAGCAGTTTGTCGATGGCGGTGATGGCTTCGGCGGCCGGGAGATCGACGGGGCGGTTGAGCGCGACGATGCCGCCGAACGCGGCAAGCGGGTCGCCGGCAAACGCGGCGGCGAATGCCGCGCCGATGCTCTCCGCGGTGGCAAAGCCACAGGGCGTCGCGTGTTTGACGATGCAGGCCGCGGGCGCGCCCAGTTCCTTGACCGCGGCCAGCGCGGCGTCGGCGTCGAGAAGGTTGATGTACGACAGCTCCTTGCCGTGAAGCTGCCGGGCAAACGCGACCGACGCCTCGGTCGGCTTGGCGCCGACATAGAGCGAGGCCTTTTGATGCGGGTTTTCGCCGTAGCGCAGGGTCTGGCTCTTGCGCAGGCTGATGGTGATGCGCTCGGGCTCGATCTCGGCTTTCTCGGCCAGATAGGCGGCGATGCGCGCGTCGTAGGCGGCGGTGTGGGCGAAGGCGCGCTGGGCCTGTTTGAGCCGGTGATTGCCGCAGGAGCTGCCGTTGTGTTCGCGCAGATCGCCCAGCACTTTTTCGTAGCGCGCGTGGTCTGTCACCACCAGGACAAAGCGGTGGTTCTTGGCGGCCGACCGGATCATCGCGGGCCCGCCGATGTCGATGTTTTCGATGGCGGTCTCAAACGTCGCGCCCGGCTTCGAGACGGTCTGCTCGAACGGATAGAGGTTGATCACCACGAGGTCGATCGGGGCGATGCCGTGCTGCTGCATGGCTTCGACGTGTTCGGCGTTGTCGCGCAAAGCCAGCAGCCCCCCGTGGATCTTGGGGTGAAGCGTCTTGAGGCGGCCGTCCATCATCTCGGGGAAGCCGGTGACGGCCGACACATCGGTCACGGGCAGCTTGGCCTCGCGGAGGAACTGTGCCGTGCCGCCGGTCGAGACCAGCTCGATGCCAAACTCGTTGACCAGGGCCCGAGCGAAATCGGCGAGGCCTGTCTTGTCTGAAACGCTGATTAGCGCCCGCTTGACCGGAACGAGGTCAGCCATGCTTGTGCTCCAAAATGCAACTCGGCGCGGGATGGCTCCCGCGCCGAATGAGGTTGTTTCGTCGTCGTCGCGCCGGGTGTGATTCGGCACGACGCCCCGGCCCGCGTGAACGCGAAGACGGGTCTGGGTTCTATCGTCCGGCCGCGAGCCCGCCGATCGCGCGAGCCGATGCCGCCGGCCGCATGGCCACGATCCGCCCGTCGCGGGTGCCGGCGAAGACCGTGTCGCCCGTGGTGTTGCTCACGAAATGGGTGAGATCGCCACGGGTGGATTCGAAAGCAATCCGGCCGGTGTTGCGGTCGAGGGCCGCGACGGTGTTGTCGCGCAGCGCGACATAGGCATAGCGCTGGTCCTGCGCGAGGAACTTGGTGGCATCGCGCGAGACCCAGAGCGGGCGGCGGTGGTATTCGCCCTCGGTCTTGCGGATGGCGGCCATGCCCCGTGCCGGAAGCGGCACATAGACGGTGTCGCTGGTCACGGCGGGGGCGGTGTTGAGCGGCTCCTGGGCGAAGAACACCCAGCGGATCTTGCCCGTCAGCCGGTTGAGGGCGTAGAGCTTGGTGTCGGTCGAGGCGACATAGACGGCGTATTCATCGGCGACAAGGTCGGCCTTGATCGGAGCGCTGGTCGAGAAGGCGTGATTCTCCAGCCCCCAGACCGGCTCGCGGTCGACGTTGACCGCCACGACATCGCCGTTTTCAGAGCTGTAGTAGATCGTCGCGCCATACACCGCCGGGGCGCCGGTCAGCCCCCCGGTCGACATGATCGACCACTCGGGCGACTCCTGATATTCGCGATCAAGGTTGATCTTGAGCAGCCGGCCCTGCTGGGGGAAATCGGTGCCGATGTAGACGCTGGTGTCTTCGGCAACCCCGGTCGATCGGATCGGCGCGGGCAGCTGGATCGTCGAGCGGCGGACACCGTTGTTGTCGAATACCACCAGCTCCGCTGTCGTCGGGAAGACGGTCAGATCGCCCACCGGAATGGGCCGGAGCAACTGCCGGTCGCCGCCGGGGGTCACCCGGTTGACCCTGACCAGCTGGCCCGACTCGCTCGAGAGCTCATAGCTCTGGCCGGCGTCGGTGTAGACGAAGAGCCGGTTGTTGACCAGGTGCATCGCGGTGACGCGGTCTTTGCCGATCTGCAGGTCAGCGGCCCAGCGGTCGACGAAGGTTCTGCCCGAGGCGCTCGGCGAGGCCGGGCGCGTGGTG
>CAZBOE010000171.1:10013-10277 GCA_964493365.1 uncultured Tepidisphaeraceae bacterium | reverse complement strand
CGCCGGGTCGAGCACCGCGGACCACCCCGAGAGGATCAGCCCGGGGACCGCTGGCGTGCCGTCAGGCCCCGCAGGACGCGGCTGGCGCAGCGTCGCACGCCAGACCTGCCTCACCGGCCGCACACGCAGCGACAGTTCTTCCATCATCTCCCGCGCCAGCCCGTCGGAGGGCGCTTCGCCGGCATCGAGCGTGCCGCCTGGAAAGCAGACCTTGCCCGGCAGCGTCACCGTCGCGCTGCGCCGGATGGCCAGATACGCCACCCC
>CAZBOE010000171.1:9707-10003 GCA_964493365.1 uncultured Tepidisphaeraceae bacterium | reverse complement strand
ACAAATCAGAAATCAGAAATCGTAAATCAGAAATCCCCCACCGCCCGCCACACCCCCGCGACCACGCCATGCACATACCCGTCAGCCTGCACAGGCCGCGGCGCGCGCGGCCCAACCCGCGCGGTCGTGTCACCACCCGATCCCGGCGGATACGGCGCACTCATCAAGCCACGTCCTTCATCGTTCTCCCCAGTCTCTCGCGGAGCCAGTGCGGCGGCAACAACGGATACTCGCTTGGTGGCGCGGCAACCGAATCCGACTCAGTCATGTTCGCAGCGTGATGTCTTGATTATCGT
>CAZBOE010000171.1:7590-9673 GCA_964493365.1 uncultured Tepidisphaeraceae bacterium | reverse complement strand
ACCGGGCGCTGCGCGTGGCGGGCCTGGCGTGTCTGTCTTGTCTGGCCGCGCGGGCGACACCCTCTGTCGACGTGACGAAACAAGAACCCGCCGGCGCGAAAGCATACCACTTTCGCGCCGGCGGGCCTGTTGAAAAAGCCTTGATACCCAGATCGTCTAGACCTTGACGCCGCCGAAGGTGCCCGAGACGTCCATCTCGGCCTTCTTCACGACGTTCTTCTTGAAGGTCGATTTGGTGATGCGCTCCTGCAGCTTCTGGTAATACAGGTCTTCGTCGATCGGGAGGTTGACCCAGTTGTCGGTCCACGTCGACAGCAGCATGGCGTTGCCGAGGGTCAGGCCGAAGATGCCTTCCTCGCCCGGCGCCAGCAGCGGCGTGCCGTTGCGGATGGCGCTGATCCAGTTCTCGGTGACCGCGCGGTGCTGGTCGTTCTTGCCGCCACCGGGGACCGTGCACACCCAGGTTTCGGGGTTGGGGAAGCCGCTGGCGGTGGTGGCAATGACATCCGACACGCTTTCGCGCAGGCGATAGAACGTGATCGCGTCGTTGCTCAGCACGAGGCGGCCGCGCTCTCCGATGACTTCCATCGTGCTCACCCCGGGCGCTTCGCCGGTGGTGGTGATGAACACGCCGCTGCCGCCGTCGGGATACTCGACGTAGGCCGTCACGTCGTCATCGACTTCGATGTGGTGATACTGCCCGAACCGGCAGAACGCCCGCACCCGGCTGGGCATGCCGCAGATCCACTGGAACAGGTCGAGGTTGTGGGGGCACTGGTTCATCAGCACGCCGCCGCCCTCGCCCGCCCAGGTGCCGCGCCACCCGCCCGAGTCGTAATACGCCTGCGAGCGCAGCCAGTTGGTGATCACATAAAGCGTCCGGCGGATCTTGCCCAGTTCGCCCGACTGCACGATGTCGCGCATCTTCTGGTGCGCCGGCACCGTCCGCTGGTTGAACATGACGCCGAAGACCTTGCCGCTCTTGGCGGCCACGGCGTTCATCTCGCGGACCTGCCGGGTATACACACCCGCCGGCTTCTCGCTCATCACGTGCAGCCCGGCCTCGAAACACTTGATCGACAGCGGCGGGTGATCGTAGTGCGGGGTGGCGATGATCGCGGCGTCGATCACCCGGGCCGCCAGCATCGCATCGACGCTGTCAAAGTACTGGACACCGTCGCCGTACTTGGCGCGATTCCGCTCGATCCGCGCGGGGTCGATATCGCACAGTGCCGCCAGTTTGGCGCCGGGAACGGCACCGCGAATCAGATAATCGGCGTGGGACGCCCCCATGCCGCCCACCCCGATGATGCCCAGACGAACAATCTTGTCGCTCATATTGGTCTCCAGCCGACCTGTCGCCCGCGGATGAAGCCCGGGCCCGACCGTCGGGCCGTTCATGGTGCAGAATCACCCCGCGCATGCAAGTGGGCCGCCACCTGGGGCAAAACGCCCAGCCGATTTGCACACTTTTAGGGGGATGATCGCCCGCGCGCCCGACCGAGCGCCAAACCGCCCGATCTCCAAGCCGCCCGATCTCCAAAGCGGCCGACCGCCAAACCGACCGCCGATCCGGATCAGCCTTCGGCCCCGCCCAGTTCGCGGTTTCGGAACAGGATCAGCCCCAGGAGCAGCGCCGCCCCGCCGAACGTGATGGCGTAGACGCCGGCGAGTCCGACATCGATCCAGATCGAGGCGAGCGACGTGGTGTTGGTGTAATCGGCAAAGCGGGTCCCCGGCACCGCGATCGGCGTCAGCAGCGCCCGATCGCGGATATCGAACGTCATCAGGAACGGCAGGACCGACCCGATCACATACGAAAACGCCTTGACGATCGGGCCCGCATCCGACGCGGCCCCGTCTCGAAGGGGCAGCAGAAACCGGGTGAGATTGCCCGCGATGTAGATCAGGATGACCGTCGGCAGGTTGGCCACCAGCGGCAGGCGGGTCGACAGCGCCACCCCGATGGCCGCGAGCACGCAGATCTGCATCCACGTCATCACCAGCGACGGGATCAGCCCCGCGAGGTGCATGACGCGGGTGTCGCGAAGCTGCCTGAGCGATTCCTCGTTGAGGGCGTTGA
>CAZBOE010000171.1:0-7580 GCA_964493365.1 uncultured Tepidisphaeraceae bacterium | reverse complement strand
TGGTAGTCGGTCGGCACGCGGAGCCATGTCGCCAGGCACAGCACCACGCCCAGCGCCGCCACCGCCAGCAGCGCGGCCGAGACGATGCCCGCGTATTTGCCGAGGATCACTTCCCACCGCTGCACGGGCTTGCTCATGAGCGTGAGCATCGTGCGGTCTTCGATCTCCTCATAGATCGAGCGGCTGGTGGCGAACAGGGTCGAGATCAGCACGAGCAGCAACACGACGTCGAGCGCCACCGATTTGAAGAGGTTGGTGTCTTCGCCGAACGTGAAGAACGGCAGCGCGCCGTAGATGGCGATGATGGCCGCGCCGATCAGGATCAGCAGCGTGTAGATCGGCTGAAGCGCCGCTTCCCAGAACGTGTGACGAGCGATGACCAGGGTGCGATACATGGGCCCGGGAGTGTAGCTTCTTCCCGCACAGGACGGCAAACCCAGGCAGGCAGATCGTCTGGAAGTCTCTCGGGCGGCGGCGGGCCCGCTGCAGGAAGCGTGTCAGCCGGATGTCACCCGGCCTGCCGGTGCCGACATTGACCCCGGCACACAGGCCCGGGCTCGGCTCGGCTCAGCTCAGTGGCGGATAAAGAAGTAATCGAACTCGCCGGTCGCGGGCGCCGGCTCGATGCGGACATCCTGGATAAACCCGTTCATGCGCTGGCGGACCGAATCGAGTAGCTGGTTCATCTCTTGGTCGGGCCCCTCCATGACCAGTTCGACTCGCCCGTCGGGCAGATTGCGCACATAGCCCCCCACGTCATACTGCATCGCCACGTTCTTCACCGTATATCTGAATCCAACGCCCTGCACACGACCGCTGAACAGGCACGTGCAACGATGGATGGGTGAAGTCGTTTGCGTCTTCATGGCGGATGGCCAATGTAGCAAGCGCCGGTCCGCTCGCCAAAGAAATTTTGCCGCGCCCGAAACCACCGGTCGCCGGCTTCATTTCTATCGATCAACGGACGGCTCGGGTTTGAGTCGGCGCGGCTCAATATGACACCCTGCGACAATGCGGCCCAGTCCGCCCCCCCCTCGCCGCGGCCTCCCCACCCGGACAGGGCTACCCCACGGCCGGTGCGGCGTCGCCCTGGCAGCGTTCACCGCGCAAAGTGGGCGGTGAACTCTTCATAGGCGACATGGCGAATCCACGCGCGGTATTCGGTCTCGATCTGCGGCCAGGGCATCGCCAGGTAGTGTTCGAGCATCGGCTTGACGCCGCCGGGGTTCCAGGGAAGGCCTGCCCGGGTGTGCGACCGCGACGGGTCATAGACCTTCCCCCGGGCGGCATCGGCCAGCAGCCGCGCCAGGGCCGGGCGATGTTTCTCGTGCATGAACCGGGCGAACGCCCACGACTGCGCATAAAACGCATTGATCCGCTGGCCGGTCTTGTCGACGACCTGACCCGCGTGCATCTGGACGAGTTGCTCGAGCGGGAAGAGCGACTTCGATTCGATCGCCTTGCGCAGCGCCTGGGCCCGCTGCGGGTTGACCGAGAGGTTCCACCGCGGCAGCCCGCCCTTCCAGACCACCCGCTCAAACATGCACGCGAGGCCTTCTTCGAGAAAGGGTGGAATCCGCCCGATGAAATGCCGGCTGACATACTGGTGCCAGCCCTCGTGCGATGCGACGGACCAGGTCGCTTCTTCGCCGATGAAATAGGCCACGTATTGGTCGCGGATGGCGTAGCCCCCCCGGTTGATCTGGAGGTAGATCCGGCTTTCCTCCGGGCGGTTGGTCTTCACGGTGTAGTCGGCCCACTGCGACCGCTGGGCGAAGATATAGGCATCCATCGGCCGCGACGTCTCGGGCACGTCGGGTGCCAGTCGGCGGTATTGCTCGTAGGCCCCCTCCATCACCTGGGTCAGCGTGGCGCGATAGCTCGGATCGCTGACCGTGGTGTGAATGCGGTAGTGCTCGCTTTCGAGCACGACGCCCTGTTCGGTGTTCCAGGCCCACTGGCCGGCCTCCATCTGCGCCGCACGGTCGAGCCCGTCCCAGACGCCCAGCTTGGTCGATCCGGTACCGGAGCAGCCGTACACCGCCGCCGCAACGGTTGCGACGACACCGACCCGCGCCAGCCATGACCTCACTGCCCATCGCATCAGGCACTCCCGAGACAGAACAAGGCGATTCACGACACCCTTCACAGACCCGTCAGACGAGCCGGTCGCCGCGTGCAAACCTTTGACCCGCCAGCACCGACGACGGACACCGCGCATCGCGGCCGGTCACACCGAGCTTCATCGACCATCTCCACCGGCGAATCGACCGACGCCGCGCTTCGATCGCGCCATCACCGCCCGGTCGGTCGATCCCGCACCGGCCATCGACCGCGACCCTCCGGGCGATCAAACCCGGCCGGCCGACATCCCCCGCCCCGCCCGATCGGGTCCGGTAACGCCTGCGACGTCGATGATAGGACGCCATGCCGCCGATCCGAACGCCGATGCGCAAAAGACGAGCGGCGGCGTTAGGGCTTCAGGCTGCATCGCTGCCCAAGCCGCTGCGAATATGCACGCCCGACGCCGATCAATCCAGCAAGTGTTGTGAAAATCACCCATGGCCGCACACCGCGAACTCGACGGCCGGTTGGGATGCGTGCCGGCCACGCCAGAAGCCGTTCTGGACTCGCGCCTGCAGCGGCCTATCCTGTGCCCATGGCCCGGCCCAGTTCATCCTCGCTCCGCGTCGACGTCATCAGCATCGGCACGCTCGCCCGCAACCGGCTTTGGGGCGAGGGGACCGAAGTCCGCACCGCACACGCCACCTGCTCGCTGGTCCGGGCGGGAGAGCGTGCGATCCTGGTCGACCCGGGGCTGCCGGCCGAGGTGATCGCCGCCCGACTCGGCGAGCGGGTCAACCTCAAGCCGTCGGACATCGACCAGGTTTTCCTGACGACCATCAATCCGTCACACACCGCGGGGCTTGCGGCGTTTCCCAATGCGACGGTGTTGGCCCACGAGTTGGAGATCGAGCATGTCCGATCGACGCTCAAAATGCTGATCGAAGACACCGACTCGGAAGTCCGCGAGAGACTCGAGAAAGAGTGGGCGGTGGCGAAACACATCCGCCCCGCGCCCGATCAGCTCGCCCCCGGCGTTGATCTGTTCCCGCTGTTTGGGGTGACTCCCGGCACCTGCGGGCTGCTGGTCTCGGCGCCGACGCTGACCACGCTGATCGCAGGGCCGGCCGTCGGCACACTCGATCACCTGCTGGCCGGCCAGGTGCTGGATGACCCGCACGACCTTGAGCAGGCGAAAGAGTCGCTGGCCGAGGTGTACGAGATCGCCGACATCATCGTCCCCGGCTACGACAACATGCTGGTCAACCCCCGCACCCGCGGGATGTGAGCTTGGCGTGCGGTCATCGCCGCACGACTGGGATGGCACAGGCACGGGCGGCAGCGATCCGCCGCCCGCGTCGCGCGGGACAAATGCCGCGCTGCGGACTCGGCAAGGGCGCGCGGCAACTATGCTGCCTGCGTGAGTGGCGAATAGCGTGGGGGCAAATCGCGTAGGTGGCCAGTCGTGCGGGGAGCCCAGGCGAGGCAGCGCCAAATCGCAATGGCGTTGCAGTCGCGCGGGTGCCGCCGAGCGAGGGCAAACCGCGCGGGGTTACATTTCGCGATACAGCTTTTGGGCTTCGGGCATGCTGGGCGAGCCGGTGTTCCGTCGCATGGCCTCGGCCAACATGCGGCGTGCCTCGCGTGACTTGCCGGCTTGCTGCAGTTCCTTCACCTCGGTGATCACCCTGGCCAAGTCGTCGACGGTCGACTTGACCGAGGCAACCATGCCCTCCTTGATCTCGGCCTGCGCGCGGATTCTCACGCCGGCCCTGGTCTCGAGCATGACCACGGGCGGCGCGTCTTCGCGGGGCTCGAATGTCCAGGTGCCGAAGCGCGGCGCGGTGGCGGAGGCCTGACGCATGACCCGCGGGGGAAGCCAGTCGGCTTCGGGCATGGCGAGCTTGCCCGCCGCCGCCGCGGAGAAAAACGCCTCGGGCGTTTGCGGTGTCTGGCCGGCGAGATGGGCCCGCGCGACGTAGGACATGACCGTGTCGACCAGCGCCTCGGTCGCCAGATCGCGCGACGCGTCGGGAGACATGGCAAGCCAGTATTCGCGCCACGCCTTCTCGAGGCCCTCGGTGGTGCCGAAGTTGTTCTTCCACGCGACGGCGTGAGTCGCCCCGCGCGACATCGCCATGATGTAGCTGGCAAACGCCTTGCGATATTTGCCGTCGTCGGCATGGACCATGAAGTGAACCATCGCCCATGACTGGTTGTAGTTGATCGCCGCGACGGCCGGATCGGCCTGCACGATCTGGTTCCACTGCGGCAGCGTGAGCTGCAGCATCGTGTCCATCGGCACGATGTTGTTCGACCGGATCAGCGCCTGCACGATCCGCAGACGGTTGGGGTTGACCACCCCGCTGACAAACCCGTCGCCGGTGAAGATCGCCTCGCCGAAATACTCGGCCAGCCCTTCGTTGAGCCACACGGGCAGGTCTGAGCTGATCAGCGCGTGGGCAAACTGGTGAAACCCCTCGTGCTGAACGGTGTTCCAGGTCTCATCGAAATCATCGGCATAGGCGACGGCGTTGAGCGTCTTGTTGAGGCGGTCGAAATAGCCTGCCGTGCCGGGGAGGCCGCCGGCGGCGTGATAGCCGTCGAGCGTGGCGTGGAGATAAAACGGGAACCGCTCGCGGATGGCGCCCGAAAAATCGCGCGTGCGGTTGCGATATTCGTCGGCCATCCGCGTCATGCGGACGACGGCTTCGCGGGCGAGCTCGGGCGGGAGATCGGTGATGACGATGTAGCTCTTGGACTCATACCGCTGCATCGCCCGCCCCGCCTGGGCGGCAGCGTCCGCCCCGCGCGGCGGTGTCTGAGCGGCGGAAACGGCGCCAAAGACCCCGACCGCAACGGCAATCGCCACCGCAGCCAGCACTGCCCGGCCGGTGACGGTGACCCGCTTGATCGACGCGGCCGACGCCTTGAAACGACTTTGGCTCATGACCGGGGAATTGTGCGGATGACGCCTGCGGCTTGCAAACGTAATCCGGCACGTGAACAATCCCCTGCCGCGGGCCGACGTTTTGCGGGCCGCTGATCTGTGGGCGTCACATGATCCGGGACAGGACCCGCCGCCGACCCGACGCCGATCCCTCACGCCGGTGAGACCCGGCCCTTGGTCATGACCTCCTATCGCAAAAATCTTCTGGTTGGCGTGGTTGTCCTCTTCGGGCTGATCGTGCTGGGGTGGATGATTCTTCAATTCGGCGACCGCGGCGCGGCGCTTTTCAGCCCGGCCCGCATCCCCATCACCCTCCGCTCCGATCGCGCCGACGGGCTGGGCCAGGGCGCCATGATCACTTACCGCGGCGTCAACGTCGGGCGCGTGGTCTCGGTGACGCGGCTCGCCGGCAACACCGGCGTGGTGATCAGCGCGGTGGTCGATGAGACCCCGCCCCTGCCGGGCAACCTTCAAGGCGAAATTTTCTACAGCAGCGCCCTGGGCAGCGTGTCGAGTGTTTCGCTTATCACGCCCGGCGATGCCGAACCCGAGGGTGAGCTCAAAGCCAACGCCGAGCTCGAGGCGCAGTTCCTGGGGCTGGCGCTGATCCCGCCCGAGATCACGCGGCTTGCCAACGAGCTCCAGGCGGTCACGCGGCAGTTCCGCGATGCCAACGTGGTCGGCAACTTCAACGAAACGCTCACGACGCTCCGCGCCCAGCTGGAAAAGGCCGGCGATGTGCTCGACTCGGTCAATGCGGTTGTGGGCGATCAGCAGATGCGTGCCGACATCCAGGCGGCCGTCGCGCACATCAGGCAGGCCAGCGCGGACGCGGCGGTGATGCTCGAGCGCGCCAAGGTGGCCAGCGAGCGATTCGACAACATCACAGCGGGCGCCGAGACCGCCGTGACCGACGCCCGCACGCTCATCAACCGCTCGACCGCGGGCGTCGATCAGCTCACCTCGCAGTTGACCGCCCGGCTCGAGCAGAGCGCCAAGATTCTCGAGCGGGTTGAATCGGTCGCCACCAAGATCGACCGAGGGCAGGGCACCGCCGGCCAGCTCGTCAACGATCCCAAGCTCTACCAGGCGCTGGTCGACTCGACCGAGCAACTCAACCAGACGATCGTCATCCTCCAGCGAATCGCACAGCAGTGGGAACAGGAAGGCGTGTCGCTTCGCCTGAAGTAATCGCCGGGGCGGGGAAACCGGTTCAGCGGCGAGGCGGGGTTAGGCGGCTTGGCCGGGCCCATTCGGTCGAGCCACCTTGAGCGGAGCGTCTTGGGCAGGCTGGTTCGGACGGGTGTAGCCCCCAGTTCATTTGTCAGCCCGGAACATCCACCATGCATGCAACGCCGTCACGCCACCGCGGCGGAGGCGGAGTTGGCGGAGGCGGGATCGACGGAGATGGCGTCCGCGCACCGGCCGCCGGCGAGGATCCGCTCGTACGCGCCGACGAGATCGCCCCGGGCGCTGTCGGCCGAGTCACACAGCGTCACTTCACATACGCTGTCCGTCTCGCATTCCACCACCCGCGCCACCCGTCGGACGCCGCGCGCGGTGTGGGCCGTGGCGATGTAGTAGCGCTTGCCGCCGTGCCGCGAGAACAGCACATTCGACAGACGCACCGGTTCGCCCGCCGCCTGGCTCACCGCGGGCGTGATGCGGAAGCGGTCGGCGGTGCAGTGGTTCATCTCGTAGCGATCGGCCACCTGAATGAGCCGCCGGCGCGTCCGCACACTCGACACGAGACCGACCGCCCATCCCCCGGCCACCACCATGGCCGCCAGCGCCAGAAACCAGTGAGGTGAGATGACCATAGACCTGACTCAACATCCTCGCGCCTTGCCGCGTGAATGAGACGCGCCAGAAGCACGGACCCGCCTGCGAAACAATCTCGAGCGACCCAGACCCGTTTGCCACCGACGGGCTGGTCTTGGGCCTGCGCTACTAAACCCGCTCGCGACGAAACGGCGCGATGCCCAGACCCGTCAGTTGCCCTCCGGGGCGGGCTGAGCGCCGTCGGCGGGCGCTTCTTCGGTCTTCAGGATCGTGGCGTAATCCGGCTCGACGGGCGTCAGCGATGACACGATCCACTGCTGAATGCGGCGGACATTGGGGTCTTCGGGCCCGCTGAACTTGCCCGTGTAGTTCGGCACGGGCGGGTGCGGCAGGCGGGTGAGGTTCGTCTTGTAGCCGTAGTGTGTCAGCAGCGAATCGGCCGGGCGGGCACGGTCGACCAACCGATATTCCCGGTTCTCCTGCAGGGCCGGGTCGCGCAATTCGACGCGATACTGCATCAGCGACACGAAGTTGGTGTAGAGCGCCGCGTCCGTCGCCGCGGGCTGATGGATGTACAGGTTGCTGTTGGTCTGGCCCGAGTGACAGCCGGCCGTCGCGCAACTGCTCAGCACGATCGGCAGCACCGTCTGGCGGAATGCCACGATCGACGCCGGATCACGCAGCACCATTACGTCATCGAGCATCTCCGGGGCGCGGCGGCGGATTTCCTGGTAGCGCTCCGCCGGCGTGCGCCGACGGAAATCCTGCACCGAGATGTTCTGCG
>CAZBOE010000170.1:2787-10333 GCA_964493365.1 uncultured Tepidisphaeraceae bacterium | reverse complement strand
GGTGGCCGACGACGCTGCAGAAGGTGTCGAAGAACGATTGGACACAAGCAAAGAGGGCAAGCCCGGCAACCGGGCTCGCCCAACTCGTCCGATAGGCTACCGTCACATCGCCACCGGTCAACGTCTCAGGCCATCGCCCGCGTCAACAAGGCCGAGATTGTTCGCCGGGAACCCGCGCGGGGGCGGGCGGCTCATTTCTCACCGGGGGATTGTCCGATAATCCGGCTATGGCTTGCTGTTCTGCGCTCGCCCGCCTTTCCCGGTCGGCCGCCAAGGCCGCCTCGGCGCGGCTGCGCCGGCTGGGGTTGATCCAGGCCGCCGACGCCCGCCTCGCGGCCGGTCGGCTGGCCGTTTGCCAGACCTGCCCGCTCCGGCGGACCTACGCCGGACAGTCATTCTGCGGCACCCCGCTTTTGCGAAATCTCGCGCGAGTTGACCACCTCGAAGGCTGTGGCTGCCCCCTGCCCGACAAGGCCGCCGACCCCGACGAACACTGCCCCGCCGACGACCATTTCAACAAGCCGGCGGCCCAGAAATCCGGAACCCCGTGCAACTGCCGGTGGTGCGTCGCCGAGCGTGCGGGACAGGCCCAGGCGGCCTGACCCCACCCTGACAACGCCGGGCTTTCTCGCCTGCCGACGATCGAGCGGAAGGCCACGCGGTTCCGTAGCAGATCACTTCGGTTGCGGTCTGGGCGCCGCCCGAGCGTCGATGCGTCGTGTGGCATGCCGACGACCGGCCGATTGACTGCGAGCCAGCTCAAGACCACTCGCCGGGCACGCGACGGCCGCGTGGGGCTTTTCCATCTACCGGCGGTGAGGGTAACCTTCGGGCAACCATGTCGCGAATTTCCATCCTTGCGTGTGCATTGCTTCTGGCCCCCGCCGTTGTCTTGGCGCAGGAAAGCGCAACGACGCCGGGTCAGCCCGACCCGGGTCGCCAGCCGGTTGCGGCGTCGGCGGAGGCCGCACCGCAGCCGCCGGCGCGGAACATGCCCGATGGGTTTGTGAGGGTCGAGGCGGGCGGGCGTGTGGCCTGGGCGCGCGAGGCGGATGTTGAATGGGTGCGTCAGGGTCTGACCACTGCCGAGGCGACGACGCGTCCTGCCGAGCCGGCGGCGCGGCTGGTCGCCCAGTTGACCGCGAACCGCGACTGGCTGGTCGAGGCGCTGGTGGCCGACCTGGGCGTGTCGCGCGATGCGGCGGTCGATCTGGTCGACAACACCATGCTCCCACGCATGAGCACCGCTGCGGCGATCGAGCCGGACATGATCTACTTCGTCGCGTCGGCCGCCGACCTCAAGTCGATCGTCAAGGGCGGGTGGACCGACCCCCGGTTCTACTACAACCGGGCTGCCGACCAGCTCGAGCTCAAGCTCGCGGTGACGATTTCCGCCGACGGGAAACAGCTCGTCGGGCTGATCCCGGTGATGTATGCCGACAGCCTCCAGCCCGACGAAAACACGCGGCTGCCCGGCTCCGACCGCCCGGCGACGGCGACCGAGCTCAAAACCGCCCAGCTCACCTCCACCATCCGCGATGCCGAGCTTTCGACCGCCCGGCTCTCGGTCCAGCGGACACAGCAGGCGCTGCAGGACCCCATGGTGGAGTTCATCGCCACCAGCTCGCTGCGGCCCCTGCAATTGCGCCCCGACCAGGAATGGTTCGGCCAGGGCGTGCTGGGCATTCTCGTCGCCCGATACACCGCGAAGATTGCCGAGGTGCCGCTGGAAAGCCTGATCCAGCAGGTGACCGGCGACAACCCGCGGTCACCGGTGCGGGCGTCGGCGGTTGACGCGCTGAACCTCGTCGACCCGGCCTCGCTCCGCCGGGAAATCGCGCCAGCCTATGTCGATGCCCTGCGGCGCAAGGGCATCGCCGCGCTCTATCGCGTCTACCTCACTGCCGGCGAAGGCTCGATCGGGCAGGTGCTCGCGGCCGTCAAGGCCGCCGCGCCGGCCGACGGAGAAGCCATCGTCACGCTGATCAAGGAAAAAACCGGCATCGATCTCACGCCCAACCTCACGGCGCGCTGAGCATCCGCCCGGGGCGGGCGACTCGTCCGACACGCCACAGCACCAGCGGCGTCAAAAGGTTGGCGATCAACAAAATCAGGGTGATTGGAAAATGCGTTGGGTGGGGCTGGCCGGGCGCCGACCCACCGGCTCCGGCGAACAGCAGGTCGAGGAGGGGCGGTCCGACCCAGACGAGCAGCAAGACGAATCGGATCGGCCGCAGAATGGGATCCCCGAGTCGGCCGCAAAGCAGGAACAGGTAGGCCCCGATCGCAATGTAGACTGCGGCATCCATGAGGTCGACGATGAATCGACTGCCCAGCGCAAAGGCAACAGTCAAGCCGACGACCATCAGGCTTGGGATGACGACCCGCAGGCCCAGCGGAAACCACCTCAGCGCCAAGGGCTGTCTGCCCGAATGTCCGCTGCACACACGCACGCTGGTCATGCACCAGAACGCCAGGAGGCTGCAGACGAGTGCGGCGGAGATTCCCAGCAATTGCCCCGCCTCCGCGGAACGGACGCTTACACCTCGGATTGAGCTGAAGGCGACCCCGATCGAGAGGTACACTGGCTCAACAGGTCTGAAAGCCTTCGAGTGGGTACTGAGCATGAACCATGGGTCTTCCAACCAGCTCCGCCAGACGTTGTCGAACGAGCGGAAGGTCCAGTGAGATCCGATCATGAACAACACGATTCCTGTGATCCAAAAAACGGGTGCCCATGCGAACAGGCGTGAAACCTCGATCCGGCTTTCCTTCGCTTGAGCCTGATAGCCCAGGACTGGCGCAGCGCTCTCGGCCGGCTCGGCGATGGCTGGCTGTTCACTCATGTGTTCTCCCCCGGTGGTGCATGTTGTGGGAACAAGAGGCTGCCCGGACAAACACTCAGCGATCAGCAGGTTATCGTTCCGCGGCGGGCGTTTGCCACTGGTGGGCGCTTGTCACGGCCGGGCTGGGCGTCAAACCCTCACGGCGCCTGCTCGAAGGCTTCGCGTTCGAAGGGGTTGCCGCGGTAGGGGTCGTGGCCTGTCCACCAGGCACAGGCGCTGGCGAGGAAATAGGCGGGCACAAATAGCGGGCCCCACCGCTCACACTGGCGGACGTGGACGCGCTCGTGGGCGCGGGTGAGGTCGTGGGCGGCGCGGGAGCGGGCGATGACGACGTGGCCGAGCGTCATGGCCGTCGCGCCGCCGGCCAGCGGGATGCACCGCTCGAGGATGAACCGGGCCAGGCCACCATCGACTTCGAGCACACCCTCGACGACCCGCCGCGACGGCGAAAACAGCGCGACCAGCAGCCCGAGCGACGTCGTGGGCGATACCCAGAGATACGCCAGGCACGCGAGCCATCGCGGCCGACGAGGCACGGCGTGACGCGGACCGGGCTGCGACTGACGCGACATAGGCGGTGTTGTAGCACACCGCACCGCATTGCGACGGCCGATCGTTGTAAGGGCCTCGGTGTACGACGGGCTCGGTGTGTCACGGGTTGGTGTGTTACGGGCTGGGTGCGAAGGGCTGGTGGCGACGGGCCGGCTCTGAAGCGACAGGATCCCAACACCCGCCGCAACGATTCGATGCGGACTCATCCACAGCTTCAAGGTGCATGCCGCGTCGATGCGGGGTGGATAGTGGGTGGGTGTCCTGGCGCGACGGGTCGTCGGGCGTCATCAGCGAATATGGGCAACCCGTGGATAACGTGACACGGTCTGGCGCGGGGGTGTTTCGGGCGGGCGGGTCTGCCGACAGCGCGCCCGTGCGCCGGCACGGGCCTGTCGCGAAAGCCCCGGTGCCGCTGACAGGGGCGCGTCAGGCTCGCCAACAGGTTGTTCACACCAACGCGGCGGCAAATGGTCGCATAACTCTATATGGGCATTGTGTTTGGTAAATCGAGGACGTTTTCGTCCACAATGCGCCAGGCCTCATTATCTCTACTGCTATGTTCAATCTTTGTACAGTAAAGAGATAGCGTTAGAGTGTGACCCGGACCGGGCATGACCCGCCGGATGAGCCGGGGACGCGGACCAGAAAATGCGCTGTCGGACGGGCATTGCCCGCACCCGGTCTCTCGCAAATCGCGGTACACTGCCGACGGACCAGCGCCGCCCGGGCGAGACACACCGACAGGCGGCACACAACGCATAGCCGGAAAGGGCCGATTCGATGAAAGTGATCTGTAACCGGGGCGCTCTGCTCGAGGCACTCAACGTGGCCTCCAACGCCGTCGCCAGCCGAACGCCCAAGCCTGTGCTTCAGTGCATCAAGCTGACCGCCGACGGAAGCAGCCTGACCGTGGCGGCGACCGACCTCGAAGTGGCGATCCGTTACACCGACAACCAGGTGCAGGTCGAGGCCCCGGGCGAGACGCTCGTGCCGGCGGACAAGCTTCGCGACATCGTCCGCGAGAGCGTCGACGACACGCTGGCCATCGAAATCACCGGCGACAACGCGAGCATCAAGGGTCACGACAGCCACTTCAAGATCTTTACCCAAAACGCCAGCGAGTTTCCGCCGGTGCCGGATTTCCAGGGCGATGCCGACCTGGAGCTGCCCGCGAGCCTGCTGAGGCGGCTGATCACCCAGACGCTTTTTTCCGCCGCCCGCGAGAGCACGCGCTATGCGTTTAACGGCGTGCTGGTCGTCGCCAAGGGCAAAAAGATCACCCTCGTCGCCACCGACGGCAGGCGTCTTGCCCAGGCCAAGGGCGACCTGCTGTCGGAAGGCAAGCTGCCCAAGGACGGCGCCAAGGCGATCATCCCGGCCAAGGCGCTGCAACTGGTCGACAAGCTGATCGCCGACCCGGAAGAGACGGTGGCCGTGCAGATCCGCGAGAACCGCGTGATCTTCCACACCCCCCAGGCGACGCTGACCAGCAACCTCGTCGAGGGGCAGTTCCCGCCCTATGAAGACGTGATCCCCAAGGACACCGACCGGAAGATGACGGCCTCGACCGCCGACTTCCTGAGCGCCATCAAGCGGGCGGCGCTGCTGACCACCGAAGAATCCAAGGGCGTGCGGATGACCTTCAACAAGAGCGGGCTGGTGCTGACCAGCCGCAGCCCTGAGGCCGGCGAGGCGACAGTCAACTTCGCCTGCAAGTTCGAAGGCGGCGATGTCGAGATCGGCTTTAACCCGGCGTTCCTCGTCGACGCGCTCAAGGTCGTCGATACCGACGAGATCGCCCTGGAAATGACCGCCCCCAACCGCCCGGGCCTCCTCCGCGCCGGCGGCGATTTCCTCTACGTGATCATGCCGGTGAACCTGCAATAGTGGGGTTCACCACGGAGGCACGGAGACACGGAGAAGAAAGTTTGAGGCGCGGAGTCGGGGAAGCACTTTGGCGCGGATCGCCGCCGCGGCGAAAGCAATTTCGGCTGCGAGCCGAGCCAATTGAGGATGACGCCAGAAGGTTGTTTAGACAGACGGTCATTGACCGGGCTGCCATCGCGGCCAAACACCGCCACCAACGCCGCTGCGGTAAACCTGCTTCTCCGTGCCTCCGTGTCTCTGTGGTAATCACCCCATGCGTCGCGACGAAGCCGAGCTTTCACGACTGGCCCGCGTTAAGCACAAGCGGCCTTACGACGCCGACCCGATCGGGCCGGCCATGCTGGGTTTTTTTAAGCAGACGGTCGCCAAGCGTCAGACAAAGATGTCGGCCATCGCCGAGGCCTGGGCGCTGCTCGTGCCCGAGATGCTCAGCGACCACTGCAGCCTCGAAAGCTTTACCCGCGGGTCGCTCGCGGTCGTCGTCGACTCGGCCCCCCACCTCTACGAGCTCAAGCAACTCCTGCTGGCCGGGCTGGAAAAGCAGCTCATTGTGGCCTGCAAATCCTCGGGCCTGCGGAAAATCACGCTCAAGCGGGGTGTCGTTGCCCAATCAGACATGCCCGCCGGGCCCCGGCGCAAGCGGAATGACGAGGTCTATTGACCCGGTTCGGCGGCCTCCCGGCCTGAGGCTCTGCTGCAGCCCCTGCTTTCAAAACCGTACTGCCCCGCCGCGATGCCCCGGCGGCCGCTGGCAACCCGTCGCCCGCACCCCTACCATACGGGAGAGGTTAGAGCGCTCATGATCGATACACAGGCACTGCCCGACAACGTCCTGACCACGCAGCTCAAGAAGGTCGTCAACTGGGCCCGGCGGAGCTCGCTGTGGCCGCTGCCGTTCGCGACCGCCTGCTGCGGCATCGAGCTGATGGCGACGGCGTCGAGCCGCTATGACCTTTCGCGCTTCGGCGCCGAGGCGATGCGGTTCAGCCCGCGCCAGAGCGACCTGCTGATCGTGGCCGGCCGGGTGACGATCAAGATGATGCCGGTGCTTCAGCACATCTATCAGCAGATGACCGAGCCCAAGTGGGTGATCTCGATGGGCGCCTGCGCCAGCACGGGCGGGGTCTTCGACGCGTATGCGACGATCCAGGGCATCGACCAGTTCATGCCGGTGGACGTGTATGTGCCGGGCTGCCCGCCTCGCCCGGAGACGCTGATCGAGGGCATCATGGCGATCCAGCGGATCATCGATCAGGACGGCCTTCCCCCCGCCGGCAAGCGCCGCCCGCTGCAGATCGCGGTCGAGCCCAGCTACAAGCCGACCCCCCAGCCCCTGGCGGTAGGCGTCCCCCTCACCATCGGCGGCGGCCGGACGATCGTCTCGCGGTAGCCACTTGGCGATCGCAGTCGCCCGGGGCCGCCGACTCGACAAGGCGGCAAGGCCCGGTCACGCCCGGTCACGCCCAATCAGCCCTTGCTTCCCTTTGCGGACCCTGCGATGCTACGATCAGTAACGACGCGGGTGTAGCTCAATGGCAGAGCGCTAGCCTTCCAAGCTAGCTGTTGAGGGTTCGAGTCCCTTCACCCGCTTTTCCCCCCCTCTCTCTTGGTGTCGTTGGTCGTTGGCCAATGTCGGTTGGCAGGTTGCACCTCGCCGTCTTTAGGCCGGATCGGTTACAACACCGGTTTGTTGATCGTCAGCCAACGTCAGGGATAGGGAGGTCAGCCTTGTTTGACATGATTATGACCCTCGCGGCCGGGGCGCCGGCGGCGGGGGCCGCTGATGCGCCGGTGCCGCCGCTGTTTTCGGTCGCCAGCCTCATCTCGCTGCTCACGCTCACGCTGCTCGAGATCGTGCTGGGCATCGACAACATCGTTTTCATCGCCATCCTGGTGAAGAAGCTGCCCGCCGAGATGCAGGCCAACGCCCGGCGGATCGGGCTCGGGCTGGCGATGGGCATTCGCATCCTGCTGCTGCTGGCGATCGGGTGGATCACCACGCTCACGTGGCCGCTGTTCACCGTGCCCAACTTCTGGGGCGGCACCGAGGGGCTGGCGATCTCCTGGCGAGACATCATCCTGCTGACCGGCGGGCTCTTCCTGGTCGGCAAGGCCACCTACGAACTGCACGACAAGCTCGAAGGCGACGAACACCACGCCGGCGGGCCCAGCCGCGCCACCGCGTCGTTTGCCAGCGTGATCACCCAGATCCTCCTGCTCGATATCGTCTTCTCGCTCGACTCGGTCATCACCGCGGTCGG
>CAZBOE010000170.1:2520-2764 GCA_964493365.1 uncultured Tepidisphaeraceae bacterium | reverse complement strand
GCCGATCATGATCGCGGCGGTGGTCATCGCGGTGGGCGTGATGCTCATCTTCGCCGGGCCCGTCAGCGACTTCATCGACCGCCACCCGACGTTCAAGATCCTCGCCCTGTCGTTCCTGATCCTCATCGGGGTGGTGCTCATCGTCGATGGCCTGCATGCCCACATCCCCAAGGGCTATGTCTACTTCGCCATGGCGTTTTCCGTGCTGGTCGAGCTGATGAACATGCGCCTCCGCAAGGTCAGC
>CAZBOE010000170.1:0-2415 GCA_964493365.1 uncultured Tepidisphaeraceae bacterium | reverse complement strand
GCCGCCGCGATGCACTGGCCCCACCTTGCCCCAGCGCGTCCTGATCACCGTGGCCGAACCCAGCGGCGACCGTCACGCCGCCACGCTGGCGCGGTCGCTGCGCGAGGCGAGGCCCTCGCTCGCGATCGACGCGTTCGGCGGGCCGGCGCTGTCGGCGGCGGGGGCAAACCTCCTCCGCGACACCGTGAGCAACGCCGCGATGGGCTTCAGCGCCGTCGCCCGCGCGGGCGAGGTCATGCGGATGGTCGCCCAGCTCAAGGCGCGATTCGATTCACGCGAACGCCCGGGGCTGGTGGTGTGTGTCGATTCGTGGTCGATGAATGTCCACTTCGCCCGGGCCGCCAAGGCCGCCGGCATTCCGGTCATGTATTTCGTCGCCCCGCAGGTCTGGGCCTGGCGCGGGCACCGCATCAAGGCGATGCGAGCGCTTGTCGATCACCTGGCGTGCATCCTGCCTTTCGAGGAGAAGTGGTTTGCCGACCATGGTGTGCGGGCCACCTTCGTCGGCCACCCGCTGTTCGAGCAGATCGACACCGCCCACCCCCGCGCGCTCGACTATGACGGCGTCCGCCCGCCGGTGGTCGGCCTGCTGCCGGGGTCGAGGCGGAGCGAGGCGACGGCCAACTGGCCGAGGATGCGTGAGGTTGCGGCGCGGCTGCGCGAGGCGTTCCCGGGCGTGCGGTTTGTCGTGCCCACCACCGCGGCCACCGCGCCGGTCGTGTCGGATCAGCCGCTGGAGGGCGCCGAGGCGGCGCTGGATGCCTTTGACCGGCTCGTGCCGCAATGCGACCTGGTCATCACCGTCAGCGGCACCGCGACGCTCCATGTCGCGGCCCATCGCGTGCCGATGCTGGTGGTCTATGCCGCCAGCGGGTTGGCATGGAACGCCGTCGGCCGGTGGGTCATCCCCACGCGCACCTTCGCGCTGGTGAACCTGCTGGCCGCCAACGAGCCGCGGCCGCCGCAATCGGCCCATATCGTCCGCGAGTTTATCCCGTGGTATGGCTCAACCCGCCCCGTGAGCGACCATGCCATCGACCTGCTCAGACACCCCGAGCGTCTGGCAGAGCAGCGCCGCGTGCTCGATCGGCTGGTGGCCCGGGTGGGTCAGCCGGGCGCGGGCCGGCGGGCGGCCGAGATCGCGCTGATGCTCATGAAGTGAATGCCCCGCCAGGTGTCAGCGGGCCCGCCGCCAGCCTCACCGCGCCGCGGCGGCCTTGTTTCGCGCGGGGCGCGGGGTCATCGCGTCGACTTCCCTCGCCAGGCTGCGGTAGTCGGCAGCGCCGTTGCTCGAGGGCTCGTAACGAATCACCGTCTTGCCGAAGCTGGGCGCCTCGGCGAGCTTGATGTTCCGGCGGATCCGCGTCGAGAAAAGCCGGGCGCTGGTGTAAGACGTCTCCTGATCCCGTGCCCCCTCGAGAAACGCCTGCAGGTCGGCCACCACCTCGTTGCTCAGCCGCGCCTGCCCGTCCCACATCGTCAGCACGATCCCGCTGACCTTGAGCGCTGGATTGAGCCCGGCCCTGACCATCTCGACCGTCTCGATCAGCTTGCCCACCCCCTGCAGCGCCAGGAACTGCGGCTGCATCGGGATGATCACCTCGCTCGCCATGACCAGCGCGTTGACCGTCAGCACGCCGAGGCTGGGCGGGCAGTCGATCAGCACATAGTCAAAGTCGTGCTGGGCCGACTCGATCCGGCGCTTGAGCACCGTCTCCCGGCCCTCGACCCCCGCCAACTCGAGCTCCGCGGCGGCCAGGTCGATCGACCCCGGGACAACCGCGATGCGGTCGTCGAGCTTGACCGCGGCCTCGAGGATCGACCGCTCATCGAGCAGCACGTTATAGAGCGTGACGGTCTCGTCGGTGGTCTCGACGCCATAGGTGATGCTCAGGTGGGCCTGGGGGTCGAGGTCGATCAGCAGGACGTTGCGCCCGAGCTCCGCCAGGGCAGCGCCGAGGTTGACGGTGGTGGTGGTCTTACCGACGCCGCCCTTCTGATTCATGACGGCGATGATGCGAGCGGGAGTGGGCATGCGGCTCATCCTTGGCCTGTTGAGGGTCTTCAGCGGGGAATGTACACCACCGCCGCATCGACCGTTAGCGGGGCGACGAGGCCCGTCAAGCTCGTCGACACGGGCGGGCCCGCGGAGGTCGCCGGGGCCGGAGGGAAGGGGAAAAAAAGAAAGCTTCCGCCGTGGCAGGGAAGCTTTCAGGTGTTTCGAGGCCCATGTTGGAGCCAGGGCCGAAACGGTTAGGTGACTGGTTTGAATGTACCGTGACGATCAGGGTCGGAGGAAAGTTGGAGCCACGTCTCCGACCGACACGACGGGCCTCATCGGCGTCGTCGGTGCCACCGTTACTTCTTGGTGGTCTTCTTGGTCGTCTTCTTGGTCGACTTCTTGGTCGACTTCTT
>CAZBOE010000169.1:0-10492 GCA_964493365.1 uncultured Tepidisphaeraceae bacterium | reverse complement strand
AGACCTGATCCAGGAACTCAAGGCCAGCTACACGATCGTGATCGTGACCCACAACATGCAGCAGGCCTCCCGCGTCAGCGACCGCACCGCGTTTTTCTACCTGGGCACCCTCGTCGAATACGACGACACCAAGCAGATTTTCACCAACCCGCGGGAGAAGAAGACAGAAGACTATGTGACCGGCCGGTTCGGGTGAGCCGATCGAATGCGAGCCGCCGCCCGTCGTGGAGAACGGGCGTCCGCTCGGCCCCGCCGAAACGGGCATCCACCCGTCGGCGGACGACGTAAGCGATGATCGACACAAGCGGGCAACCCCCGGGCGTGCCGATCAGCCAGAATGAGGAGCGGTTGTCGGGACGCTCGTATTTCCCGACGCCCAGGGTCGTAACTGGCGCCGGCGGCAATCCGCATGGCGTTAGAAAGGCCCGGATTTTTTCGGCGTTGCTGGCGCGAGCCACAATGCCTAGCGTTGATGGGAGCGCCGCAGGATGCACCGATGTGCCGCCCCGGCGAAGCAGTGACGATGTCTCAGCACTTGATCGAACTTCTCGACGATCTCAAGACCCGCCTGGCGCGGATGACTGCGCTGGTCCAGCAGGCCGTCGAACGCTCTACCGAAGCCGTCCTCACGGTCAACCAGCGCCTTGCCGCGCAGGTGATCGCCGAAGACAAGCGGATCGACGAGCAGGAGGTGGCCGTCGAGCGTGACGCGATCGAGCTGATCGCCACGCACAGCCCCGCCGCCAGCGACCTGCGCCTGCTCACCACCATCATCAAGGTCAACGGCGAATTCGAACGCATCGCCGACTGCGCCGTCAACGTCGCCCAGCGCGTGCAATACCTCAAGCACGTCCCGCGCTACGAGCCGCCCGTCGACCTGCGCGTCATGGCCTCGAGCGTCACCCAGACCCTGCGCGACACCATTCTCGCCTTCAACCTCCTCGACGAGCAGGCCGCAAGGCAGGTGCTGCGCAGCGACGACGTCATCGACGCCCTCTACGGACAGATCGTCCACGACATGCTCACCATGATGGAGTCCGACGGGCAGCTCGCCACCATGGACCTCTCCAACATCATGGTCGCCAAAAACCTCGAGCGGATCGGCGACCACTGCACCAACATCGCCGAAAACGTCATCTACGTTCACACCGGCCGAATCGTCCGCCACTCCCACGCAGCGGTCTAACCCCGCCCGCCCCGCCGCGCGTAGCGCCCTGCGCAGCGCGCAGCGCCATACGCAGCGCGCAGCGCCATACGCAGCGCGCAGCGCCATGCGCAGCGGCGCGTGTGTTGCCATGTGATCCACAGTAAGGTCGTACTGTCTCCGCGCCCGCAGCGGGTCACCCCGCGCGCTGAGCCGACGACGCCCCCGCCCGCCCCCCCACCCGGCCCCCACCGGGTTTGCCGTCCGATGCCATGCACCCATCAGGCTCCCGACCCCGGCCGGCGCGCCCCCCCCGGCCGCCCGCGTCCGCTCACTCCGGGCGAATGAACTTCGACATCAGTTCCGCCCGGCTGTGGACGCCCAGCGCGCGGTAGATCGCCTTGACGTGGTCCTGCACGGTTCGCTCGCTGATGTCGAGCTTGGCGGCCACCGCCGTGATGCTGGCGCCGCCCAAGAGAGCCGTCATGACTTCCTGCTGGCGCGCGGTCAGGTAAGCCGCGGGCTGGTGCCAGCCGTCGTCGCGGCCTGACGACGACTCCAGCGCCAGATCGCCCAACTTGTCGAGCCGCGCAAGTTCGAGATTGGCCAGATGGAGCAGAAACCGCTCGCGCCGCGTGAACGGCCGGTCGTTGCGCGCGCGATGAAACACCAGCGCCCTGACCAGCCCGCTTCCATTGCCCGCGCCGTTCCCGTTCTTGTCCGGCTGGGTCATCGGGTGCCACGCCAGCAGGTGATCGTCCAGGTCGTGCTGCGCAACGATCTGGCCGCTCCACGTCCGCTCGAACTCCGACCGCTCGACCAGCTGCGACCTCAGCCGCGTTCGGACGCCCAGCGGAATGCGGGCGATGCGGTCGATCAGGATGTCCGCCCGCGGCATGTTGATCGCGACGGCGTTTTCCCAGGCCGCCTTGAGCTTGGGATCGTCCCAGTTGGCCGTCAGGCTGCGCTTGAAGCGAAGGTCGACGGCGCCGTCGGTCCAGTTCTTGAACTCGACCAGCAACCCCTGCCGAGCCGACAGCAGTTGCCCCAGCGACGAGACCAGCTCGCGCTCGACCAGTTCCCGCTTGGCCGGGTCGGTCTTGCTCGCGCGCAGACCCGGGCGGAAATCGTGAATAGTCCGGTAAACCCGACCAATCCTAGCAATTGAAACAGTGTTCGATCGTGTGCCAGCCATGAATCCCCCCGGCGGCTGCGCCGGTTAGCAGCGCCGCCCACACCCCGGCCTATCCCACTCGGCCGCCTCAGGCTTTGGCAACGCCCACCTCGTTATGTTAGCTTGAATACTCTCCCAAGAAAAGAACCGGCCTCATGAAATTATAGCGCTCTTCATATCCCATGTTTATGGGATTGCGAACACACTGGCTCAGCCGATACAAGCCGCTCGATGTAATTCGGGGCGCGCGACGCAGTGGATGGGGCGAGGCACGGGGGTTCCGCCAACACCGGGGTTCCGCCAACACCGGGGTCTCGCCGACACCGGGGTCCCGCCGACTCGATGGGGTCTCAATCTCTCGCACAGGGTGAATCTCAAGCGGGCAACCCGCACCGGGACCCATGGCACAGGCTTGCGGATTTCAAGCCGCGCCGGCGATCAGGTCGGCGGCCGTCTGTCCGCTCAGCCATGCCGATTCCACCCGCGCGCCGATCGTCCAGTCCCCCGCCAGCACGAGGTTCAAGTCAGCCAGCAGGCGAACCTCCGCCTCAGGCTGCGACGCCGCGGCAGCCCCGTCAGCCTCGGGTCGGGCCGTCTGCGGAACGGATGTCGCCGCTTGGACCGGGGCGGGGGCAAGCGGGCGCATCGTCTTGGCATAGCGCCACCGGTGCGCCGAGCAGTAGGCCGGAACGACCTCGCTCGCCGCAAGAGCCGGCTCGGCCAGCATTGCGCCCAGCGCCCTCAGCAGCAATGCCGCCACCGCGTCGGCCGACGACTCAAGATGCTCGACCGACCACGCCGGTGATGCATGAATGACCCACCGCTCGCCCGCCGGACGCTGCGGCTTGCTGCTGTCGCGGGCCGCCCACGCGATCGGCGCCAGCGGATCGGTGACCTTCACGGCATCCGCGGCGCAGGCAAGACGGGCATCGAACGCCGCCATCACTGCCCAGCAGGGCGCCATCTCCACCCGGCGCAATCGGTCGAGCAGCGCCAGGCCGGCTTCGCCCTGGGCGATCTGCGAATCAGGATGCCCCAGCAGCGCCGCCGCCTGGACGGGGGGCAGCGTGACGATCAATCGATCAAACGCCTCGGGCGTCTCGCCCTCCCTGCCGACCAGCCAAGCGCCGTCGGAGCGGGCCCGGCGCAGCGACGTCACCGGCGCGCCGCACCGCAGATCGAGACCGGCCGCGAGATCTTTCGTGACCGCCGACATCGTCGGCGCGCCGACCCACCAGCTCTCCTCCGGCGGACGCTCCTCAGCAGTCGCGACCGTCTGCCCGGCCGCAAGGGTCACGAAACGCCCGTTCCACGGCATGACCACGCCCTGCCGCTGCCACCGATCGACTTGGCTCACAAACCGACGGTCGCGCGCCGTGAAGAACTGTGCCCCGTGATCAAACACCAGCCCGCCGCGGCCGGCTTGACGCGGCGCGTCGTCTCGCCCCGCGCCCGACTCCGCGCGGCGCGAGGACATGCGTCCCCCAGGCCCGCGGCCCTTGTCATACACGACGACCGCACGCCCCCGGGCAACCAGCGCCCGGGCCGCCGACAGGCCGGCCATGCCGGCGCCGAGAATCGCTGTTCGCGGTGTGCTCATGGCTTGCAGGCGGCTTACTCGCCCGACCCGTCGGACTTCACATACCGCTCGGGCTCTTTGTTGAACTTGCGCACGCAGCTCTTGCAGCAGAACGCATAGACCTTGCCCTCATGCTCGACGGTCAGATCCGCCTTGGCCTCGCGCTCGGGCATGACGATGCACATCTCATTGACCGGCTTCTTCTCCGCCTGAGTATCGGCTGGCTGAGTGTCGGCGGGCTGCGTGGTCGGCGGCGCACCCGTGTCGCCCGAAGGCGAGGTCTCGCCGGCCACAACCATGCCGGCAACAGCCAGCGCCAGCAGCGATGCAATCAGAGCGTGGGGTTTCATCACAAGCCTCTGGTTTGAGCACGATTCGCAGCACGATCGTCCGCCGCGGAGCGCCTCCGCGGCGGCACACCACCACTTTAGCCGCGCCGCGAGACCGACGCCCGCATCCTCACGCCGCATTCATCGCCCCAAGCCATCGCCACGGGGGACGGGGGGGGACGGGGGGGGGACGGGGGGGGGACGGGGGGACGGGGCGACCGATCCAACCTCCCCGCCGATCTCTCCGCCGGCCTCTCCGCCGACCTCTCGCGACGCCGGCTCCGGGGCTTACCGAGCGTATTCCACCGCCCGCGTTTCGCGGATCAGGGTGACACGGATCTCGCCCGGATAGGTCAGCTCTTCCTCGATCTTCTTGGCAATGTCGCGGCAGATCTTGGCGCCCACGCGGTCGTCGACCATCTTGGCGTCGACGATCACCCTCACCTCTCGGCCGGCGCTGATCGCGTAGGCCTGACGCACGCCCTCAAACGTCATCGCCAGCTCTTCCAGGTCCTGCAGACGCTTGACGTAACGCTCGAGCGACTCGCGCCGCGCGCCCGGCCGACTCGCGCTGATCGCATCGGCGGCCATCACGATCATGCAATAAGGCGTCGTCGGCGGCACGTCGCCGTGGTGGCCTTCCGCGGCGTTGAGCACCGCCTCGACCTCGTTGAACTTCTTCAGAAACTCCATGCCGATCTGCGGGTGTCCGCCCTCGACTTCGTGGTCCATCGCCTTGCCGATGTCGTGCAGCAGGCCGGCCCGCCGCGCTACCGTGCCGTCGAGGCCCAGCTCTTCGGCGATCGTCTGGCTCAGATAAGCCACCTCGAGGCTGTGGCGCAGCACGTTCTGGCCATAGCTGGTGCGGAAGTGCAGCCGGCCGAGCATCGGGATCATCGGCTTGGGCAGGTTGGGGAAACCCGCCTCCACCGCCGCCTCCTTGCCGAGCCGGACCAGCTCGTCATCCATTTCCTTGCTCGCCTGCGCCACCACTTCCTCGATCCGCGCGGGGTGGATGCGGCCGTCCTGCACGAGCCGCTCGAGGCTCATCCGCGCCACCTCGCGACGCACCGGATCAAAGCAACTCACCACCACCACGCCGGGCGTGTCGTCGATGATCACGTCGACGCCCGTCGTCTTCTCGAACGCGCGAATGTTGCGCCCCTCGCGCCCGATCACGCGGCCCTTCATGTCGTCGCTGGGAATCGTCACCGTGCTGACGGTGTGGTCGGCGGTCTGCTGGCTCGCATACCGCTGGATCGCCTGGAGGATGATCTGCCGCGCTTTCTCCTTGGCCTCTTCCGTGGCGTGCTCGATCGTCCGCTGGATGAGCTTGCCCGCGTCAGCCTTCACCTCGTCTTCGATCCGCGCCAGCGCCATCTCCCGGGCCTGGTCGGCCGACAGGTTCGCCATGTCGAGCAGCCGGCGCTTCTCCTCCGCGACCATCTCGTCGAGCTCTTTCTCGCGGCCGACGACCGTCTTCTCACGCTTGGCAAGGCGGGCCTCGAGGTCGTCGAGGTTGCGCTCCTTGTGAGCCAGCGTGTCGAGCTTGCGATCCAGGGTGTCTTCACGCTTGGCAAGGCGCTGCTCGGCGGTCTTAATCTCGTTACGGGCGGCTTCCTGTTCGCGGTCGAGGGTCTCCTTGAGCCGCATCTGCTCCTGGCGGGTCTGAAGCTCGAACTCCTTCCGCTGGTTGTCGGCCTCGAGCCGCGCGGCTTCACGGATGTGGTCTGCTTCGGCCTTGGCTCGCTTGAGGGTCGAATGGGTGATCGCCCGGACCGCGACGAGCACGAGCCCGCCTCCGAGGACCAGCCCGATGGCAATTCCGATGATGTATTCCATGGCACCGCACTCCGATACGTCCACGGGCAGCACCCCGGACGCAGGTCAGAGCGGAACACGCCGTCGCGACATGGCTAAGAAGAGCAAGGCCCCACGCCGGACCGGCGCGGGCAGGCATGACAAGGTGTCGGGTGGCGGCAGGTCAGGCCCCGCCGCCAGCGACGTCAGCCGTGAAAGCAGATCCGTTCCTGCGCAGAATCATCCCGCCCCAATAATGCGATCCGCCGACGGGAGATATCCCGGGCGGTCAGACCATTGAAGCGATTGAGCGAGGAAAACGGATGCGCTTGCTCACCGGCCGGCGGCGCTCGCAGTGACACACTCGGGGCGATGCCGCGATGGCGGCAGACCACGGCGCCCGGGGCGGCATAGGCCGCCGAGACGGACGACAACTCGGGCACGACCGTCGACACACCGGCAACCGCCGGCGAAATCGAAGCCAGCCGCTGGAGCCACAGCGCCACCAAACCGACCGCGAAGGTCAGCGTCGGCAGCGCCACAGCCAGCCCGTCAATCACTGTGAACAACACCAGGGTCATGTCTGTTTTCCCTCGGCGGCCGGGCATCGACCGATCGGTCGGGCCCGGGAGATCACCGGGAGAACCTGCATCCAAACCATGTCGCAAAGCCTGCGGGCCGTCCGCTAACCATGGGCCCGCCGACCACGCTGCGACAACCTGCCCACATGGGCGAAGTCGCGGCGTGCGACACCCGAATCGTAAGCCACCCGCCCCGGCTTTACAAGCCAATCCGAATCCCCCCGATATGGGGACAACCCATTGAAAACCATAGGTTTGCGGAATGTTACCGGACCATCGCCCCCGGCGTTGTCGCCCCAATGACCCGCGGCGTCGCCGGGCTTGGGCAACATACGCTTGCCGGCCCGGCGCCCGACCAGTCCGCCATAGCCGGGCCGCCACGGGGCCGCCACGACCGGCCCCCACAACTGGGCCGGGGCTGGACGCTTTCCATCGCCCGCACGACCGCTAGACTGGCGTTGCTGTTTGTGCAACAGAACCAACCCGGAGTCTCATCCATGACCACTGTCGGCCTGCTCGGCGTCGCTCACATTCACGCACCTGGATTTGTCAAAACGCTCGGCGAACGGAAAGACGTCCGCGTCAAGCGGGTGTATGACCACGACGCCGCCCGCGCGAAAAAGAGCGCCGACCTGCTCCCGGGCTCGACGGTCGCCGCGTCGGCCGAAGAAATTCTGGGCGACAAGGAAATCGACACCATCGTCTGCACCAGCGAAACCAACCGTCACCGCGAGTTGCTCATCCCGGCGGCCAAGGCCGGCAAGCACATCTTCACCGACAAGCCGCTGGGCATCAGCGGGCCCGACGCGGCGGAGATCGCCTCGGCCATCGAAAAGGCGGGCGTCACCTTCTCGACCGGCTACTTCATGCGGGGCAACCCGGTCTATCAGTTCCTTCGCGATAAGGTCAAGGAAGGACTGTTCGGCAAGATCACCCGCGTCCGCGGGAGCAACTGCCACATGGGGGCCCTGGGGGGCTGGTTCGACACAGACTGGCGCTGGATGGCCGACCCCAAGGTCGCCGGCTGCGGCGGGTTCGGTGACCTGGGCACCCACCTGCTCGACATCCTGATCTGGATCCTGGGCGACATCGACGCCGTCACCGCCACGCTCGACAAGGGCACCGCCCGGTACGGCGACTGCGACGAACTGGGCGAAGCCCTGCTTCGCTTCCGCGGGGGCGCGATCGGCACGCTCGCGGCGTCGTGGGACGACCTGGCCGACCCGATGACCCTCATGATCAGCGGCACCGAAGCCTACGCCGCGGTCATTCGCGGGGAGCTGTTCCTGACCACCAAGAAGCTCGACGGTGCCGACGGCAAGACGCCCTGGAAGGCGGGGCTGCCCGAGCCGCTGCCGCATGCGTTTGTGCTGTTCCTCGACGCCGTCGCCGGTCGGCCGAGCGGGCCCCTGGTCGCCCCGCGCGAGGCGGCCTATCGCAACACCGTGATGGACGCCCTGTATGCCGCGGCCGCGGGACGGAAGTGGGTCGACGTCCGATAATATCGGCTGTGGTCTATGTGACAGTTCGTCCACAGGTTTGGCTCAACCGGGGACCACGTTAACCGACAGCCCGGCGTCACAGGCCCGCAGAGGGTTAAGCTGAGCAGGCTAATCGGGTTGTAAGGGGGCACATGAAGCTTTGATCAATGCCGCGCGCGCATTCTGTTTGCTCCGACGGAAAACCGGTGTACAGTCCCCCGCGGAGAAGGGGAAGCGCGTGTATTCGGCATCGGAAGATTCCATGTTCCTGCCCGACCCACTCGAGCGCCAGCTCGACCGGATCGGGCATGCCCTTTTGAGGATGATGCGTTCGCTGGTCGAGTGCGGCCTGGCCCCCCAGGCGGCATCGCTGGCCGACCTGCAGACGGGCGCGGAGCTGGTCCAGGACGCCTGCGGCGAGCTCGACGAACTGGCGACCGCGGAGATGGGCGAACTGGCCGACGCGTCGGCGGTCCGCGACGCGGCCGCGGTCATCAAGATCAACGCCGCCATGATGCAGGTGGCTTACAGCCTGCGGTCGCTGCTCCGGCGGATCGAGCAGATGGCCCGCGTGCCGGGCTATCACTCGACCGAGACGCTCAACCTCCTGGCCCGCCACGTCGTGTCGACCTTCCGCGACGCCCTGCGGGCGGCCCGCGAGCGCAATGTCGAACTCGCCCAGGAGATCATCTCGGGCAACGGCATCGGCGAAGCCCTGTATTCCCAGATCGCACAGGAACTGATGGCCGAGTTTCCCCGCAACATCCGGGCGGCCACGGTGCAGCGATGCCAGATCGGCGTCGCCAAATGCCTTGAGCGCATCAGCGACCACTGCGCGACGATCGCCGAATCGGTCATCGAGTGCCGCCGCCCGACGCGGTATTTCGACATCGACCTGGCGACCGACGAACTCGAACACGCCGACTGGCCGCTGCGAAGGCTCACGCGCGGGTTGTGGGACTGAGCCGGACTTGGCGGCAAGCCGCCCGGGCCTGGCAGGACGGGCGAGAGTCCGATCGGGGGCCGATGCGACGGGGCGGGTAGTATTCGGGGCGGGTGGTATTCGGGGGTCTCTCAGAAAGCCATCGGTCTGGCGGGATCAGCAAGGGTCAAGCTTGGGGGTAATCATGCCCATCATCGATCGCCCTCGCCGGCAGGTCGTTTACTCGTCGGGGCCGAGGTGGCCGGACTGCTGATACTCCGCGAGTCGATACTGCAGGGTTCGTCGGCTGATGCCCAGTTCGATCGCGGTGGCGGTGCGGTTGCCGCCGTTGCGGCGGAGGGTCGCGAGGATGTGTCGTCGCTCGACATCCTCCAGCGTCTCGCCGGGGCCGGGCCGGGGTTTGGCGCGCAGGCCGCCGGGCCCGTCGATGTGATCGCCCTGGCCCCGCGGCGGGTCACCCCGGCGATAGTCGGCCGGGTGGTCGTCGGCGTGATCGATCTCGTCGCGGAGCCTCTCGGAATCGTCGCTGCCGTCGTCGAGCGCGGTCGGCAGGCGGGTGACGATGCGACGCCGGGCGCGGTCGAGCGACTGTTCGAGCTGCCCGAGCGGCACGGGCTTTTTGAGGAAGTCGACCACGTCGAGGCGGATGGCCCGCTGGGCGGCGTCGAGGTCGCCGTAGCCGGTCAGGATGATCACCGGCACGTCCGGCCTCCGGCGACGGAGGTCTTCCAGAAAATCCAGCCCGCCCGCGCCGGGCAGGTTGAGGTCGAGCAGGAGCAGGTCGACCGGGTCGGCCGCTTCGGCCGCCGCCGCCTCGACACGCCGGGCGTCTTCGGCCGACCGCGCCGAGCTGACGCGATAGCCCCACGACGGCAGAACGCTGCCCATCAACTCGCGAAAGCGCGGCTCGTCATCGACGAGTAGCACGTGGGGATTGGGCTTGGGTCCTGCCGGCATTTCTGCCTCATTAGACGCTTGAGCCCGCCGAAAGTCAGGCGTGATCGCGCGGATCGGCGAACCGCCCCGCGAAGATGTCTCGTCCAGCATCATCATCATCATTGGCTCATCCGCCTTTCTCCAAACCCGCGTCTGCCGCGGCCGAGATGTGGGGCAATGTCACGACAAACCGGCTGCCGGCGCCGGGCCCGTCGCTGTGGGCGGTGATCTGGCCGCCGTGGTTCTGCACGATCGCATGGGTGATCGACAGCCCCAGCCCGACGCCCGCCCCCGGGTGGCGGCGGGTGTCGCCAGGGCGGTCGCCGCGGGCGGAAACGGACCGCCCGTCATGCTCGGGCAGATCGACCGGCGGGCGGTGTGTGAAAAACGGCTCGAACAGCCGCTTGAGCGTGGCGGCGGTCATGCCTTGCCCGTTGTCGCTCACGCTGAGCTCGACGAGCGGGCCGCGGCGGCGCGTCGCGACGACGATCCGCCCGACGACGCCCTGCGCAACATCGCCGCCCT
>CAZBOE010000168.1:0-10492 GCA_964493365.1 uncultured Tepidisphaeraceae bacterium | reverse complement strand
CGGCGCCCGCCGGGCCGCTGATCGACAAGTTTCCGCTCGATCCGCCGCCGCTGGCTGCTCCGCCGCTCGCCGCGCCCGCGGTTGCTGATCCACCGCCCGCGGTGCCGCCGCTCGACGCGGCGCCGTCTGCAGGGCCCGGTTGTCCGGTTGTCCTGCCGCCGCCAGCGACGGTCGATGAGCCGGACCCACCCGGCACAATGTCGACTCCCCTCGCCGCCGGGTCACCACCGGGCGCGATGTTGTTGCCGCCCGCGCTCTGGCCGCCCGTTCCGCCGCCGGCCGCGTTGCCGCCATCGCCGGTCAGTGCGGTTTCGCCGGTCGGTGTGCCGCCCGTCGGGGAAGGCGATTCCGAGTCGGGCGCGATCGCCGCCCAGATGATGATCCCCGCGAGCACCGCTCCGACCGCCACGCCGATTTTGACTTCTGTCCGCATCGATGCACTCCTTTGCCCTGCAGCCCCGGATCGATCCGCACGCGCCGCACGCTCGCTCCACCGCCAACCGGCCGCCACGCGGCCGGCGCCTTCCCATCATGCCGCCGTACGACCCGACCGACACCCGGTCGTCGCCACGCCGGCTCAAATCACGCTCCCTGAAGCTGCCCGACCACGGGCTTGTCGCCCGCCGGCGACGCTTCATCGGCGACGCCCCACATCAGCAGCGGGCTGGCGATGGCAATAGACGAGTAAGTTGACGTAACGATGCCAACCAGCAACGCAAATGTAAAGCCATGAATGCCGGGCCCGCCCGTGATGTACATGACCAGGATCGTCACGATCGTCGTCGTTCCGGTCAGCAGGGTGCGCGACATCGTCTGGTTGATCGAGTCGTTGATGATCTGCCGGTTGGCCATGGCAAACTTGCCGCGGTTTTCGCGGATGCGGTCGAACACGACGACGGTGTCGTTCATCGAATAACCCAGCACCGTCAGCACCGCCGCCACCAGCGTGATGTTGATCCGGAACGGCTCGATCATCATCCAGTCGCCCAGCAGCGTGCCGGCCAGGTAGTGCGAATAGCCCACCGCCGCCAGCACGAAGAACAGGTCGTGGAACAGCGCCACCACCGTCGCCGCCCCGTACTTGGCGTTGCCGAACCGCACCCACACATACGCCATGATCCCGATGACCGATGCGACCAGCGCGATCAGCGCCTGGCGCTGCGCCTCGCCCGCCACCTGCGGGCTGAACGTGTTGACCTTCTGCAGGTCGGCCGACGAGTTGATCGATTCGCCCAGCATCGACCAGACCGGCGCGGCAAAGTCACGCTCCCAGCCCTCGATGTCGTCGACGCTCCACGCAAACGACGGGCTCGACATCAGCACCGTCACGGTCGAAGTCTTCTCGTTTTCGCCGACCGGCGATGCCACGTAATACTCCGCCGTCGCCGCCGGGTTGGCCGGGTTCTCCGACCGCAGCGTCAACCGGTGAATGTCGATCCGCGCCGCGATCTCGCCCGTCGTCAGCGGCGGCTGAATGTCGTTCAGCGTCACCGCCACGCCCCCGACAAACCGCGCCACCTGCTCCGAGTCGACGCCCTCGATCAGCGTGTCCTGATCCTGGATCGCCCGGACCCGTCCCGCGGCCACCGCGGCCTCGATCGGCTCGCCCACGCCCGCGAACACCGACGGCAGCGTCACGTTGAGCGTCTCGCCCATGGCCGCCAGGATCGCATCGCGGACCTGCTGCGCGTTGTCGTTGGGCGTGACCACCTCATAGACCCTTTCGGTCGTGCCCACCGTCTGCACTCCCGGCGCCGGGAGCCCGACCGGGTCGCGGTCCGACTGCTCGTTGATCCGCCGGCGCACTTCGGCGATCGGCATCGCCTCCTTGGTCTCAAACTGGACCGCCGTGCCCTCGGAAAACTCGACGTCCAGCGCCCGACCCTCGGCAAACTTGATCCCCAGCAGGACCATGCCGCCCACGATGAACAACGTCGAAAACACCGCGAAATACTTCGCCTTGCCCATCCAATCGATCCGCGGCCGAAGGGCCTCGTCGATCTTCGGAAACGTTAGCGGAAGGCTCGACAGGTTCTTCACGCCCAGCTTGTCGATCAGCACGGCAAAGATCGTCTTGGTCACGAACAGCGCCGTAAACAGCGAACTCACGATGCCGATCAGCAGCGTCAGGCCGAAGCCCTTGACCTCTTCGGTGCCCAGGTAATAGAGCGCCACCGACGTGATGCCGGTGGTCAGGTTGCCGTCGAGAATCGCGCTCCACGCGCGGTCGTACGCGTTTCGCAGCGCCATGCGGATGCCCAGCCCGCGCTGCTGCTCTTCACGCAGGCGCTCGTAGATCAGCACGTTGGCGTCCACCGCCATGCCGATGCTCAGCACGATGCCCGCCACGCCCGCGAGCGTGAAGGTCGACCCCAGCGCCGCCATCACCGCCAGGATCAGCAGCAGGTTGAGCAGCACCGCCAGGAACGCCACAAGCCCCGCGATGTAGTAATAGCCCGCCAGGAAGATAAACACGACCACCAGCCCCGCGACGCACGCTAGGAAGCCCGCCCTCAGGTTGTCCTTGCCCAGTTGCGGGCCCACGGTCTGTTCGCTGATCGGCTGCTCAGACAACTGCGCCGGCAGCGAGCCGGCCCCCAGCGTCGAGACCAGGTAACGAAGCTCGGCCCCCGAAAACCCGCCGCTGCCGCCGCTGATGATCCCGTTTCGGCCGATCTGGCTGTTGATGTTGGGCGCGCTGATCACGCGCCCGTCGAGCGCGATCGCCATCGGCTGATCAATGTGCGACCCAGTCAGGGCCGCGAAATACTGCGCGCCCTGCGGATCAAACCTGAACGCCACGACGTTCTCGTTGGTGTTCGGGTCGGTCTGTCGAAACGCCGCCTCGAGCCCCCACTCCAGCGGCTTGCTCTTGGTCAACGACGCCTCAGGCCGGGCATCAACCAGGATGAAGGTGTCTCCGCCCCACATCGCCTGCACGCCCTGCGGCCCAAACCGCTCGGGCTTGTCGATGCGAAGCCACCGGAAGATGTCGCCCGAGCGCTGCCCCGGGCCCCGCCCGCCCGCCTGCATCCGCTCGGTCATCTCCTGAAACGCCACCTGCTCCTGCAGAGACCGCGGGTTGGCCAGGATGAAAAACTCCAGCACACCCGACCCGCGCAGCAGCCGCTTGAGTTCCGAAGCGTCTTCGACGGTGTTCCTCACCGCCTGCAGCTCATCCCATGCCTTCACATAGGCATCCAGTGCCGCCACCCGTTCGGTCCAGCCCGAATCGGCAGCGGCCTGGCGCAACGCACCGAGCCGCTCCGCCCGTCGTTCCGAGTCACCCAGAATCGCTTCCAGCGACGCCTCGGCGATGTTGGTCTGCTCGATCTGCTGCTCAAGCTCGGCATACCGCGTTTCCGCCACCGCCTGCGCCATCACGTCGCCTGACGCCTCGGCCGACCTGATCTGGTCATGCGCCAGCGCCATGTCGCCAAGCAGTTGCCGGCGCATCGACGACGAACCAGCCAGCTCAGCCAGCGCCGAAGCCCGGGCATCGCCCGACAGCCGCTCGATCGCCGACTTCACGTCGGTCAGTCTCAGGTTGGTCTGTGCCAGCGTTCGCTGCGCCTCGGCAAACGCCTCGCGGCGCTGCGTGGCCATGCCAGAGTCCTTGCTCAGCGGCATCTGAATTTCGAGCCGCGTCGCGCCGATCGGGCGCCAGATCAGGTTCTTGATGCCCTGTGGGTCGACACGCTGCTTCAGCGCGTCCATCACCTCTTCGCTCAGGCTCGGCGAAGGCGTCGTGCCCGGCGGCACCTTGATCTCGTAGAGCAGCTTGGTCCCGCCCGCCATGTCGATGCCGGGCTTCAGATTCAGCTTCTGCGTCCAGCTCAACTCGGTGTTGAACAGCGACTTGGGCGGCAACACCAGAAACAGCGCCGCCAGGATCGACGCCACAATCAGCAACACTCTGCCAGTCAGTCGCGTAGGCATAATTGAGCTTCTTACGTCAGAACCGCCGACGGAGGTCCGACCCGCGTCGGACTACCATCGGTCTTGTCGGCGTCGGCCAACCGGCTTCGGCCCTGCAGGCTTCGCCCATTCGCGTCGTCCGACTCGCGCGTGTACCGCCCGGTGGTCGCTGTATCTCCAGCACCCGGCCGCCGCATCCGCCGCGGCCGCTTCCGGCGCTCCCGGGCTACTTCCCGGCCTTCTCTTCTTCGATCACCCGGTGAATCGCGTTGCGGGTGAAGCGGATCTTCGTGTTGTTCGATTCATCGACCTTCAGCAGCACGTCCGACTCCCTCGCCTCGATCACCGTGCCCAGCATGCCGCCGATCGTCTGCACCCGGTCACCCTTCTTGAGCGCCGAAAGCATGTCCTGGCGCTTCTTGTCTTCATTCCGTTTCGACCGGAAGACAAACACGTAAAGGATCAGGAGCACCAGCGCGATCGGGATGATCGGCGATGACAGCAGCCCGCCGCCCGATCCACCCTCGCCCGATGCGCCAGGCGTCGCAGGGCCGGGGGTCGTTCCACCGGGCGCGACTGTTCCCGTCTGGTCAACCGCGCCCGGCTGCGCCTCCGGGGGCGCTTCCGGCGGCACCGCCGGATTCACCGGCGCCGGCACGGGCACCGACGGGTCGGCCGACGGAGCCTGCGCCAGGAGCCCCGGCATGTACCACAATCCCTCCACGCCGGGTTGCCCGGCCATCCGCCATTGCTGATCCATGAAGTTGCTCATTCCTTACTCGTCTCGCGGCCCTCGCGACTCCGAAGACCCGACGCCGCTTGTTCTGCCGGTGGGCACGTCCCTCAACCAGCGGACTGTTCCGGTGCCGTTTCCCTGTCGTCCCGCGTCGCAGGGCCCAGCCGCGCCCGCGGATCAACCGCGGCAAACTCGGCAAACCGGCCGCCCTCTATGGCGCTGCGGATGTCCGACATCAACCGCTGGTAGAAACGGATATTATGCAGGCTCACCAGCATCGGTCCAAGCATCTCGGAGGCGAAAAAGAAGTGGCGGATCGCCCCCCGCGTGAAGTGCCGGCAGGCGTGGCAGTCGCACCCCTCCTCGATCGGACCGGTGTCGCGCGTGAATTTGGCGTTGCGGATCCGAATCGCCCCCTGCGCCGTGAACGCGTAGGCGTTGCGCCCGTTGCGGGTCGGCATCACACAATCAAACATGTCGATCCCCGCCGCCACACCCGCCACGATGTCACGCGGGAACCCCACACCCATCAGGTAGCGCGGTTTGTTCACGGGAAGATGGTGCACCAGCCCGTCGAGCACGCCCACCATCGCCTCAAACCCCTCACCCACCGCGAGGCCGCCGACGGCATACCCCGGAAAGTCGAGCTCGATCAGCCGGTCGGCGCAGAACCGGCGCAGCCCGGCGTCGGTCCCGCCCTGCACAATCCCGAACAATCCCTGCTCCTCCGGCCGGGAATGGGCCTGTTTCGACCTCACCGCCCACCTCAGCGTCCGCTCGACCGCGGCGCGATGAACATCGATCGGCGCATCGCCGGGCGGACACTGGTCAAACTGCATGATGATGTCCGCGCCCAGCTTGTTCTGGATCTCGATCGACCGCTCGGGCGTCAGGTGATGCATCGCCCCATCGACATGGCTCTTAAAGGTCACGCCGTCTTCGGTGATCTTGTTGATGTCCGACAGCGAAAAAACCTGAAACCCGCCCGAATCGGTCAGGATCGACCCCGGCCAGCTCATGAACCGGTGCAGGTCGCCCAGCGCCGCGACCGTGTCAGCCCCCGGGCGAAGCATCAGGTGATAGGTGTTGCCCAGGATGCACTGCGCGCCACACTCGGCCAACTGGGCAGGATAGATGCCCTTGACCGTCCCCTGCGTCCCCACCGGCATGAATGCAGGCGTGTCGAAACGCCCGTGCAAGGTCTGCACAAACCCCCGCCTCGCCCGGGTCGACGGATCGTTTCCAAGCAATGTGTAGCTGACCGGTCCGCTCAATGCGCTAGCCTGCCCTTCATCGAAAGACGGGCAAGTGTACCGGGGCAGACCGATCGCGAAAGTCGGCGGCCCGGCCCGCGCTCGATCGGCTATTCGTCCAGCGCCACTTCGCCCGTGGGAATGCGGGCGTGGGCGATGACGGGGTTGGTATGGGTCGATCGGGCGTGGCGGCGCTGCGCCAGGTCGATGGCCAGCTCGATCGCGGCACGCATTGAGCCGGGGTTGGCCCTGTTTCGGCCGACGATATCGAAAGCCGTCCCGTGGTCGGGGCTGGTGCGGATGATCGGCAGGCCCAGCGTCAGGTTCACCGCCTGGTCGAAGGCCAGCAGCTTGACCGGTATCAGCCCCTGGTCGTGATACATCGCCACGACCGCATCAAACGCCCCCTGTTTGTGACGCAGAAAAACGGTGTCAGGCGGGTAGGGCCCGGTCGCATCGATGCCCTGTTCGCGCGCCATCAGGATGGCCGGCGAGATGAGTCGCTCTTCTTCGTCGCCGAACTGACCGTTCTCAGACGCGTGGGGATTCAGCCCCGCGACGGCGATCCGCGGCTTGGGTATGTCAAACCACTCCACCAGCGCCTTATGAATCAGCTCGATGGGCTGAAAGACCGCGCCGATGTTGAGCCGGCCGTAGAGGCCGTTGAGCGGAATGTGGCAGGTCGCCAGCACGACCCGCAGCGGCCCGCCGGTGAACATCATGTTGACGTGCCTGCTGCCCGTCCGCTCGGCGAACAACTCCGTATGCCCGGGATAGGGATATCCCGCGAGCTTCCATGATTCCTTGGCGATCGGCGCCGTCACCACGGCATCGATCAGGCCGGTCTTGGCCGCCTCGATCGCGTCGAGGCAGAACCGCATCGACGCCTCGCCGCCCACGCGCGACGGCGCCCTGACGGCGTGGCCGAGGATGGAATAATGGTCGTAATCCACCACGACCGCGTCGTGCGGATAGGAGCGAAGCCGCCCGGCGTAGAGGTCGCGCCACCAGAAGACGTCGAATTCCGCGACGTCGGCGGCATACGACAGCATTTCGTTGAGCCCATAGATGACGTACCGCGCCCGATGCCGCAGGACAGGGTCTGCCAGCGCCTTGACGATCACTTCCGGGCCGATCCCCGAAGGATCGCCCATGGTAATGCCGATGGTGGGGCGGTAGGGCGTGATCATCGCTCTCACTACGTTACGCTCCCAACCCCACCCGGCAAGTCAATTTCGTCTGCAACCCCGACGGAGGCCCCTTCGCGGCCGTGGCGGACCGCCTGCGCCAGGCGTGGGGCGTTACAACCGGCACAGCCGCCGGTGGCAATCCTCAGCAAGGTCGCTCGTCGTCCTCGACCCGAGGCCTGCCCGAGAGCAGCCAGTAGAGCCCGGCACCCAGGACGACCGCCAGCCCCAGCGCCACATACAGCCCGGTCGGCACATGGACGGGCGGGAGCGAAGCGACGCCGTTCTCATCGAACGTGGCGGGATGTTTGACATACCGGCCCTTCCGCGGGACCGCCGCCCGCCGAAACGACGTAGCAAGGTAGGTCAATGCTTCATCAAGGCCCGCACCCGACATCGGCACGCCGTGGCCGCACGCCAGAACACTCGGCGCCAGGCTCGCGATGACCTTGACCGATGCCCCCGCGGACACCCAGTCCGGCGTGTAATAGGCCGGCGGACCCGACAGCACCGCCCGCTGGGTCATCACGTCGTACAGCCGCTCCTGCCGGGTTGTCACGACCGCGTCGCCGGCAATCATCACACCGTCGCTTGAGCGGAAGAGGCTGACATGCCCGGGCGAATGGCCGGGCGTGTGCAGCCACTGCCACGCCGACAGCCCGGGGACCGATCCGTCCACCGGCAGCTCGTGAATGAACGGCCGAAAGTCGAACGGGCCGTCCGGGAACAGCGGCGACGACCGAGCCATCATGCCTGAGATCGTCCAGTCGCCCGGCGGATAGGCGCTGCGGCCGGTGAGGAAAGGCTGCTCGAGGCGGTGGGCATACACTGCGACGCCGCCCCAGTGCTGCAGAAGGCTGTGCAACGCGCCGACATGGTCGAAGTGACCGTGCGTGAGCACGATCAGCTTGGGCCTGGCGCCCTTGCCGAAGCGCGACTCTGCGGCGCGGATGATGCGCCTGCCCGACATCGGCACGCCCGCATCGATCAGCACCCAGTCATTGGGTTTGCCGGGTTCGCCGATGAAGTAGACGTTGACGATGCCCACCTTCAGCCGGGCGACGTTGGGGGCCACCTCCAGCGGGGCCACGCCGTCATGCCCGATCGCTTCCCGGCTCAGAATCGTGCTGCTCATGCCGGGGTCGCAATGCAACCCCGATGCCGCCCGCGCGTCTCACCCGATCGACCGCATTCGCCTTGCGTGGCTGCGGAAGAGCACGGTCGAGCAGCAGCGCCGCGCCGCGCGGCGGTGATCTACCTCGCCCTGACCCGCTCCATGACACTGACGATCGTCTTGACCATCATGTCGCACTCGAGGTTGAGCAGATATCCCACCGGGCGGCGGGCCAGCGTGGTGATCGACACGGTGGTCGGGATCAGCGCGACTTCGAACCGCTTCCCCTCGACCGCAGCGATGGTCAGCGAGACGCCGTCGAGGCAGACGCTGCCCTTGGGAATCAGGTATCGCGCCAGCGAGTCCGGCGCTTCGATCGCCACGCGCCATTCGCTTTCGCTTGCCACCGAAGAGACGATCGGCGCGGTGCCGTCGACGTGTCCCTGAACGAAGTGACCGTCGAACCGATCGCCGGCGCGCATCGCGCGTTCGAGGTGGACGGCGTCGCCGCGACCCAGCATGCCCAGGTTGGTCTTGGCGAGCGTCTCGGCAATGACGTCAAAATGCATGACGGCCGCGTCGAGCTCCGCAACCGTGAGACACACCCCGTTCACCGCGACCGAGTCGCCATGGGCAAGATCATCAAACTCCTGCGGCCGGGGAATGACCAGCCTGACAAACCGGGGGCCCGGCGTCACCGCCGCGACGGAAAGCTGGTGGGTCACGATGCCTGTGAACATGCCCCCATCATAGGTGATCCTTGGCGATTGCCGAGACGACGCCGGGCGAAGCGGGGCAAAGACGGCAGGCTGGTCGTATTGCGTTGCCGCGGGTGGTTGGGGCCGGCGGCGGGGCGGCCGAATCGCATGTTTAAGTGATGTGTTGGCAGGCGGTTCCGGTGGCGGCGCCGGGCGGCAGTGAAACATCTAACGTGGCGGTGTCGTCTCTGTCTACACCAACGGCAGGCCGACCCGCCACCAGCGTGGCGGCCGCCGAGGCGGAAGCAAGGACACATTCTCTATGTTCACATTTGAATCGCTCGAAAAACGGCAGTTATTGTCGGCGGCCAGCCTGCGCGGCGCCACCCTCACCATCCGAGGCGACCTCAATCGCGACAACGTGATCGTCGTCTCCGTGGCCGATGACGGCGACACCGTCGAGGTCGATTTCGGAGACGGCCGTACACAGAGCTTCGACACCGCGCGCATCAAGAACATCAACATCAAGGGCGGTCGGCGCAACGACGACATCAGCATCATCGAGCGCGACGGCGAACTGACCGGCATTCGACTCCAGGTCTTCCTCGACCGCGGCAACGACAAGCTCGATGCCGATGTCACTGCCGTCCGCGCCGACGGCGGCAGCGGCAACGACGCGCTGCTCGGCTCCACCGGCAACGACACACTGCTCGGCCGCGACGGCAACGATGACCTCTTCGGCGGCGCCGGCGACGACGGCATCTGGGGCGACCGTGGCAACGACGACCTCCGCGGCGACGACGGCGAAGACGACCTCTGGGGCGGGCACGGCAACGACGAAATCGACGGCGGCAAGGGCGAAGACATGCTCGACGGCGGATGGGGCGATGACATCCTGGTCGATAAAGCCGAAAGCAGCACCCGCATCAACCACTTCTACGGCGGCCGCGGCATCGACGAGTTCTATGCCGACAAGCGCGACAAGCTCTTCGACGCGCAGCCCTTTGAGAAGGTCTACTACGCGACCTGAGTCGATCGGGTCTCGACGAACCAAAAGTCGGGGTAAAGAAAAGCACGGGCCGGATATCCTCCGGCCCGTGTTCGCGCGCCTGCAGATTGTGTTTCGGCTAAGCGGTCACTCGGCCGATGCCGTTCTCGTGCCCGGGCGGAGTGCGTCGGCAAGCGCCGCCTTAAGGTCGGCGGTCGAGTAGATGCTCGACAGCTCGACCGGCTTAGCGCCTTTGTCGCCCGACCAGATCGCGGTGAACGGAATCCCGCTGCCGCCCTGTGCGCGGCGGAGCGCCCAGCCCGGCGCGTCGGAGCGGGTGAGATCGGCCTTGAAAGCGATCACGTTGTCCGCCCGCAGCGCGGCGATCGCCTCGGGGTCGTGGAAGGTGGTCTGCTCGATGTACTTGCAGTTGAGACACCACGACGCGGTGAACTTCACCAGCACCGGCTGGCCCGACGCCATCGCGGCCTCGAACGCATCGGTGCTGTAGTCGGTCCAGACCATCTGGGCGCTGCCCGCCCCCGAGCCGGCGACGGCGCCGCCACCGGTGAGCCGCAGCGTCGCGACGAGCCCGCCG
>CAZBOE010000167.1:0-10595 GCA_964493365.1 uncultured Tepidisphaeraceae bacterium | reverse complement strand
ATGCGGGCGGCGACGCGTGCGCAGGGGCCAATTGCCCAAGCGCCGACGAATCACTGCTGAGCGGGTCATCGCCGGGCAGAATGGCGGCCGGCGGGTTGGCGGCTGGCGGGTTGACGGTGAACGGGTTGGCAGTGGACGGGTGGGTTGCGGCTGAGGGCTGGGCCGGGTCGGTCGGCGCGGGTCCGCCGCGCGTGACCGTGCGACCCTCGGCCGCGTGGCTGTGGATTGTGCGGGCCGCGAAGACATCGGCCTGGCGCTCGAAGCGGCGGCTGACATAGCCGAACACCAGCATGAACAGTGCGAACCATACCGCGGTCACCAGCAGATCGGCCGGCAGCCATGGGGGCAGCGTGTGGGGATGGAAGGCGGCCGAAAGCAGGTCGAGCGGGACCGCCAGGCCCAGGATGAGCGTCACCACCAGCACCATGTACCACACGATGTGACGGTGCACGACATGACCCACTTCGTGCGCGAAGACCGCCTCGACCTGAGCGTCGCTCATGGTCTCGAGGAGCAGGTCGCTGAGCAGGATGTATCTGACCTGCGGCACCACGCCCATCACCGCGGCGTTGGCCATCGACGAGTGGGTCTGCCACAGCAGGATGTCGCGGTAGCCGAGGCCCGTGCGCACGCACAGGGCCTCGAGCCGGCGGCGCAGGTCTGAATCGGGCAGCGTGCGGGTGGTGAGAATGTGCCGCAGAAACACCGGCGCCACGACGAAGACGACGCCCACCGACACCATCGAGGCGGCGGTCGATGCCACCCCGCCGGCATCGATGCCCGCAAGCCACAGCCCGACAAACACCATGTCCTTGAGCAGCAGCACCATCGCGATGGGCACGAGCGTGAACAGCAGTCCCAGCCTGACCCCGTTGCCCAGGTATTGTCCCAGGGTCGGCGGGGTATGCACGGGCATGTCGTGTTCGAGCCGGAGGAGCAGGTTTTGCTCGCGCAGCGCGCGGTCGGCGGGGTATTGGGCCCAGATGAGCATCGCGAGCGTGGCCAGCACGGGCGCTGTTCCGAGCAACACGCCCGGCAGCATGAGCCCGCCTCCGGAGGCGTCGATGCGCCCGAGCGGGCCAAGCAGCCACAGCACCGCATCGCCCCAGCCCAGCGAATAAAGCCCGACGGCGAACCAGGCGACCGCCGCGAGGCGCGACGCGAGCATGAGCCGTTCGTGCCAGCGAGCGGACCGGGCCGCGGTGTGTTCCTCCACCCTCCGGGCGTGGGTCGAGGCCCAGGCGCGGCTGAGCAGAATCAGCGCGACGAGGACGCCCAGAAAGGTCGCCACCTGCCGCAGCTCAGCGGGCCCGGCGTCGAGCGACGGGGCTGCGGCGCCCGCCGGACCGGACTGGGTCGTGGCGATGCGCGACGGGTCGGCCACCCACGACATCCAGAGGATCAGCGGTATCAGGGGTAAGAAACGGGTCACCGATCATGTCCGCCACAAGAGCCACCGAGCCATCGCCGACCCGACGACGACGCCTGGCAAGGCGGTCGAACAGGGCGGCCCAAGTATACCCTGCCCGCGAGCGGCGGGTCGCTCGTCGGCTTGCCGCCTCCGCGGGGCCCGGGTAGCGTGCGCGGCATGCTCAAGCGAACGCCGTTTTACGAGTTCCACACGTCCCGCGGCGCCAGGATGGTTGATTTTGCGGGATGGGAGATGCCGCTGCTTTATCGCGGCATCGTCGATGAACACGAACAGACCCGCCGCAGCGGCTCGTTGTTTGATGTGTCTCACATGGGGCGGGTCACCTTCAGCGGCAAAGACGCGCTGCGCTTTCTCGATCATGTCCTGACGCGCCGGCTCGACGACCAGAAGGTCGGACAGTCGCGCTACAGCCTGGTCTGCAACGAGTCGGGCGGCGTGATGGATGACGTCATCGTCTCGCGCGAGGCCAAGCGGTGGTTCATGGTCTGCAATGCCAGCAACCGCGAGAAACTGCTGGCGCATTTCGAGGCGGTCCGCCGGGCCGGAGGGTTTGATGTCGAGATTGCCGACCAGACCGAAGCGACGGCGATGGTCGCGATCCAGGGCCCCGCGGTGATCGACCGGCTTGCGGAGTATCTGCCGATCGACATCAAGGAGATCAAGCGCTATCACTTCGAGGCCGGCACGTACATGATGCTGCTGAATTTCACCGTTTATCGCAGCGGCTACACCGGCGAAGACGGGGTCGAGATCGTGCTGCCGGCGCGGCTGGCGCCGATGGCGCTCAAGCTGATTGCGGGCAAGGACGATCACGAAGGCTCGACCGTCCGCCCCGCGGGGCTGGGCGCGCGGGATACGCTGCGGATGGAAGCGGGCATGCCGCTGTATGGTCATGAGCTGACCGAGACCATCGACCCGCTGTCGGCGGGGCTCCAGTTCGCGGTGTCGCTGGAGAAGGATTATGTCGGCTCGGCGCCGCTGAAGAAGATCGCCGCCGAGGGCCCGAAGCGGAAGCTGGTGGGGCTCGAGCTCGAGGGCAAGCGGATCGCGCGACAGGGCACGCCGATCACCCGGAACGGGCAGGTGGTGGGCGAGGTCACCAGCGGGACGATGTCGCCCACGCTGGGTAAGGTGATCGCGATGGCGTATGTCGATGCGTCGCATGCCGCCGAGGGGAGCGCGGTCGAGGCCGACTTGAAAGGAACGCCGATTTTGGCGAAGGTCGTGAAGCTGCCGTTCTACAAGCGCGGCAAGTGAGCACCCCCGGCCGGCCGACAGCCGGACCGTCGACCCGGACAACGCGAGCGAAAGAGAACACCATGAGCGCCCCCAGCGACCGTCGATATCTCGCCTCACACGAGTGGCACAAGCCCACCGGCGACACCGTCACCATCGGCATCACCCAGTTCGCGGCCGACGAGCTGACCGACGTCACCTATGTCAACCTGCCCAAGGTGGGCGACAAGCTCAAGGCTGGCGACCGCTTCGGCGAAATCGAATCGGTCAAGGCCACCAGCGATCTCTACATCGGCATCGACGGGGAAGTCACCGAGGTCAACTCGGGCCTCAACGACGACCCCGGCACGGTCAACCGCGACCCTCACGAAGCCGGCTGGATGATCAAGGTCAAGCCCTCGACCCCGAACCAGATCGACAGCCTGCTCAGCGTCAGCGACTACCTGAAGCAGACCGGGCACTGATGGCGCCTCGGTCCCGCTAACACTCTTTGGGTTTTGTTGGCCGCCCGCGCTGGCGCAAGGCCGTCGTGGCGGCGAGGCCCCCCACCACTGCCGACGAGGGCGCGGGCGGTGTGGCCGTCGTGTTGGTGGTGGGATGCCGGGTGGTGTCGCGTTCGATTCCCACGGTCAGCGGCGGGAGCCTGCCAGCCGTCGCCTTAACACCACATTCTTGTTCCCCTAGCGCTTCGCTAACCGGCTGGCCAGGGCGAAGCCGGCAGGTGATGAGCACGGCAAATTGACCTATGATTGGCGCGGCGTCCGCACTGATTCAGCCGGGCTGAATCTGACATGACCCGCCGGGCCCTTACCCATCGCCGCTTCGGATGGGGTAAGATCGGGCGTCGTATCGACCGCAGAAACGCCGCGAACCCCCCGCGGAATGAGTCTTGCCCATACCATGGGCCGCTCCAGGAGATGGCATCGGACCGTCCGCGTCACCCCCGCGGCGGCCCACTAGATTGGAAGCTTTAGACCTCATGCACGCACAAAACGGCACCGCCTTGTCGTCCCGCCCCTCGACCGACCACCGCAGCCATCACCCGCTGCTTGATGCGTCTGATGCGTTTGTCCCGCGGCACATCGGGCCGTCGGACGCGCAGGTGGCACAGATGCTGGCCGACCTGGGCCTTGGCTCGCTCGACGCGCTGGTCGAACAGACGGTCCCCGAATCGATCCGGCTGAACCGCCCGCTCGATCTTGGCGCCCCCGCGGGCGAGCACGAGACGCTGGCCCGGCTGCGGGCGATCGCCGATCAGAATGTGGTGCTGCGGTCGTGCATTGGCGCGGGGTATTACGACACCATCACGCCGCCGGTGATTCTCCGGAACATTCTGGAAAACCCGGGCTGGTATACGCAGTACACGCCCTACCAGGCTGAGATCGCGCAGGGCCGGCTCGAGGCGTTGCTGAATTTCCAGACGATGGTGGCCGACCTGACCGGGCTGCCGCTGGCCAACAGTTCGCTGCTCGACGAGGGCACCGCGGCCGCGGAGGCGATGTCGATGTGCCGTGCGGCGGCGACCGACAACCGGCAGGCGGGCCGCGACGTGTTTTTCGTCGCCGACGACTGCCACCCGCAGACGATCGCGGTCGTGCGGACGCGGTGCCGCTCGCTGGGCGTGCGGTGCGTGGTCGGCAAGGCCTCCGACGCGCCGGCGCTGGGCGACAAGCTGGCGGGGGTGTTGCTGCAATATCCGACCACCGACGGGCGGATCGACAACTACGAACCGCTGGCCGCCCGCGTGCACGAACAGGGCGGGATGGTGGTGGTGGCGACAGACCTGCTGGCGCTGACGCTGCTCCGCCCGCCGGGCGAGTTTGGCGCCGACATCGTCGTCGGCAGCGCGCAGCGGTTTGGCGTGCCGATGGGCTTCGGCGGACCGCACGCCGCCTTCATGTCGACCCGCACCGAGCACGCCCGCAAGCTGCCCGGTCGGCTGGTAGGTGTTTCAAAAGATTCGGCGGGCAACCCGGCGTTTCGCCTGGCGATTCAGACCCGCGAGCAGCACATTCGCCGCGAAAAAGCCACGAGCAACATCTGCACGGCGCAGGTGCTGCTGGCGGTGATGGCGGGCATGTATGGCGTCTATCACGGGCCCGAAGGGCTCCGGCGGATCGCCCGGCGCGTGCATGCGTATGCGGTCGCCCTCGCGACGGGCCTGACCCGCCTGGGCCATGAGGTGGCCGCCTCGGCCTACTTCGACACGATCAAGGTCCGTCTCAACGGTCTGCCGGTGTCGGCGGTGGTGTCGGCCGCGAAAACCGCGGGATACAACCTCCGCGACTTCGGCGACGCCCAGCATGTCGGCATCAGCTTCGACGAAACGACCACCCGCGCCGATGTCGAGAAGCTCCTTGGCGCCTTTGCCGGCGGATCGACCTTCCGCTTCACCGTCGATGAACTGGCGGCCGAGGGGCTCGACCAGTCGGCGTCGATCGAAACGCGCACGTCGGCATTCATGACCCATCCGGTGTTCGACCTGTATCACGCCGAGCACGAGCTGCTTCGCTATATCCACCGCCTGCAGAGCCGCGACCTCTCGCTGACCACGAGCATGATCCCGCTGGGGTCGTGCACGATGAAGCTCAACGCCACCAGCGAGATGATCCCGGTCACCTGGGCGGAATTCGGCAAGCTGCACCCGTTCGCGCCAGCTGACCAGACCGCGGGCTATCGGGTGATGTGCGATCAACTGTGCGCGTGGCTGGCCGAGATCACCGGCTTTTCCGCGGTTTCGCTCCAGCCCAACGCCGGATCGCAGGGCGAATATGCCGGGCTGCTCGCCATTCGCGGCTATCACGAGTCGCGCGGCGACACCCACCGCGATATCTGCCTTATCCCCACCAGCGCCCACGGCACCAATCCCGCCAGCGCGGTGATCGCGGGCTTCCGCGTCGTGCCGGTGGCATGCAAGCCCGACGGCGATGTCGATCTTGCCGACCTGGCGAAAAAGGCCGATGAGCACAAAGACAAGCTCGCGGCGCTGATGATCACCTACCCGAGCACGCACGGCGTGTTTGAGGAGAAGGTGAAAGAGGTGTGCCGCCTCGTCCACGAGCGCGGCGGGCAGGTCTACATGGACGGCGCCAACATGAACGCCCAGGTCGGCCTTTGCCGCCCGGGCGACATCGGCGCCGACGTCTGCCACCTCAACCTGCACAAGACCTTCTGCATCCCCCACGGCGGCGGCGGGCCCGGGATGGGCCCGATCGGCGTCGCCAAACACCTGGCCCCGTTTCTCCCGGGCGAGGCGAGCCTCGCCCCCGAGCGCAGCGGCCACGACAGGCCGGGCTATGTCGGCCCGGTGTCGGCCGCGCCCGTCGGCAGCGCGTCGATCCTGCCGATCTCGTGGATGTACATCGCCATGATGGGTGCGTCTGGGCTCAAGCGGGCCACGCAGATCGCCATCCTGAGCGCCAACTACATGGCCCACCGCCTCAAGGATCACTATCCCGTCCTCTTCGCGGGGCGAAACGGGCGGGTGGCCCACGAATTCGTCCTCGACTGCCGCGGCTTCGAATCGTCGGCGGGCGTCAAGGTCGAAGACATCGCCAAGCGGCTGATGGATTATGGCTTCCACGCGCCCACAATGAGCTGGCCTGTGCCGGGCACGCTGATGGTCGAGCCGACCGAAAGCGAATCGAAGCCCGAGCTCGACCGCTTCTGCGATGCGATGATCGCCATCCGTGAGGAAATCCGTGCGATCGAAGCAGGCCGGCTCGACCGTGCCGACAACCCGCTGAAGCACGCCCCCCACACCGCCGCCGTCGTGACGTCTGACGCGTGGAACCGCAAATACTCGCGCGAACAGGCGGCCTTCCCGGCGCCCTGGGTCAGGGGGCACAAGTTCTGGCCGGCGGTCGGGCGGATCGACAACCCCTTCGGCGATCGCAACCTCGTCTGCACATGTCCGCCCATGGCGGAGTATTGTGAGAGCCGGTAACGGCGCCCGCCCGGAAAACATTGCCTCAGCGAAACCCGCCAGACGGACCGATGCCGCCGGCCGACACAGCCGGTACGATGGGTGCGAATGGCTGAACTCACCACTGCCTCGCGCCCGCGCAGTCGCCAGGAGGGCCCGGAATTTCGTTCCGAGGCCCGCCTTCGCCGTCGGCTGCGCTTCAAGCGGCAGGGCCGCCGAGCCTATATCCGCAGCGTTTATTTCCTGCCCTCCATGGCGACGCTGTGCAACGCCATCTGCGGGTTCATCTCGATCTACATCGCTGCGCTGGGCAACAACGACGTCGGCAACGACCCGTGGGCGCAGAGTTTCAGCGCCCATCCGTTCACCGCGGCAGCCTATTTCATCTTCGCGGCGATGATCTTCGATGTGCTCGACGGGCGGCTTGCCCGCTTCACGCGACACACCACCGATTTCGGCGGACAGCTCGACAGCCTGGCCGACATGATCAGCTTCGGCGCCGCCCCGGCGTTTCTGGCGCTGCAGGTCTTCAAGCACGACGGGCCCGATACGTGGATCATCATCTCGCGCCTGGTCTGGGCGATCGGCGCGCTGTATGTCGCCTGCGCCGCCATCCGGCTGGCACGGTTCAACGTCTCCAACGAGCACGGCGAGCAGCACCACTTCAGCTTCCTGGGCCTGCCCAGCCCCGGCGCGGCCGCCACCGTGGCAGGGCTGATCCTCATGCACCAGCAACTGATGTCCGACACCGCCCGCTGGCCGGCGGTGATGGCGACACTGACCGCCATCGCGGTCTGGCTGCTGCCGATGGTGATGTTTTCCACCGCGATCCTCATGATCAGCACGATCCGCTTCCCCCACCTGGTCAACCAGAATCTCCGCGGGCAGAAGTCGATCGCGCGGATGGTCGTTGCGCTGGGCGTTCTGCTGCTGCTGATTGTGGCCCACGAATACACGATCGGCCTGGCGGCGCTGGCCTATGTGATCATCGCCATGAGCCAGTATGCTCTGGCCCTTTCGCGCCGCTCCCGGCCGGCGGCATGAGCCGATTCTCCTGAGCGTCTGACCCCTAGCCCCCCTATCGCGACATGATCATCACCCGCTTTGCCCCCTCGCCCACCGGATACCTCCACGTCGGCGGCGCCCGCACGGCGCTGTTCAACTGGCTGCTCGCACGCCATACGGGCGGCCGCTACCTGCTGCGCATCGAAGACACCGACCTGGCGCGTTCGACCGAAGACGCCACGCGGCAGCTTCTCTCCGACCTGTCGTGGCTCGGGCTTCACCACGACAACGCCGAGCTGGTCTACCAGAGCAGGCGACTGGCGGTATACAACCGCATCATCGACGACCTGATGTCGCGCGGGCTCGCCTATGAGGCGTGGGAAACCGGCGAAGAGCTCGACGCCATGCGCAAGCAGGCCGAGAAGGCCCGTCGGCCGTTCATCTACCGCCGCCCCGCCTACACGCCCGATCAGCTCAGGCGGTTTGCCGATGAGGGCCGCAAGCCGGTCGTGCGGTTTGTCATGCCGCAGGCCGAGATTCGGTTTCATGACGTCGTGCTGGGCAAGGAAGTGACACAGCCGGCCAACCAGAACCAGGATTTTGTCATCCGCAAGACCGACGGCATGCCGACGTATCACTTTGCCGTGGTGGTCGACGACGCGGAGATGGGCATCACCCATGTCGCGCGCGGGCTCGAGCACCTGCTCAACACGATCAACCACATTGCGCTGCAGGAGGCCCTGGGCTATCCGCGCCCGACCTATGCCCACCTGTCGGTCATGCTCAATCCCGAGAGCGGCGAGAAGCTCTCGAAGCGGGACCGCGACCGCCGCATCCGCAAGCGCACGCAGGAGGTCATGCGCTCGACGAAGAAGAGCGTTGCCGACGTGTCGGCCGCCACCGGCATCGCCGAGCAGCGGCTGACCGACTGGCTTGCCACCGACACGATGCAGCTCGACCTTTCGGAGCAGCCGCGGGTGATGAAGTTTGTCGGGCTGGGCGAAGCCGACCTGCCGGAGATCATGATTCATGACTTCCGCCGAAACGGCTACACGCCCGAGGTGCTGCTGAATTTCCTCGCCCTGCAGGGCTGGAGCCCCGGCGGCGACCGCGAGCAGATGACGGTCGCCGAGATGGTCGACCTCTTCAGCCTCGACCGGATCAACTCGGCCAATCCGAAGTTCAACCGCGAAAAGCTCCGGAGCTTTCAGACCGACTTTTATGCCGGGGCGACGCCGCAGCGGCTGGTCGCGGCGCTGCGCGACTACCTGGCGGTCAACCCCGAGTCGCCGCTCAACGGCGCGAGCGATGAGCAGCTTGCCCGCGTGCTGGCGATGAACGCCGGCTTTCACGTCCTCCGCGAGGTTGACGAGAAGAGCCGTTTTCTCTTTGCCGCCGACGAGGCGATCGCCTACGACCCCGATGTCGTTGAAAAAGTGCTGCTCAAGAACGACCGCCAGGGCGCGACGGCGCTGGCCGACGTGCGCGGCGTTCTCGCCGGTGCGGCCGACTTCACCGCCTCGCCACTCGAACACGCGGTCAAGGCGTTCTGCGAGAGCAAACAGCTGGGCCTGGGCAAGGTCGCCCAGCCGATCCGCGTCGCCGTCAGCGGGGGGTCGGTCAGCCCGCCCATCTTCGAGTCGCTCGAATTCCTGGGCCGCGAGAAGACGCTCGCGCGGATCGACCGGTGCCTGGCTCTGACCGGCCAGCGGTGATCTTCGCGGACACGGCCACAGCGCCGTCGCGTGCTGAGCGGGCGCCTGCCACGACACGCCGGCACGAGAAGACTGCCGCGTCAGTCGCTGGAGGCAGGTTGGGTTGTTGGCGGCTGCGCACCGCCATCGCCGAGCCGATAGATCCGCATCGCCCCGCGGCCGATCACGGCGACCGGCTCCTGGTGGCGCAGCGCCGCATAAGCCGGCCACCACACCTCGATGGTCGGCGAGATCGCCAGCAGCCCGCGCTCGGGCAGCGACACGCCTTCATCCAGCACCGCGGCGCGATCGCCGAGGTAATGCTTCACCCATGGCGATGTCGGGTCGCCGAAATAGAGCACGGCCAGCGGTTCATCTTCGCCGGCATGGGCCTCGACCCAGGCGCGGAGCTGCTTGAGCGATTGCCCCCAGTCGAGGTTGGAGTCATTGATGGTCAGATAGGCGCGGTCGGCCGGGCGATTGACATAGCTGAGATAGTCCGGGTGGTGTGACAACACGCTGAGGACCCCCGCCGCGACGCACAGCGCCGACACCACCCGCAGGCCCCGCCCGATCCACCTAGCACGGACGAGCCCGGCGCCCGCGATTCGCGCGCCGTCGATACCAACGCCATCGACACCAGCATTACCACTACCGGCCTTGTCGACACCGGCGCTGTCGACACCGGCGCTGTAGGCACCGGCACCATCACCACGAGCGCGATCATCACGAGCGCCATCGACACCGGCCCGATCACCACGAGCGCCATCCACACCAGCACGCTCGACCCCCGCGCGCGAGCAGCAGATCAGCAGCAGCACATACCCCGGCAGCGCATGGCGAAAGCCGATGTTGATTCCCGCCACCACGACATACCCCAGCCACGCCGCTCCCGACGCCAGGGGAATCAGTTCCGCCCACCGGGGCCGGCGGATCGCCAGCGAGGCCCCCGCTGCCAGCGCCAGCGCGCCGTAGCCGATCGGCACTTTATAGCTCGCCACGATGGGGTAATACGCCCACCAGCCGTCGCGGCTGATCTGGCCGGCAAAGGATGTGGCGTGGCCTTCGCCGCCGTGGTTGTATGCCTCGGCCAGCGAGCCCAGATACATCCCCGCTGGCTGCGGCCGCATCATCGCGCCGTTGATCAGATCACCGCGAAACGACCAGGCTTCGGTGTATTGCGCGCGGATGTGGCGTCCCCAGTGGTCGGGCCGGGAGATGTCAAAGCCGGTGAAGACCCACAGCGCAATCAGGCCGGCGGCCGCCACCGTGGAGAGGCGCGACGCCACGGCACGCAGCGCCC
>CAZBOE010000166.1:2354-10667 GCA_964493365.1 uncultured Tepidisphaeraceae bacterium | reverse complement strand
CTCCGCGCCAAGCGGCTGATCCAGCAGACCGTCGCCGCCGGCAAGGATGTGGTCTTCGTCGGCACCAAGCGCCAGGCGCGCTTCGCGGTCGAGGAAGAGGCCCGCCGGTCGGGCATGCACTACGTCTCCGAGCGCTGGCTCGGCGGCACGCTGACCAACTTCCGCACCATCCGCGATCGCCTCAAGCGCCTCGACGAACTCGAAAAGCTCTGGAACACCGGCCAGATCGAAACCTACTCGAAGAAGATGAAGGCCACCCTTCAGCGCGAGATGGACAAGATCAAGGCCAACCTCGAAGGCATCCGCAAGATGGACAAGATGCCCGGCGTGATGTTCATCATCGACACCCGCCGCGAGCACATCGCCGTCAAGGAAGCCAAGAAGCTGGGCGTCAAGACGATCGCGCTGATCGACACCGACTCCGACCCTGACCTGATCGACCTGCCGATCCCCGGAAACGACGACGCGATGCGGGCGATCGAGGTCATCTGCCGCGAGCTGGCCGACGCGGCCATCGAGGGCAAGACCGGTCGCGCCGAAACCAAGACCGGCGATGACGGTCCGCTGGGCCCCGGAGGCCGCCGCCGCTCGAGCCGGTCGCAGTTCCGCGCCGAGGACGAGAAGTCCGACGCCCCGGCCGAGGCGGCCGAGGCGGCCGTCGCCGCGCAGCCGACCGAAACGGCCGTCGCCCAGGCCTGAGCCCGATCGCCCTGCGGCCGTCAAACCGCCGCAGGTTCCGACCAGGCAACAACATCAACCGGGCCGCGGGCATGATTTACCGCGGCCGATGGGTTGTGCCGCATGAAGATTGCGGTTAACAAACCCGCCGGCGCGGCCATCGGTGCCGCGGCCGCGCCCGGATCGCTCAGATACTCGAAAACGTCGGCGGGCGGCGTCCCGGACGCCCCCGCCCTCTCGGTCAACAACCCACGCAGGAAACTACCATGTCGACGATCACCGCAGCGATGGTCAACGAACTCCGCGCCAAGACCGGCCAGGGCATGATGGAGTGCAAGAAGATGCTCTCCGAAACCGGCGGCGATATCGAAAAGGCCATCGAAGCCTTCCGCAAGAAGGGCATCAAGACCTCGATCGCCGAGCGCGCCGCCACCGAGGGCCGCGTGGCGGTCGCCGCCACCGCCGATCACGCCCGCGGCGCCGCGGTCGAGATCGTCTGCAACACCGACTTCACCGCCAAGTCCGATGCGCTGGCGGCGCTGGCCGAAAAGGCCGTCGCCAAGCTGCTGGCCGCCCCGGGCGTCGATCTCAAGAACCAGGGCGACATCAAAGACGCCATCGTCGCCTCGTCGCAGACAACCGGCGAGAACGTCCAGATCGGCCGCACGGTCGAGCTCGTCGCCCAGCCGGGCGGCTCGATCGGCTCATACCTCTACAGCGTCGGCGGCAAGGGCAAGATCGCCGTGCTGGTCTCGATCACCGGCAGCCGCGACGAAGACCTCATCCGCCAGCTCTGCATGCACATCGCCGCCGCCAAGCCGCTGGCGCTGACGCGCGACAAGGTGCCGGCCGACATCGTCGCCAAGGAGCGCGACATCGCGGTCGACCAGGCCAAGCAATCGGGCAAGCCCCAGCAGATCGCCGAGAAGATCGCCGAGGGCAAGATGAACGCCTTCTTCGCCGAGCGCGTCCTGCTCGACCAGGAGTTCATCAACCCCGAAGCCTACAAGGGCAAGGTCTCCGACATGCTCAAGGCCAAGGGTATCACCCTTGCCGCCTACGAGCGGCTCGAAGTCGGGCAGTAAAAACCCCCGAATGTCAGAACGCAATTCGACACGGGCGCAGCCGCCGAAGCCGCGGCGCGCCCGTGTTCTTTATGCCGTTCGGCGACGCCTGATGCTATAATCCAATCGGGGCAACGTGGGCCGACTATGACCCAGCCAACGACCACGATCGCCGTAGCCGAAGCGGAAGCCAATTTCGCCGACGTCATCGATCGTGTCCTCAAGGGCGAAACGATCATGTTGACACGTCAGGGGCGGACCATCGCCAGCATCGTTCCCGCGACCAAACCTTCAGGCGACCTTCTGAAGGAGTGGATGCTTAGCGCCCCCAGCCTCGATGGCGTCGATCTTGAGCGCGACCGCTCGCTGCCCCGCGAGGCCGAATTGTGAACCGGCTGGTCGACACCTGCGTCCTCTCCGAGCTAAGCCGCACGTCCGGGAGCCCGCGTGTCAGGGCCTATATCGAGGCGACACCTCCCGACGAGCTTTACATCAGCGTGCTGACGGTCGGCGAGCTGCGGAGGGGGATCGAGCGACTCCCCGAGGGAAGACGGCGCGACGCGCTCGAAGAGTGGTTCATCCGCCTGAGAAGCACTATCGCCCAGCGCATCATCCCGATCGATGAAGCGATCGCGGCACGATGGGGTGTCATGGTTGCCCAATGCGAGTCTCAGGGTCGGCCGCTGCCCGTGATTGACGGGCTACTCGCGGCCACCGCACTCGAATGGAACATGGCTATTGTGACCCGCAACACCGCCGATTTCGCTGCGACCGGGGTGAGCGTCATCGACCCTTGGCAAGAGAGCCAATAGGCGTTGGATGGCATCCGTTTCGAAAGTGGAGAGCGAGCCACGGCTGCCCTGCAGTCCCGTGGCTGGCCGTCAACGTCTTCACACCGCCTCGACCGCGGGCTTGGTTCGGCCGACCTTGGCATAGGCCATCGCCGCCTGCGTGAAGCCCAGGAAGAACGGGCTGGGGCGCAGCGGGCGGCTGGTGAGTTCGGGGTGCGCCTGCGTGCCCACGAAAAAGGGGTGGGTCTCCTGCGACAATTCGAGGATCTGCATGATCGGATAGCCCGGCGCCTTGCCCGAGAAGATCATGCCGGCCTCTTCGAGATTCTGGATGTACTGCGGATCGACCTCGTAGCGGTGGCGGAAGCGCAGCCGCGTGCGGGTCTGGTTGTCGAATAGCCTGGCCGCCATCGTGCCGGGGCGGATTTCGACGTCTTTGCCGCCGAGGCGCATGTTGCCGCCAAGGCCTTCGATCTTCTTCTGCTCGGGCAGGATGTCGATCACCGGCGCCGGGCAGCGCGGGTCAAACTCGGTCGAGTTGGCGCCGACGATGTGGCAGACGTTGCGGGCATATTCGATCACCGCCATCTGGAAGCCCAGGCAAAGGCCCAGGTAAGGCACGCGGTTTTCGCGGGCATAGCGGATGCACTCGATCTTGCCCTCGGTCCCGCGGACGCCGAATCCGCCCGGCACGACGATGCCGTGACAATCCTGCAGCCGCTTGGCGACGTTGTCGGCGTCGATCGTGGTGGTGTCGATCCACTTGAGCTGGATGTTGACGCCCAGGTGGGCCGAGCAGTGTTCGGTCGCCTTGATGATCGAGGCATAGCTGTCGCGCAGGCCGACATACTTGCCGGTCACGGCGATGGTCAGGTCGGTGTTGCCCCGGCCGATCCGCTCGACATACCACCGCCACTTGCTGCGGGCCTGGTCTTCCTTGCGCTGGTCGACTCGGTCGTGGATGTCCAGCAGCGTGAGCACCTCGCGGTCCATGCCGGCTTCGCGGAGGTGTTCGGGGATGGTGTAGATGCTCTCCACGTCATGCATGCTCACCACGCGCCGCATCGGCACGTTGGTGTACATCGAGATCTTTTCCTTGACCTTGTCCTTGATCTCGCGCTGGGCGCGACAGGCGATGATGTGGGGCATCACCCCGACTTCCATCAGCCGCTTGATACCCAGTTGCGCCGCCTTCGACTTCTGCTCGCCCAGCGTGCCGGGCTCGAGCACATACGTCAGCGCGACAAACACCACCGCGTTCTCGCCCTCTTCGTAGGCGAGCTGGCGGCAGGCTTCGAGGTAGAAGCTGTTTTCGTAGTCGCCCACCGTGCCGCCGACCTCGACGAACACCACGTCCGCATTGGTCTGGGCGGCCAACTGGCGAAGCTTGAGCTTGATCTCGCCGGTCACATGCGGAATCACCTGAACGTCTCGGCCGAGATAGCTGCCCTCGCGTTCCTTGCGGAGCACCGACGACAGGATCTGCCCGTTGGTGGTGAAATTGAGCTTGGTGAGGTCCTGGTCGAGCAGGCGCTCGTAGGTGCCCAGATCCATGTCGGTTTCCATGCCGTCGTCGAGCACGAACACCTCGCCATGGCGATAGGGGTTGAGCGTGCCCGAGTCGACATTGAGGTAGCCCTCCATCTTGATTGGGGCGACGCGCAGGCCCTTGTCCTGCAGCAGCTTGGCCAGCGAGCTGGCGAAGATGCCCTTGCCCAGGCCGCTGATGACGGTGCCGACGACGATCACGTATTTGTGGTGCCCCCGGCGATAGCCCGGGGGCATGGGCGAAAAGAACTCGGTGTCTTCTCCGGTCTGTCCGATTCGGGCCAGTAGTTCTTCGGTGGTGCTCATGTGGCTTTTGCTGCCAGTGGTGAGTTGCACGCTGCCCGGTCTACGTCAGCGGTGTGCTTCAGCGATCACGGACGCCCGGCGCCCGCCGAATCGACAGCGGGCAACTCACGACTCGCAACACTCCTTGTTGATTTATAGCGACTGACAAACGATTCGTATTGTTCCGCGGTGTCGATCCCATGCGTGGCGCGGCTCACGGTGATGACACGGATGCTTCGACCATGCTCGATCGCACGAAGCTGCTCCAGCTTCTCGGTCAACTCCAGCGGCGTCGGCCTCCACGACGCAAACTCAAGCAAAAACCGCCTGCGGTAGGCATAAATGCCCAGGTGGAGCAGGAAGCCGACGTTGCCCTGCGATGCCGCATCGCGCGGATACGGAATCCGGCTGCGCGAGAAGTAAATGGCGTTGCCCGCCGCCGACAAAACGACCTTCACCAGGTTGGGGTCGTTCGGGTCGGCCGACGGGGAAAACGGCGTCGCCGCCGTCGCCATGTCGGCCTCCGACTCCTGCATCGCGACGATGAGGCGGTCGACCGTGTCGGGCTCAATCTCGGGCTCGTCGCCCTGGACGTTGACCACCACATCGACATCGCTCAAGAGCCGCCGGGCCACCTCCGCCACGCGGTCGGTGCCGCTCTGGTGATCGGGCGAGGTCAGGACGGTCTCTGTGCCGAAGGGGGCCAAGGCATCGACAATCCGCTGGTCGTCGGTGGCGACAACGCACCGGGCAACCTTACGGCAAAACTTCACCTGATCGACCACGTGCTGCACGAGCGGGCGGCCGGTCTGCGAGGCGACAATTTTGGCGGGGAAACGGGTTGAACCGAAGCGGGCAGGGATGACGACGGCCGCAGTCAAGTGGTCACTCCATACAGCATCAGAGCCTCTCCAGACTGCCGGGAGACTGTACGGATCGCGCTACAGGGTGTCAAACCAAAGTGCAGGAGACAACAGGGCCCAGCCTGGCTCCAGAGACCGCGGGCCGCCCCACCGGCGAAAGCCGATACCGGCTGAGAATTTGCTGGATATCCGCCTGCTAACCACGCCGACGGGCCAGCCGATCGCCCGGCCGACGAGCACGCCCAAAATGCGCGTTACCAATGTTCTACCTTGACACCCTTGTCAGGCCGTTTTACAAACGGCAAACCGCCGCTGCCTCACTTTGGCCCGCCTCACCGGCGGGCGTCATGTATAATCCTGTATGTCTCGCGCCGACAGCAACACGCTCGGCCTCACGGGTGGCCTGGCCAATCTCGATACCGAGATTGGTAAGTTCGTCATCGACTCCGGTCTGGCAACCCGGACCGAGCTCGAGTTCTGTCGCGAACAGCAGAAGCAGGCATCCGACCCCAACCAGCGCTCGCTGGCCGACCTGCTGGTCGAAAACAATTTCATCACCGTCAATCAGGCCAAGCGCATTCGTCAGCAGCTCGACGAGCGCAAGAACTCGCAGTTGCCCGGCTACGCCCTGCTCGGGAAGGTCGGCAAAGGCGCGATGGCGGTGGTCTACAAGGCCCGGCAGATCTCGCTCGACCGCATCGTCGCGGTCAAGGTGCTCCCCAAGCGGCTGAGCGAAAATCCCGATTTCGTCGAGCGGTTTTACAAAGAGGGCAAGGCCGCGGCGCGGTTGTCGCACAACAACATTGTGCAGGCGATCGACGTCGGTGTGTCGCCCGACGGCTATCACTATTTTGTGATGGAGTTCGTCGAGGGCAAGACGCTTTACGACATGATGGTTCCGCCGCCCCACGGCGATGGCAAGCGGTTTACCGAGGCCGAGGCGCTGGTGATCACCGAGCAGATCGCCGACGCGCTGGCTCATGCTCACTCGCGCGGGCTGGTGCACCGCGACGTCAAGCCCAAGAACATCCTGCTGACGCCGCAGGGCGTGGCCAAGCTCACCGACCTGGGCCTGGCGCGCGATCAGGACGACAAGGCGGCCGCCGAGTCCGAAGCGGGCAAGGCCTACGGCACGCCCTACTACATCTCGCCGGAACAGATCCGCGGCGAGGTCGACATCGACCACCGCGCCGACATCTACTCGCTGGGCGCGACGCTGTATCACCTGGTGACCGGTCGGCCGCCGTTCGACGGCGACACGCCCTCCGCGGTGATGCACAAGCACCTCAAGCAGCCCCTGACCCCCGCGGACCACCTCAACACCGACCTGTCCGCAGGCCTGGCCGAGATTATCGAAACCGCGATGGCCAAGGCGCGTGAAGACCGATACGCCTCGACTGCCGAGCTGCTCGAAGACATCCGCGCGGTGCGGACCGGCCACCCGCCCATCCATGCGCGGCAGTCGCTCAACCTCGATTCACTCGCCAAGATCGAACAAACCGCCAAGACGGTCGACCTGGGCACGGGCTCCGGCTCGGGCTTGAACCAGGGCATGGTGGTGGCGCTGGCGGCCACGGCCGCGGTGTCGGTGGTGATCAACCTGATCCTGCTGGCGCTGCTGATCTCGAACTAAAAGTCGGACAACCGTTCTGACGCCGGATTGGGAGCGATTCGGCGCAGCCTTGCAGGTTGATCCGACCGGAAACCGGCTCACCCCGACGTCGAGCCGCGCGGCAAATGTCGCGGTTCGTCATGCCTTTATACGCGGGTTGTCACAGACGGCCGGCTCGCCGGCAGCCGTTTCAGCCACGCAGCGTTGCGGTTTCTTCAGTCGCCTGCTGCAACCCGACCTGCGGGCGACCGCTACCCAAAAAGGGGTTGGATGATCATGTTCTGTCATGTATATGACTAGACTGGTCAATGTGGGCTGGTGATTGTGCTTCTGCAAACTCTCGCGGGGTCGGGCCCGTAGTGGATGTGAATGATGACGCTGGCATTTGTTGGGTTGGGTGTGATGGGTGCGCCCATGGCTGGTCATCTGCTGGCCGCCGGGCATGGGCTGCGGGTCTACACACGGACCCGGGCGAAGGCCGACCGGCTGGCCCGTCGCGGTGCCACGGTCTGCCCCAGCGCCGCCGAGGCGGCGCGGGGCGCCGAAATCGTGTTCGTCTGCGTGCGCGATACGCCTGACGTGCAACAGGTGGTGACGGGCGAGTCGGGGATTTTGTCGGGCGCCGCGCCCGGGACGATCATCGTAGATCACTCCACGATCTCGCCCGCGACGACCCGCGAACTGGCCCAGGCTTGCGCGGCCAAGGATGTGCGATTCGTCGATGCACCGGTCTCGGGAGGCGACATCGGCGCCCAGAACGCGGCGCTGTCGATCATGGTCGGCGCCGATGAGGCGACGTTCTCCCGTGTCGAACCGCTGCTGCGGCTGATGGGCAAGACGATCACCCGCACAGGCCCGGTCGGAACGGGGCAACTGACCAAGCTGGTCAACCAGATCCTCGTGAGCGTGACCAACCTGGCGGTCTGCGAGGCGCTGACGTTTGCCAAGTGCAACGGCCTGGACCCCGACGCGACGCTGTCGGCCCTGGCCGGAGGGGCGGCCGGCTCGTGGCAACTGAGCAACCTGGGCCCGCGGATGCTCGCGGGCGATTTCCGCCCGGGCTTCACGATCGACCTCCAGCAGAAGGACCTCAACCTGGTGCTCGAGGCCGCCCTGCGCGGCAACGTATCGCTGCCGGCGACGGCGCTGGTCCACCAGTTGTTCACCGCCGCCCAGGCGGCCGGCCACGGCAAAGACGGAACCCAGGCGCTGTTCAAGGTGGTCGAGAGCCTCGCGGATGTGCACTGAGGCTCGGGCGATCGCCCAGTCGATCGGCCCAGCGCCGTTCGCGGCTATTCGCGTTGCCAGCGGCCGCCCCGGCCCGCACAACCCGCTTCCGGCGCGGCGTGCAGGCGGTGTGGCGCTGAGAGGCAGACCGGTGCGTGAGCCACACGGGCTCGATCCTGCGGCCCGCTTGCTTTCCGGTTGCCCGCGTTTACCCTCACCCGCCGCATGGCACTTGAAGTAGGCAT
>CAZBOE010000166.1:0-2328 GCA_964493365.1 uncultured Tepidisphaeraceae bacterium | reverse complement strand
GGCAAATCGACCCTGTTTAACGCGCTCACCGCGGCGGGGGCGCTGGCGGCCAACTACCCGTTCGCCACGATCGAACCCAACGTCGGCATCGTCAACGTGCCCGATGACCGCCTGAAGACCCTCAACCAGTTCCAACCCACCGAGAAGATCATCCCGGCGGCGGTCCGCGTGGTCGATATCGCGGGCATCGTCCGCGGGGCGTCGACGGGCGAAGGCCTGGGCAACAAGTTTCTCTCGCACATCCGCGAGGTCGATGCGATTCTGCATGTCGTCCGCTGCTTCGAAAACCCCGACATCACCCACGTCGAGCAGTCGGTCGATCCGCTGCGCGACATCGACACCATCGACACCGAACTGATCCTGGCCGACCTCGAGACCGTCGGCGGCTCGCTCGACCGGACGGCCCGTCAAGCCAAGAGCGGCGACAAAGAAGCCATCGCCCGGGTCGAAGTGCTGACCAAGGCGCGCGACCACCTCAACAACGCCAAGCCCGTCAGGCATCTCGACTTCTCCGCAGACGAGCGCAAGCTGCTTAAGTCGCTCGGGCTGATCACCGCGAAGAAGGTGTTGTATGTCGCCAATGTCGATGAAAGCGACGTGCACGGCGAAGGCCCGCTGGTGAAGAAAGTCCGCGAGAAGGCGGCCAGCGAGGGCGGCACGGTCGTGCCGGTGTGCGGCAAGCTCGAGGCCGAGCTGAGCGAACTGCCCGAGGGCGACCGCCAGGAAATGCTCGAAACCATGGGCCTCAAGGAGCCCGCGCTGGCCACGCTGACGCGCGAAGCCTATCGGCTGCTCGGTCTTCAGAGCTATTTCACCTGCGGGCCCAAGGAAATCCGCGCGTGGACGATCCCCGTCGGCGCCACCGCCCCGCAGGCTGCGGGCGTCATCCACACCGACTTCGAACGCGGCTTCATCCGCGCCGAGGTCTACACCATCGCCGACATCCTGCAGCACAAATCCGAATCGGCCATCAAGGCCGCGGGCAGGCTCCGCAGCGAAGGCAAAGACTACGTGATGAAAGACGGCGACGTGGTGCATTTCAGGTTTAACGTGTGATGCCAAGGGCAGGGAAAGTTTGCATCAGCCAGCGGGCAGTAGGCAGAAGGTGGGCAGTGGACAGTCGGCAAGTTAGCCGGGCCGTGGGCTGTGCGCTCGGGTGGGTGACTGGCTGTTTGCAGACGACGACACGCAACGGGCAACGCTCTCCGCGGCTATACTTCTCCCCATGCCCGCGCGTATCGCTCAGCTTCCGGCCAACCTCGTCAACCGCATCGCCGCGGGCGAGGTGATCGAACGGCCGGCGAGCGTGGTCAAGGAACTGGTCGAAAACGCCCTCGACGCCGGGGCCACCCGCATCGAAGTCGAGATCGAAGAAGGCGGCACCCGGCTCATCCGCATCACCGACGACGGTCACGGCATTGTGCCCGCCGACCTGCCGCTGGCGTTCGCGGCCCACGCCACAAGCAAGATCACCAGCGACGAAGACCTCTTCGCCATCGCCACCATGGGCTTCCGAGGCGAAGCGCTCGCCTCGATCGGTTCGGTCTCTCAGGCGCGGATCGTCTCGCGGTCCTCGGAGAGCGACGACCCTGCCGCATACGAGATCGTCAACTCGGCCGGCAGCCTCTCCGACCCCCAGGCGACTGCGGGCAACCGCGGCACGGTCATTGAGGTGCGCAACCTGTTTTTCAACGTGCCGGCCCGGCGCAAGTTCCTCAAGAGCGCCTCGACCGAATATGGGCACATCGCTGAGACCATCCAGCGGCTGGCGCTGCCCTATCCGCAGGTGGCGTTTGTGCTCAAGCACAACGGCCGAAAGACGCTCGACCTTCCGCCCGCGGTCGAGCCGGTCGAGCGGTGGCTGACGGCGTGGCCCGATGACTTTGCCCAGCGCCGCCTCGCGATCGACGCCCGCGACGCCGAGATCCGCATCACCGGCATCGTCGGCCTGCCCGAGCTGGCGCACCCGACCGCGAAGTATCAGTATCTCTATCTCAACGGCCGCTCGATCCGCGACAAGTTCATCCAGCACGCGCTGCGCGAAGCGTATCGCGGGCTGACCGAGCCGGGGCGACACCCCGCGGCGGTGCTCATGATCGCGATGCCGCCGGCCGATGTGGATGTCAACGTCCACCCGACCAAGGCGGAAGTGCGCTTCCGCGACGGCGGGCGCATTCACGGGCTGGTGTTGTCGGCGATTCGCGAGCGGCTGCTGGGCGCCGACCTGTCGCCCAGGGCCCAGGCGCGGGCCACCGACGGGTCGACCCTGAGCGGCGACAACGTGGCGCAGGTCGCACCAATGGACCTCAAGGCGAGGCTCGCCGCCTT
>CAZBOE010000165.1:2652-10756 GCA_964493365.1 uncultured Tepidisphaeraceae bacterium | reverse complement strand
GATGCCCGGCCGGCCGTGGCGAATTGGGCGTTGCGTAAACGACCGCGACGACCCCGTAGTGGGGCCGTCGCAGGTGAGGTCGTCGCATTGGCCGGCAGTCTGTCGTCGTTTGTGGGTCGTCGATTGTCGGTTGTCGGCGGGGTTGAACTGGCGCCCGTCCCGCGGCATTTGATGGAGGCATTCGACGGCGATCGGCGCGGTCAATAGCGATCGGCGTTGGTGAGAATGCTGCCGGGGCGTGCGAAGCGCTCCCATGACTTCGAATGACACTTGGGGCAATGCCGCGGCGCGACGACGGTGTCTTCGGGCTCGTAGCCGCAGGAACGGCACTGGAGCTGAAACACAGTCTGGGTCTGGGGGACGGCGGCGTACGGGTCGTAGGTGGCAAACTGCCCTTGCGAGGCGAACTGTTCCATGCTGATAACCATTCCGGTCGCTCCTTCTGTCTGTCAGTGCTGATCGTTTGCTTGAGATTCCCACGCCCGGCGGGGAAGCGCCCTGACGCGTTCCGCCGTACGCCTTGGCAAAGGCCGTGCCCATGTCGCAGGGTGTCTCAAAGATCAGACCTGACGACGACGAAGTCGGATCCTGTGACGCCGCTATGCATCACCATGTGCCAAAGAGGGTGCGACAAAGTGACATAATGGCATTGCACTACGACAAAATGGTGCGGCAGGGCCGCAGCAGCCCGTTGGCAAGCGCGATGCCCGGTGGTTGCGCCAGAAGTGGAGAAGCAATAAGAAGATACGGCGGGCTGATGCGAGAATGATTACGATCCGCGGTCGGTCGCCCGCGCCAGCAGTCGACTCCCCGCGGCCACGCCCAGGTTCACCGCCAGATCGAGGACGATCACCCGGCCCTTGAGGAGCCACGCCGCTGCGAACGACCAGATGGCAACCCACTCCAGCCAGAAGAGCGCGTGCATCGCGTCGGCAACCGCCCTCCAGGTCGGCGGAAGGATCATCAGGTATACGCCCATGGCGACCATGGAGAGCAGGATGCTCCCGCCGCCGAGTCGGTAGAGCCACTGCCGCTGCACAGGGTGCGGCTCATGCTCGGGACCCGAGGCGGTCCTGGGGAAATGCAGCAGCGAGTAGATCGCGAGCGTGAGAAAGAAGCCGCCGCCGCTGATGGTGTGGACGAGGCCCACGATGGATCGTGGGACCATCGGGCTGCTGCCTTCACCCATGACATCGATCGGAAAGAACGCCAGCCCGAGCGCGAATACCCCCGCGAGATTGGCGGTCCAGTCCTCTGCCCGGTCGTGCCCGCGGTAGCAGAAGAACAGCGCCGCCTGCGTGACCAGCAGCCCGACGAACACGTCCCGCAGCGGCGTGTGGTAGTAGGCCGACAGGTTCGCCTGCATCGGCACCCCCGCGATCGCCCACCCGCCGACCCACAAGACGACCGGAAACGCCAGCCCGATGCCCCCGATCGCCCTGCGGAGCGCGAGGTAGGAGACGACGAAGGGGTGATCGGGTGGGTGATTGGGGGCGTGGGACTGCACGAGGACGTTATAGCCGCCGGCGGGGTTGGCGGCTGCCGCGGGGGACGTAATGGGGCCGCGGCGGGGCGCGGCATGAAATCCGGGGGCGGCCCGCACGAGTGCGTCTCACCTCGGCCACCCGGGCGTACCCGAATGACACTCGACCCGACGCGGCAGGCAGGAATGTCTGCCCCGCAGGCCCGAGGTGGCGGGGATGTTCTCAAACCTGCTGTCTTTGCTTCCGATAGCTGCGCGCATCTTGGGGAAGGTCGATCATGTACGGCACGAGAGACTAGCTCTGTCGATGGTCTTCGGGAGTCGCCGGCGAGGGCTAACGTCGTGGCGATCAACGGCTGGGTCGGCTCCGGGCCGCGCCCGACCAACAGAAACTATACTGCCGGCACCGTCCGTTGCATTGGCGGGTTATGTGGCCCCGGGCGAATCGTGCTCCTCGACGACTGCTTCCGCTTCGCGCAGCCAACCCACAAGCTGCGGAATCTGATCGCTCGCAAGGCCTGAGCCCGCGAGCGGCAGGACAGCAATCCACATGAGAATGCGACGGCTCATAGGCGGCGAATGATGTTCGGCGGGCGGGGGGGGCGAACGTTATCGCGGAGATCAGAGCAGCATCTCACCGCGGTTCGGATCAGAGGGCGGTGCTTCGGCCGCGGGTGAGACGCCCATTTGGCGCTGGAGCCGAGTATGTCGCCGGAGCCGAAAGACGATTTCGAACATGGCCGAAAACAGCACGGTCGCGAGGTAAATCAGGTTCAGTAGGTCGTGGTGGAATGACCGGTGGCCGAAGTGGACGGGCCGGGCGAGTAGAATGTGATCGAGGGCCAGGGTCGCATGGCCCGGCGCTGAACGGGAAAGACATTATGCAGCCTCAGTCATCCGCCATTGTCGTGACGCCTGTTGCTTTCGTCCGGGGTGGTCGGAGGGAGCCGCGGGACGATCATTGGGATGCCGAGGTCGCGACGATTGAGCTCGTCGACGCGCTCGGGGCTGAAGCATTGGACGGGATCGACACGTTCTCGCACGTCGAGATCGTGTTCCTGTTTCATGGGGTCGATCCCGAGCGAGCGGTCGAACTTGCCCGCCACCCGCGCGGCAACACGGACTGGCCTCGGGTCGGGATCTTTGCCCAGCGAGGCAAAGACCGGCCTAACCGCATCGGCGTCAGCATCGCACGCCTGTTGCGTCGCGATGGCCGCACGATAGAGGTCGCCGGGCTCGACGCGATCGATGGCACGCCGGTACTGGACATCAAGCCCGTTATGGCCGAGTTCCTGCCACGTGGCGAATTGCGCCAGCCCGACTGGTCGCACGCGTTGATGCGGGGGTATTGGCGATAAGGGCTGGCGACGCGCTGGGGCGGCGGCGGCTAAGACGGAGCCCGGCTCATGCTGCGTCGCTGGCACGGGCTTGAAGCACGGGGCAGGAGTGGTGTCCAGAGGCGGCCGCTTGCGCGGGGGGTCATGGGCAGGGTTGCCCATGCCACGGAAGGCAGCGGGCTTTGCGTGCCAGAGAAGCCGGGACGCCCGGCCAGGTTCGCGCGCCCGCACGGGCTGGAAGCCCATGCCACGGAATGGCGGGGCGGGCGTTTAGGTCAGCTCGGCCATCGCGGCGAAGCGTTCTTTGAGAGCGGGGTAGAGGGTGGTGTAGACGGCGTAGTGGCGGTCGTATTGGGCGGCGGATTGTTTGCGGGGGGTGACTTTGGCGGTCTGCTTGATGGTGGCTTTGCAGGCTTGTTCGACGGTATCCCAGACGCCGGTGCCGACGCCGGCGAGCAGGGCGACGCCGTAGGCGGGGCCTTCGGTGGCGTTGGTCAGGACGATGGGGGCCTTGTAGATGTCGGCCTGGAGTTGTCGCCAGAAGTCGGAGCGGGCGCCGCCGCCGGAGGCGCGGATCTGGGTGGGGGCGATTTTCATCTGGCGCATGATTTCCAGGGCGTCGCGCATGCCGAAGGTGATGCCTTCGAGGGTGGATCGCAGGAGCATGTCGCGGGTGGTGCGTGCGGTGAGGCCGATCCATGCGCCGCGGGCGAGGGGGTCGGGGTGGGGGCAGCGTTCGCCGGTGAGATAGGGCAGGAAGAACAGTCCCTCGGCGCCGGCGTGGGCGCGCTGTGCGGCGGCGATGAGCAGTTCGTAGGGGTCTTTGCGGGCTTTCCTGGCGGCGGCGATCTCGGCCTGGCCGAGGTGATTGCGGAGCCACTGGAAGCTGCCACCGGCCGAGAGCATGCATCCGAAGACACACCACTTGCCCGGGACGGCGTGGCACATGGTGTGGACTCGGCCTTCCGGATCGAGCTGGGGCTGGTCTGCGTGGGCGAAGACGACGCCGCTGGTGCCCAGGGTGGCGCTGACGACGCCGGTGGTGACGATGCCGTTGCCGACGGCGCCGGCCGCCTGGTCGCCCGCGCCGCCGACGACGGGGGTTCCGGGGCTCAGGCCCAGTTCGCGTGCGGCCTTGTCGTGGATGACGCCCGAGACCTGATAGGACTCGTAACAGGGCGGGAGCAGGGCCTTGTCGATGCCGAGGCGCGAGAGCAGGCCTTCGTGCCAGGCGCGGGCTTTGACATCGAGCAGGAGCGTGCCCGAGGCGTCGGAGACTTCGGTGGCGTATTCGCCCGTGAGGCACAGGCGGATGTAGTCCTTGGGCAGCAGGATGTGTTTGGTCTTGTCGAAGACCTTGGGCTCGTTCTCACGGACCCACAGGATCTTGGGCGCGGTGAAGCCGGTGAGCGCGGGGTTGGCGACCATGTCAATGAGCTTGCGCCGCCCGCCGGCCATGGATTCGATCTCGTCACACTGGCGGGCGGTGCGCTGGTCGTTCCAGAGCAGGGCGGGCCGAAGGGGCTTGGTGCCGTCGGCGAGAAAGACGCTGCCGTGCATCTGGCCCGAGAGCCCGACCGCGGCGATCTGCGCGCCCTTGATCGGCTTGCCGCGGTGGCGGGCTTTCTTGATGACCGCCCTGGTCGCGGTGACGGTGGCTTTCCACCAGTCGGTCGGGTTTTGCTCAGACCATCCGGGCCTGGGCGACGAGATCGGATGCTCGGCCATCGCGGTGGCGAGCACATTGCCGTCGGGGTCGCAGATGAGGGTCTTGGTGCCGGAGGTGCCGATGTCGATGCCGAGGAGATAGGCCATAGGTGGGGTGAATATAGCGGCGGCGGCGACGGGGTAGAAAGCATGGGCGGGCGTGAACACGCATGCGGCGGGAAGGCGCGCCCGGCCGCGCCGCGGGGGTCATTTCGCCTCCGGCTTTTAATCACGTGGATTTTGCCGACAATACCCCGCCCGCCGGGGGCCGCGGTCGATGTGGCCGGGCGGATGCAACCTGCGGTGAAGACGATGCGCCTGAGCCAATTAGCCACCACGATCGGCGCCGAGCTTGTCGGCGATGGAAACCTCGAAGCCACCTCGTGCGCCACGCTCGACGACGCGACGCCGGGGCAGGTGTCGTTTTTGTCCAACCCGCGCTACGGCGAGAAAGTGATGACCACCCGCGCGTCGGCGGTGGTGGTGTCGGCGGCATACAAGACCGCACGGGCCGACCTGGCGCTGCTGCGGGCGAAGGACCCGTATTTCGCGTTTCGCGAGGCGGTGGTGGCGCTGCACGGCTTCCGCCGGCACCCTCACACCGGGATCGCCCCGGGCGTCACGATCGACCCGACCGCCAGCGTGGGCGAAGGGACGGTCATTTATCCCGGGTGTTACATCGGCCCGCGGGCCAAGATCGGGCGCGACTGCATCCTGTATCCCAATGTCGTGGTCTATGACGACTGCGTGATCGGCGACCGCGTCACGCTGCACGCCAACACGGTCATCGGGCAGGACGGCTTCGGCTATGCCACCCATGCCGGGGCGCATCACAAGATCCCCCAGGTGGGCAACGTGATCGTGGAAGACGACGTCGAGATGGGCGCGGGGTGTGCGATCGAGCGGGCGACAATGGGCTCGACGGTAATCGGCAAGGGCACCAAGTTCTGCGACCTCATCGCGATCGGGCACGGCACGAAGGTCGGGCGGCATTGCCTGCTGGTTGCGCAGGTGGGCATCGCGGGGAGCACCACGGTGGGCGACTATGTCGTGATGGGCGGCCAGGCGGGCGTGGCGGGGCACCTGAAGATCGGCAACCAGTCACAGCTGTCGGCCCAGGCGGGGGTGATGGAAGACGTCGAAGACAAGACGATCATGATCGGCTCGCCGGCGATGCCCGCGGGCGTGGCGCGGCGCGTGTACAATCACTTCATGAACCTCGACGCCCTGGTCGGTCGGCTCAAGGAGCTGGAAAAGAAGGTCGCGACGATCGAGGGCGCCAGGCAGGAGTGACAGCCATGACCTACAAAGGCACGGTGATCAACGGCGTGGTGGTGATCGACGGTGAAAAGCCGGCGGAGGGGACGCGCGTCGAGGTGACGCCGGTGGAGGTGGAAGGCTCGGCGCCGGTGGTGCAGGATTGGGAGTATCGCAAGAGCGAGCTCATGCAGGCGGCCGGGGCTTGGGCGGATCGAACCGATCTGCCGGCCGACTCGACGGAGGCGGCCAGAAAACTTCGCAAAGAGGTCGAGCAGGGCGGGGTCGATGATGGATATTGATCAGACGCTCCTGCTGGACACCAGCATCGTCATCGACTTTCTTCGCAATGATGAGCGCGCTATTCAGTTTATCGTGCAGGCCGCCAGGGGTGGGCATTTGGTGACCCATCCGATCGTTGTGGCAGAGTGCTATCACGGCGCGAGGAACAAGACAGGCGAGGACCGAGTCGTTCGCTTTCTCAATCAGATTCCGATGGTTGAGGTCCAGCAGGCCGATTTCCTCGACGCCCTCGCGATGCTCAGGCAGTACCGTCTCTCCCACGGCGTCGGATTCAACGACTGCCTGATCGCTGCGACCGCCAAGCGACTCACCATGCCCGTTCTCACCCGCGATCGTGATTTTGCGCTGTTCGACCCGGTCGCCGTGAGGCGGCCCTACTAAAACCGTCAAGACGTATGTCCCTTGTTCAACTCAACCAGGTCGAGAAGATTTTCGGGCAGCGCGTGATCCTGGATCACGTCGATCTCGCGCTTTACGCGGGCGAGCGGGTTGGGCTGATCGGGCCCAACGGCGCGGGGAAGACCACGCTGTTCAAGCTGATCACGGGGGAGCAGTCGGCCGAGAGCGGTACGGTGGCCGTGGCGCAGGGCGTGCGCGTGGGGCACCTGACGCAGGATCCGAAATTCGAGACGAACGAGACGGTGATCGACGAGGCCGAGCTGGCTTTCGCGTCGCTGCACAAGCTGGCGCACGACATGCGCGAGCTCGAGCACGCCATGGAAAAGGCGCAGGGCGACGAGCTGGAGCGCATCCTCTCAAAATACACCGACGTGCAGCATGAGTTTGAGTCGGCCGGCGGCTATGCGTGGCACCACCGGCTGGAGGCGACGCTGCTGGGCGTGGGGCTGCCGCGCGAGATGTGGGAACAGCCGCTGGCGACGCTCTCGGGCGGGCAGCGGTCGCGGGTGGCGCTGGCGAAGCTGCTGATCAACGAGCCCGACGTCCTCCTGCTCGACGAGCCGACCAACCACCTCGACCTCGCTGCCATCGAGTGGCTCGAGAATTACCTGCTGGGCTTCAAGGGGTCGGCCTTCATCATCAGCCACGACCGCTACCTGCTCGACCGGCTGGCCACGCGGATCGTGTGGCTCACGCAGTCGAAGCTCAAGAGCTATCCCGGCAACTACAGCGCCTTTGAGGTGCAGCGTGAGCAGCAGGAGCTGACGCAGCAGCGGGCCTACGAGCAGCAGCAGGCCGACATCGAAAAGCAGAAGGAGTTCGTCCGTCGATTCGGCGCCGGCCAGCGAGCCCGCGAAGCCAAGGGTCGGGAAAAGCGGCTCAACCGGCTGCTCGAGAGCGACCAGATGATCCAGTCGGTGGCGACGACCAAGGCGATCCACCTCCGCATCGACACCGACCAGCGCGCCGGCGACCGGGTGCTTTCGGTGAAAGAGCTGAGCAAGGGCTTTGACGGTCGTCAGCTCTGGCAGGGCGTCAAGTTCGAAGTCGGCCGCGGCGAACGGATCGGCATCATCGGGCCCAACGGCTCGGGCAAGACGACGATGCTCAAGGTGCTGCTGGGCGAAGAAGACGCCGACGCGGGGGACATTCGCTGGGGCGCCAACCTCAACATCGGCTACTACGACCAGCGGCTGGACGAGTTCGACCCCGACGCGACGGTGATGGAAGAGGCGTGGGGAGGCCGTGGGATTCCCGAGCAGCAGGTCAGGGACATGCTCGGGCAGATGCTTTTCCGAGGCGACGACATCTACAAACCCGTCGGCATGCTCAGCGGCGGCGAGCGGGCGCGGCTGCGGCTGACGCAGTTGCTGCTCGACGGGCCCAATGTGCTGATCATGGACGAGCCGACCAACCACCTCGATATCGCCAGCAGCGCAGCGCTCGAAGGCGCGCTCAACGCGTTTGGCGGCACGATCCTCTGCGTGAGCCACGATCGATACTTCCTCGACCGGGTGGCGAAGCGGCTGCTGGTGATCGACCCGCCGGGCTTGAGCGATTTCGACGGCAGCTACAGCGCCTGGCAGAAGAAGCTCGTCGCCCAGCGGGCCGCGGCGTC
>CAZBOE010000165.1:0-2611 GCA_964493365.1 uncultured Tepidisphaeraceae bacterium | reverse complement strand
CAGCAGTCAAAGGGCGCGCCCGCGAAGGCGCCGGAGCAAAAGGTGGAGAAGAAGGCCGACGCCCGGTCGGTGCCTGCCAAAGACAACCCCTACAAGCGGCCGTTCGGGAAGTACGAGACGAAGCAGCTCGAGCAGATGATCATGGAGACCGAGATCGCGCTGGCCGACTGCCAGGAGGAAATGGGCGCCGGCCCTGCCAAGTCGGCGGCCCAGACCAAGGCGCTGTCGGCCAAGTTCGCCGAGCTGACGACAAAACTCGAGCAGCTCGAGGCCGAGTATTACCTTCGCGCGTGATCGGCGTCGGTTGATCGACGGGGATTGTGCCGAGTCAGCGGAATGACGAATTGATGGAATGACGCATTGATTGGATGACGAGTTGATGGGATGGCGAATCGACCGCGTGGGCGTCGCGATCGCCTGAGCGGCCTCGACCGGCCCTGTCAGCGCGTCACGGATCAATGCGTTATCTCGGAACGTCCGGCACCACGAATCCCGGACCCGCATCAATGCGTCATTCCATCAATCCGTCATCCCATCAATCCGTCACGATCTCTGATGTCGCATCGCGATCAGTCGGAGCGTGAGGTTGAGGACAAAGACCAGCGCGATCAGGACGAGGATGCCGGTTTTCGCGAGGTCCTGCTCGGCTTCCTGCACCCGGCGGAAGGCGAAGTCGAACGCCTGCACGGTGAGCGAGGGAAAGGGCTTGCTCGGGTCGGTGGTGAGGGTGCTGGCGCCCAGGGCGGTGAGCAGCAGGGGGGCGGTTTCGCCGGTGATGCGGGCGATGCCCAGCATGATGCCGGTGATGACCGAGCCGGTGGCGCTGGGCAGCACGACGCGGAGGATCGTCGTCGCCTTGGTGGCGCCCAGCGCGATCGAGGCTTCGCGATAGCTGTGGGGCACGAGGCGGAGCATCTCTTCGGTCGTCCGGGCGACGATCGGAATCAGGATGAATGCCAGCGCCGCGGCGCCGGCGTAGCCGTTAAAGCCTTGGATGTCGCTCAGTAGCGGGATGTGCTTGAAGGCGCCCGACGCCGCCGGCGCGACCAGGAGTTCGTATCCGAGAATCCCGACGACGATCGACGGCACGCCCGCGAGCACGTCGGAGATAAACCGCACGGGGGCCGCGAGGAACGAGCCCGATTCGTATTCGCTGAGGTAGACGCCCGCGAGGATGCCGATCGGCAGCCCGACCGCAGCGGCCAGGCCGACGAGAATCGCGCTGCCCAGGATCGCCTGCCGGAAGCCGCCGGGGTAGGCGGGGTTGGCGGGGTTGTTGATCGGGTCGTGGGTGAAATAGGTCAGCGAGAGTTGTTCGAGCCCTGCCGCAATGAGGTAGATCGTCACCATCGCGAGGGTCGCGAGAATGGCCAGCGTGGCGGCGACGCACAGCCCATACATGAGGTAGCTCAGGCCGCGTGAGAAGCGGTCGTGTCCGGGGCGAGGGTGGTGAGAGGCGAAGGACATGGCGTGCGGCGGGCGGCTCGCGCGGCTTCAGTGGGCGCGGGCGGAGGCGCTGTCCTTTCCGACGACGAGGTAACGGGCGACGACGTTGAACACCAGCGACATCACCAGCAGCACCAGCGCCACATAGAGCAGCGCCGGCCGGCTCTGGTCGGCCTCGGGAAACTGCAGGGCGAGCAGGCTCGACATCGTCTGCGCCGGCGCGAACGGCGTGCCGGCGATCTGGATCTTGTTGCCGATGACCATGGTGATGGCCATCGTCTCCCCCGCGGCGCGGGCCAGGCCCAGCATCACCGCGCCGAAAAGCGCGGCACGCCCATATCGGAGCATCTCGACGCTCGACTGCCACCACGTCGCGCCCAGGGCCACGGTGCCTTCGAGCTGCCCGCGGGGCACCTGGGCGAGCACGTCGCGGCTGATGGCGGTCACGATCGGGATGATCATGATCGCCAGCACGATCCCGCCGCAGAAAAGATCCGCCCCCACCAGCGGCCGGGCGATGACCGTTCCCGCGGCGTCGGTGGTGTAGAACAGCCACGAAACCCCCGGAAGCTGTCCGAGCGTGTCGCGCAGCAGCGGCTCGAGGCCGACGAAGACGGTGTAGGGCTGCGCGGTCGCCGGGTCGATCAGCGTGGCCGAGGGGACAAACAGGCGGCCGACAAGGGGGATCGCGTCGAGCCACCCGAGCCACGTCGGGATGCGGACATTGCCCTGCAGGAACGGCACGACCACAAAAAGCCCCCACAGCCCATACGCGATCGACGGGATGGCCGCGAGAAACTCGATGAGAAATGACACGCCCCCGAGCATGATGCGGGGGACGATCCGGACCAGCGCCAGCGCCGCACCAAAACTCAGCGGCACGGCGATCAGCAGGGCGATCGCCGATGAGGCGGCCGTGCCCCAGATCACCGCCAGTGCGCCGAAGTTGGCGGGAATCACGCTTTCGATGACCCGGTCGCCGAACTCGTCGTAGACGAAGTCGCCGGCGGCTTCGTCGAACTGATAGACGGTCTGCGCCGGCGTCCAGGCGGGGTTGACCAGAAAGCGTGCGCCATATTCCCCGATGGCCGGCAGCGCCCCGACCACCAGCACCGCCACGAGTCCTGCGAGCATCACGAGGATGATCAGCGCGGCGATCCGGGTC
>CAZBOE010000164.1:0-10868 GCA_964493365.1 uncultured Tepidisphaeraceae bacterium | reverse complement strand
CGCCCGGCCTGTTCGATGATCTCGATGCGGTCGAGGTCGATCTGCCGGTGAAGCGCGTAGCGGACGAAGTCGACAACCTCGGCGTCGCCCGCCGGGTGGCGCAGTGAACCCAGCACGAGCCGCAGTGCCGCGTGGATTTCCTCGCGCTGACAGTGGCGAATCACCGGCCCCGACAACGGCACTCTCACAGGCATCCCTTCGATTGACAGCATCATCCGCTACCGTAACATAATTATGATCCGGTCTGCGGCAACCGCAGGCGCTTTGCGGCGGTCGGTCGGCATGGCCGAATCGTACGCAGGCCGCGGTCGACTGCACGGTAATTGCGTGTCAATTGCCTGTTGCATGCATGGCAGTCGCTTGCCGCGTGATCGGCAGCTCACCCACGGCTTCGATACTTCGAAGGAGTCTGCATTGATGCCAGCCCTCAGCCGTCGCGCCATTGTCCGCAAGAGTTCGCCAGCCCAGGCCCGCCGGGTGCCGGGGCTGTGTCTGGGACTGATCATGGGCGCGCTGGCCGCGACCGCGGCGGTGATCCCGGTTGCGATCGTGGACGTGGCGCTGGCGCAGTTTCCCATGCCCAGCCCCTATCGCGTGGCATGGGAGATCGACATCGAGGTCGGCACGCCGCGCCGGATCGTGGTCGATATCGCGGGCGAGTCGTCGCCCAGGGCGTTCTGGTATCTGCCCTACCGTGTCACCAACAACACCGACCGCGAGCAGTTGTTCATCCCGGTGTTTGAGCTGCTGACCGAAGACGGGCGGGTGATCCGCTCGGATCAGGCGGTGCCGCTGACGGTCTTCGCCGCGATCAAGCAGCAATTGGGCAACGAGTTGCTCGAGCAGACACCCCTGCTGGCCGGCACGCTGCGGGTCGGGCCCGACCAGGCCCGCGACGGGGTTGCGATCTGGGCCGAGCCGACCGCCGAGATGGGGCGGTTTTCGATCTTCGTCTCAGGCCTCTCGGGCGAAACGGCAACGGTCAAAGGCCCGGGCGACAAAGACTTCATCCTTCGCAAGACGCTGCAGCTCAACTACCACATCCGGGGCGACGAGGTCTTCCCCGGCGACGACGAAGTGAACATCGAGCCGCAGAAGTGGATCATGCGGTAGGGGCGCGTCGGGGCCGACATTGACCCATCAGGATAGCGCGACGAGTGCGCTGCCCGGCCCGGGCGGGCGCGGGGTGCATTCCGCTCGCCTTAAGTCCCTGATATCGCAGCATCTTGGGCGTGGGGAGCGGGCCCTTTGGGGCGGGCAATGGGGCGTGCTCTCGAGGGGCGCTGGGGCGGGCGGCAACGGGGATTGAACAAACCGGCTCCGTCGCTATACTACGTGGCTCGCTTCGGCCAGAGCGGTCGCGCTGTCGACCTTGGTCGTGCGGTTTTGTGTGAAGTCGATTCTACTTTCGGTCGTTTGAAGGACGCCAATGCCGACGATCAATCAGCTGGTCAAGAAGCCCCGCCGCAGCCTGGCGAAGATTAACAAGGTCAAAGACCTCGAAGCCTGCCCGCAGAAGCGCGGCGTGTGCCTTCAGGTCAAGACCATGACCCCCAAGAAGCCCAACTCGGCGCTCCGCAAGATCGCCCGCGTGCGCCTGAGCAATGGCCGCGAAGTGACGGCTTACATCCCCGGCGAAGAGCACAACCTGCAGGAACACTCGATCGTCCTCGTTCGCGGCGGCCGCGTGCGTGACCTGCCGGGCGTCCGCTATCACATCGTCCGCGGCACGCTCGACGCGCTGGGTGTCGATGGCCGCAAGCGCAGCCGCTCGAAGTACGGCGCCAAGCGCGGCAAGTAAGCGTGATCAGCACAAGGCGGCAGCCGGGTGACGGTTACGGGATAGGGTTGACGGGGTGACGTGATGAATCTGCCGCCCACCATGTCGGCAATTGCGGCAACGACAGCGTCACCCGCTGTGTCGCCTGTAGCGTCACCCGTTGTGTCACAAGGCGTGTCGAACGGCGTGTTGCCCGTGGCGTCGCCGGCCGGTTGGGTCATCGCCCAGGCCGAGCAGCCCGAGACGACGACACAGGATGTTCAAGGCCATTACGGCAATCTGATCTTCATGGGCGTGTTTTTCATCGCCCTGTTGATCGTTGGAATCTGGTGGCTCAAGCGCGGCGCGTAGCCGCTTCGCTCCCGGCGTTTCGGGGCGATTGTCAGTTTCAAGTGTAACTCTGTTTCAGAGTGAGGCGGCCGGGACCTTACATCTCCGGCACGAAAGACCTATGGCGTTCAAGAAATTCACCGCATCGGAAAAGATCCTCAAGCCCGACCCCCGCTTCAACAGCAAGCTGGTCAGCAAGTTCGTCAACTGCCTGATGTGGGACGGGAAGAAGTCGGTCGCGCAGAAGGTGTTCTATGACGCAATGGACACCATCGGCAAGAAGATGAAGGAAGTGCCGCAGCTCGAGGTGTTTGAGACCGCGGTGAACAACGTCAAGCCGTTCGTTGAAGTGCGCAGCCGCCGCGTCGGCGGTGCCAACTACCAAGTGCCGATGCAGGTCAACCGTCGTCGCCAGCAGAGCCTGGCGTTCCGCTGGCTGCTTGCCGCCTGCCGCGAGACCGGCGGTCGCCCGATGGCCGACCGACTGGCCGACGAGTTGATGGCAGCCTACCGCAAGGAAGGCAAGGCGATGGCGACCCGCGACCAGACCCACCGCATGGCCGAGGCGAACAAGGCGTTCGCTCACTTTGCCTGGGGCAAGAGCGGCGGCGGGGCCTAAGCATCCACCGCCCGGCGAAATCCGCGGACGCCCGGACTCCAAGGCTGCCCGGACTCCACGGCCGGCCGGAATCCACGGCCGCCCGGAGTCCCCCGCCCGCGGTCTTCCCGCGACCGCGATGGGTCGCGATGCCCGGGGCGATGGGCTGGCGGCCGGTGGCGATTAGACCCGATATTGAAACCAGCAAGGCACTGCGTCATTCGCAGTGCCTTCTTCTTTGGGTGAGCGGCCGCGATTGCCTCACGACTCGCAACGTGTGGGCGGATCGGATTGTCAGGCCGATGTCGGACAGCCCGATGCTGGCGGGGAATGCTTCGGAATCTTGAGACAGTTCGAGAAAGATCAGATCGCCCGCGGCGTCAAAAGCGGGCCTGATCTTTGCCGATTCGGAATCGAGCGAGATGTCGGGGCTTGCGGCGTCGATCCCGCGGTTCAGCGGGCCGGCGCGGGCTGGTTCTCACCGGGCGGTGTGGTCTCGGTCGGCCGGGTGACGGGAGCGTCGCCGGCGGGGGGCGTCGGGCCGGCGGGGCGGTCGCCCGATACACCCGCCGGGGGTGTGGGGGTCGAGCCCGGCTCGACGATGCTGTCGAGCGTCTTCTCGACCTGATCTGCGGTGATCGGCAGCGTCGTGGGCGAAGCGAGTCGGACGGGCCGCTGAAGCTCGGCCAACAGCGCGGCTCGACTGCCGGCCAGCCACTGATAAGACGTCGCGATGTTCTGCATGTCAGCGACCTGCTGATAAAGCGTGCGTGCGGCGTCCCATTCGCGCCTGTTCTCGGCGAGGGCGGCCAGCCCGAGTTTGGCCATCGCGACCGGGGTCGACTGGGTCTCAAACCGCTCGATCGTTTCCTGATAGGCCTGCTCAGCGCGTGAGAGCAGTTCGGCGCGGTCTTCTCGTAGATCGAGCGCGGGCCGGGTCGTCGCCTCGGCGAGCCTGGGGGAGAGCGCCAGCGTCCAGAGCACGTCACCCTTCATGACCAGCGCCCGCGCCGTGAGGGCTTCGGACGGCTCGGTGGCGATGATCTGGTCGAGCACGACGGGGACGGTGGCCGCGAATTCGTCGCGAAACGCCGCGTAGGCGACGGGCTCGGCCATGGCCAACTGCAGCGACTGAAATGCCTCGAGGCGGATCTGGGCGTCGGCAAGCTGGGCCGCCGCGGTTTCACGGGCCGCCCGCTCGGTCGATTGCCTGAGGGTGATGACCGCGAACAACAGCACCGCGCCAGTCAGCACGATGAGGATCTTGGTGCCGTGGTTGATCCACAGCGCGATCAGAAACGATCCAAGGTCGCTCGTCTGGCTGTCTTCGTCGCCTTTTTCAGTCCGCTGCGGGTTCTCGGCCATAGAGCCCGGCAGTGTAGTGCCGCCTGCGCTGACGGGCAAACGAAGCGATCTCGCCAAAACGCTTGGCCCACCGAAACTGCCGACAAACTTCAGTTGCACTCAGACCCGCTCCGAAGGCACAATGTTCTGCTATGGCAGGAAGCTTCACCTCATCGGACATCATCAAGCTCGTCGCGGCGTTTTTCATCCCGCCGCTGGGCGTGTTTCTTGAAGTCGGGCTCACGACTCATTTCTGGATCAACCTCGTACTGACGATCCTCCTTCCCTGGATCGGCGGAGTGGTCCACGCCTTCTACATCATCCTGACTCGCCCATGAGTGATCAGGCAGGTCAGTCGGGGTGATTCGGACGCGAGCGACGGGTTCTGGTGGCGACACGGCATCGCGATGCGCGGTGCTTCTTTCGCCTCGCGTGCGCGTGGCATCTCCGTCGGCTTGACACCCCTGCGCGGCAGGCGTACCTTCCGCCCTACATTCCTAAAGTGCCGTTTGGGCAAACATTAGATCGGAGACGCCTCATGATGCGAGTGGCCCGGCAGGAGCGCGGTGCGAGCTTGATGTCCCGTCTGTCTCTCGGGGCGGTGATCGCCGCCGCTGCGTTCGCGGCGCCGACCGTCATGAGCCCCGCGCCCGCGATCGCGCAGCAGGCCGCCGCCGAGCCGCTTCCGACGGGCCTGGTCGAGAGCGTCGAAAACTTCTGGCACTATTCGCTGATCGCGCGATACGAGCTGGCCGGTCAGGCGGCGTCGCAGATCACCAGCGGCAACGCCACTGCCGACGAAGTGCTGCGTGCCTTCGAGCAGGTGGCGGCCGACCGGCGTGAGAGCGGCAACCTTGATAACTGGCTGCTCCGCTGGCAGGGCATCGAGCCGCTGCGCGAGAACGTCAACCAGATCATGTCGCTGATCGCCCAGGGTCGTTTCGACCGCCGCGGCAATCAGGACTACATCGAATCGAACATCAAGCGTCTGATCAACGGCGAGCGCGCCTATCAGCTGGGCCTGCAGCAGCTCCGCAACAGCGGCGAGTTGGCGGTGCCGCTGATGATTCAGTACCTGGGCGACATCAACCAGCGGCAGTATCACGCCCAGATCCGCCGGGCGCTGGTCGACATGGGCCGGCTGGCGCTCAACCCGCTGGTGGTCGCGACGCAGACGCCGGATCAGGCGACGCTCCTGCAGGTGATCAATGTGCTGGGCGGCATCGGGTATGACGTGTCCGTGCCTCACCTGGCGCGGCTCGCCAACGACCCGCGCCAGTCGGACGCCGTGCGCGACGCGGCCACCGAGGCGCTGATCCGCATGGGCGTGACCGACCCGCGCGGCGTCAACGCGGCCCAGGCTTTCTATGAGCTGGCGGAGAAGTTTTATTACGACACCGCCGCCATCACCGCCAACAAGAGCGACCCTGCCGCCTTCGCGTGGTATTGGGACGACACCACCGGCCTCGTCCGCCGGAGCGTGCCGCCGGCGATCTTCAACGAACTGATGGCGATGCGATCGGCCAAGACGTCGCTGCGGCTCAACCCCTCGAGGGGCGATGCCCTGGCGCTGTGGCTGGCGTCGAACTATCAGCGCGAAGTCGAACTGCCCGCGGGCGAGAGCGACGCCACCCGGGCGGAGAACGAGCCGCCTGCCCATTTCTATGGTGTGGCCGCGGGAACACAGTATCTCAACGAGGCGCTGCTGCGTGCGCTGCGTGACCGCAACGCCCAGTTGGCGCTGCGGGTGATCGATTCGCTGGCGGAGATCGCCGGCCGGGGCAACCTCTTTGACAACAGCCAGGGCGTCGCGCTGACCGAGGCGATGACCTTCCCCGACAAGCTCGTGCGGTTTGAGGCCGCGATGACCCTCGCGGCGGCGTTGCCGCGTGAGGGCTTCATCGGTCAGGACCGCGTTGTGCCGCTGATCGGCGAAGCGCTCGCCCAGACCGGCAATCCCGGCGTGCTGCTGTTGGCGCCGACGCAGGACGAATTCAACACGATCGCCGGAACCCTGCGGTCTCAGGGCTATGAAGTGGTGGGCGGCACGACGGCGCAGGATGTCGTCTCGGCCGCCGCGCTGCTGCCGTCGGTCGATGTCATCGTCGCCTATGAGCGGGGCGGCGCCTCGCGAATCGACATGCTCAGCGCCCTGTCGGCAGGCAACCCGCGCATCGAGCGCACGCCGCGACTGGTCGTTGCGGAGACCGCCGGCTCGCCCTTCGCGACGCAGGCGCAGGTCGACACGCTGATGAACGTGACGCAGGCCGAGCCGGCCGAGCTCAAGCCGGCGATCGATGCGGCCCTGGCGCGGGCGTCGGTCACCTCGCTGACCCCGGAAGACGCCACCGCGTATTCGCTTCGCGCCGCTGACCTGCTCGCCCGGCTGGCGATCAGCAACGGTGTGCTCGATGCACGTATCGCCCAGCCGCAGTTGCTGACCGCCCTGTCTGACGGGCGTGCCGAAGTGGTGACGTCGGCCGGCAACACGCTGGCGCTGCTCGACACCGCCGAGGCGCAGCAGGGCCTGGTCGAGAAGGCGTCGGACGCCAGTGTCCCTGCCGCGGTGCGGGTGAGCCTGTTCAAGTCGCTGGCAACCAGTGCCAAGACGTTCGGAAACCGCCTGGGGCAGCAGGGCGTCGATGCCGTTCAGTCGGCGGTCGCCGATGCGTCAAACCTTGACGTCCGGCAGGCCGCCGCCGAAGCCCGCGGCGCGCTCAACCTCCCCGCCGGCGAAGCTCGCCCGCTGGTCCTGGACGAAGCAGGCGAATAGCCGCAGCGCGACCCGGGCACGCGGCCAACCGCCCGCTCATCGCGGACGCTCCAGACTTCGCTCAGAAACACAAGGCATCGGACAGGCGCTCAAAAACGCCTTTCCGATGCCTTGGCTGTTTCGGTGGACGCGTCAGATGCGAGACGCAGGGAGGATGGCCCGTTCGCCGGGTGCTGGGTTCTAACGGGGCGGTGGCTTGCTCCGGTGGCTTGCCACATTGACTTGCCCGGCGCCATGTACCGGTGACTTGTCGCGATGACTTGCCCCGGTGTCTTCCACCGGCGCAAGTTGCCGGCGTCTACTTCCCGCGCGGACCTCGCTGGGCGGCCCGTCTTGCGAGGCGGTCGACCAGTGCGCCGAAGGGGATGCCGGCGTGGTTGGCGGCTTCGGGCAGGAGGCTCTTGGGGGTGAAGCCCGGCAGCGTGTTGATCTCCAGAAGCCAGGGCGTCATGGTGGCTTCGTCGATCATCACGTCGATGCGCGCCAGGTCGATCGCCCCAACCACCGCGTTGGCCTTCTCGGCCAGCCGGCGGCATCGCTCGATCAGCTCCTGGGGCAACCCGGTGTCGAAGCGGTGCTCGGTGTCGCTGCGCTGATACTTGGCGTTGAAGTCGAAGAACTCCGTCTTGGGCACGATGCGGATCGGCGCCAGCGCCTGCTCTTCGAGCAGGCCGATGGTCAGCTCGGGGCCTTTGATGAACTGTTCGACTAGCACGCGCCCGTGCTTGGCGATGACCTCGCCGATCGCCCGGTCGGCGTGAGCCTGGTCGCGGCAGATGTGCACATCGATCGAGCTGCCCGACCCGATCGCCTTGACCGCGCAGGGGGCCTTGACCGACAGGTCGCCCCGCGTCTGCGCCGTCACGACCTGATACGCGGGCGTCGGCAACCCGGCCGCCGCCCATGCGTCTTTGGTGGTGGCCTTGTTCATTCCAAGCCGCGAGGCCTTTGACCCTGAGCCGACGAACGGCAGCCCGCGGCTCTCGAGGATCTCCTGAAGCTCGCCGGATTCACCGAACTCGCCGTGGAGGACGGGGAAGATGACATCGACCGGGCGATCCAGACCCGAGAGGTCGGTGGGCGATACGTCGGATGGGAACACCTCGTGGCCGACCTCGCGCAGCGCCTTGATGACCGCAGCCCCCGACACCAGAGAGACCTCGCGCTCGGCCGAGGGTCCGCCGTACAGAACCGTTATCTTCAGGGGTGATGCCGTGGCGCTCATATCAGCGTGATACCGTTGAGACAAAGGATGCAGGGGCACGACCCGCGTCGCGCCGTGGGCGACACTATACCGCCGACGCCCGACGATTCCCCGCCGGATGATTTACTACAGGATGATTCACCACAGGATGATTCCCCGCCGAAGGAATGCCCACCGTAGGAAAGCCCGCTCGCTGATCCCCCGCCCGAAGATGGCCCGCTCAGCGATGCCCTGCTCAAAAACGCCCGCCCGATCCTCGACCACCCACCTGTGCCCCGTTCGAAGTTGCCCCGTTCGAAGTTGCCCCGTTCGAAGTTGCCCCGTTCGAACTTGCCCCGCCTAACCATGCCCTGTTCAAACTTGCACCGCAACCATCCCCTGCCCGGCGGTGATGCGTCGCGCTTCGCCCTGGCGGTCACGGCCAGACTTTGACTTCGCTCTCGAGGGTGACCTGGAACTTGTCGTAGACGCGTTCCTTGATGATGTTGACCAGCTTGAGGACGTCGGCGCAGGTCGCGCCGGGGTGGGCGACGATGAAGTTGGCGTGAATCGTCGAGACTTCGGTGTTGCCGACGCGCAGGCCCTTTAGGCCGGCCCGGTCGATCAGCATTCCCGCCGACGCGTCAGGCGGGTTCTTGAAGATGCACCCTGCACAGTGGGCCGACATCGGCGGCTGGCTGTTGCGCTTGTACATCCAGATGTCGCGCGTGCGCTTGGCGATGTCGTCGGGATCATCGGGCTCGAGTTGCAGCGTCGCGCCCAGGATGTACCGCGCGCTGATGTTGGTCGTGCGATAGCCGAAGACCAGGTCGTCGCGGGTGCGGGTGAAGACGGTGCCGGCGGTGTCCATCACCTTGACGGTCAGCACGCGCGAGCCGAAGTCGCCGAATCGGCCGCCGGCGTTCATGCGGACGGCGCCGCCCACGGTGCCGGGGATGCCGGCCATGCACTCCAGCCCGCTGAGCCCGGCGCGTGCGGCGCGGATGACCAGTTTCTGCACATCGACCCCTGCGCCGACGGTCACGACCCCGGTCTTTTCGTCGATCTCGACCGACTGCCAGTGGTCGCCCGCGAGCCGCACGACGCAGCCGTCAACGCCCTGGTCGCCGACGAGCAGGTTGGCGCCGAATCCCAGCACGTAGGAGGCGATGCCGAAGTCGCTGCACCGCTGCGCCACGTCCTGGAGCTGCGCCTCGTCGACCGGGGTGGCGAAGTATCGGGCGGGCCCGCCGATGCGATACCACGTCAGCGGCGCGAGCGTCTTGTTTTCCTCGATGACCGACTCGAGACCGGCAAACGGCTGGTCGCGCACGATCCGCATCGAGGGCGCGCCGACGTGAGCGGCGTGCGACGATGTCGAATTGGGCGAAAGCGGCTCGGTCATATCGTGTCCCGTCACCAGTCTCTGTCGGCAGGCCCCGCGAAGGGGCCTCGTGCACAGGCGATGCATACGCTGCCTGCGCTCACGCGGATGTCGTTTCAGCCCACATAATCGCGGGCAATTTCCCACACTGTACCGGCGCCCATGGTCACAACAAGGTCGCCGCCGCGGGCTTCGCTCCTGACCGTCGAGAGCATGTCGGCAAAGCCGTCCATCGCCCTGGCCTTGCCGGGCGACTGGGCGTTGATTCGTTCGACCAGCGTGCCCGACGAGATCGCCGTGCGCTCTTCCTCGCTGTCGCGGACAAAATAGATCGGCGCGATCAGAGCCACATCGGCGTCAGCAAAAGCCGTGGCAAACTCCTCGAGCAGCAGGCGCGTCCGGCTCGCCTGGTGGGGCTGGAAGAGGCAGAACACCCGCTTGGGCTGATATCGTGCGCGCAGCGCGGCGAGTGTCACGCGGATTTCGGTCGGGTGGTGGCCGTAATCATCGACCACTGTCACCCCGTTGACAGTGCCCATGAGGGTCATGCGCCGATCGACGCCGGTGAATGAACCGAGCGCCGCGGCCGCATCGGCGGGTGACACGCCCGCGGCCGACGCGGCGGCGATCGCCATCGTGGCGTTGAACAGGTTATGCGTGCCGGGGACAGCCAGCGTCAGCCGGGCGACCGGCGCGCCGTCCTTGAGGATGTCGGCGGTCGGACAACCCCGTGTCAGCCCGGTCGGCCGGATCGCCCAGATCGAGCGCTCGGTGGTGGGCGTTTCGGCGAGCAGACCCGTGACGGGTCCTCCGTCGCTGTGGGCGCCCTCCATCACCACAAGGTCCATTGGCACGTTCAAGCCCGCCAGCGCCCGGGCCACGGTCGGATCTGCGCCCAGGGTGATGATCCGGCCGAACGACGGCACCAGCGAGGCAAAATGCCGGAACGACACGAGGATCTCGGTCAGGTTTCCGTAGCAGTCGAGGTGATCGGCCTCGATGTTGGTGATCACCGCCACGGTGGGCGAAAGATTGTGAAAAGAGCGATCGTATTCGCAAGCCTCGGCGACAAACGCCTCGCCCGTGCCCGAGTGGCTGCCACCGCCGAGCTGGGGGACGACGCCGCCCACGACGAATGACGGATCCTTGCCGCATTGCGTGAGGGCGTAGGCGGTCATCGCGGTTGTCGTGGATTTGCCGTGTGTGCCGGCGACCGCGATGCCCATGCGTTCCTGCATGACCTGCCCGAGCAGCTGGGCGTATTTGACGGTGGTCACGCCGTGCCGACGGGCCGCGGTCATCTCGAGGTTGTCGTCGCCCACGGCGGCGGTACGGACGACCAGGTCGGTCTCGCCGGAGATGAGCTGCCCGGCCTGGTCGCGGGTGATCTTGACCCCGCGCTGGACGAGTTCGAACGTCTGGTTGTTGGGCTTGGGTTCCGAGCCGCTGACGATGGCGCCGGCGTCGAGGAGCATC
>CAZBOE010000163.1:8819-10885 GCA_964493365.1 uncultured Tepidisphaeraceae bacterium | reverse complement strand
GGGGGCCGCGGCCTTGGCGCCCGCAGCCGGGGCGGCCTTGGCATCGCCTGCGGCGGCGGCGTCGTCCTTGGCCGAGCCCTTGCCGACCGACAGCTTGCGGTTGGCCACCTTCGGAATGCCCAGCACCGGCTTGTCCTCATTCCAGCGCTCGACGTCCTTCAGGCGAAGCAGACGTTCGCCGCGGGTCAGCACATTGCGATGGCGAACTAGGCCCGCCGCACCACGAAGACTACGATCCAATGGGTCAACTCCGATACCAGCTAATTCGTCCGTACAAACGCGTCCAAATCCGAGGCTTTGCCAACCAGACCCGCGACGCCCGCTGCATCAGCAGGGCACCCGCACGGCCGGGTGGAAAAGGCCCAAAAGCATAACCGAACCCTGCCCCGATGCAATCCCGGGCGTTCGGATATCGCCCGGGGGCCTTTACAACCGTCGCCAAGCCGGTATTCTCTGCGATTCTTCGCCGGTCAACGGGCCGGCGTGCAATCGTGCGTTTCGACCGTCTTTGGAGCAACACGACCGTGGCCCATTCTTTGTCGGCCAAGAAGCGAGTCCGCCAGACCATCAAGCGCCGTGCCCGCAACCGGCATCGCAAGGAACTGGTCAAGGAAGAGCTCAAGACCTTCAGCACTGTTCTGGCCAGCGGCGACCTTGCCAAGGCCCAGGAGCAGTTGAACAAGCTGACCCGCCGGCTCGACCGGACCGCCGCCAAGAACACGATCCACAAGAATGCCGCCTCGCGGAAGCGGAGCCGGCTCACCAAGAAGCTCAACGCGCTCAAGGCCACCAAGGCCGGTAGCGCTGCCTGATCCAGCGCGTCCGCCCGGACGCGGCAGGGCAGCCGCTGGAAGAATCCCCATCGCATTCCCCGCCGCGACCGTTTCACCGGCCGCGGCGTTTTCGTTTTCGAGCCGCCCGCCATAGATTCGCCGACAGCAACTGTCTCGCAGCAACCTCAACACCAGCCCGATCGACCGCCGGCCACCGCCCCGGCCTTTCACAGGACAACACCATGGCCGACTCCACCCCCAGCGTGATGGACCAGATCGTCGCCCTCTGCAAACGCCGCGGCTTCGTCTACCAGGCCTCCGAAATCTACGGCGGCCTCCGCGGCTTCTGGGATTACGGGCCCCTGGGTGTCCTTCTCAAGAACAACATCCGCGACTGGTGGTGGCGCAACATGGTCGAGTGCCCGCCCATCGGCCCCGACGGGCACCCCGTCGAGATCGTCGGCCTCGACTCCTCGATCATCCAGCACCCCAAGACCTGGGTCGCCTCGGGTCACGTCGCCGGCTTCAACGACCCGATGGTCGATGACCGCGAAACCAAGAGCCGATACCGCGCCGATCACGTCAAGGTGTATGTGCCCAAAGACGGCGTCGGCAACAGCTATGCGTTCGTCGATGACGCCGAGGCTGCGGAAAAGAAGATTAAGCGCGACGCCCGCCGAAACCCGGGCGACTATGACGTCGTGGTCCTGACCACGCTGCCGCTCGAAGCCTACGCCACCATTGTCGGCCCCGACACCAAGACCCCCGGCACGCTAACCGAGCCGCGCGCGTTCAACCTCATGCTCGACACCTACCCGGGCCCCATCCGCGACGAAGCCAACAAGGCCTACCTTCGCCCCGAGACCGCCCAGGGCATCTTCCTCAACTACCGCAACATTCTCGACTCGACGCGCGTCAAGGTTCCCTTCGGCGTCGCGCAGATCGGCAAGAGCTTCCGCAACGAGGTGACCCCGCGCAATTACATCTTCCGCTCGCGCGAGTTTGAGCAGATGGAGATGGAGTTCTTCTGCCCGCCCGATGAGTCGCTCACGTGGTACGAATTCTGGCGCGACCAGCGCATGCAGTGGTGGCTGAGCCTGGGCATCAAGCCCGAGCACCTCCGCTTCCGCGACCACGCCTCCGACGAACTCGCCCACTATTCCAAGGCCTGCGTCGACGTCGAATACCTCTACCCCTTCACCGCCCCCGATTTCGGCGAACTCGAAGGCATCGCCCACCGCGGCTGCTTCGATCTCACCCAGCACGGCCAGCACTCCGGCCAGCGCCTCGACT
>CAZBOE010000163.1:3470-8809 GCA_964493365.1 uncultured Tepidisphaeraceae bacterium | reverse complement strand
GATCTCCAGCTCAAGCTCAAAGAGCAGGGCGCCAGCGCCGAAGACATCAAGGCCAGGAGCCGCTACATCCCCAACGTCATCGAGCCCGCCAGCGGCCTCACCCGCGCCGTGCTCGTGCTGCTCTGCGAGGCCTATCGCAAGGACGAGTCGCGCCCCAGCGGCGAATACCTCGCCTTCAAGCCGCGCTTCGCGCCGGTCAAGGCCGGCATCTTCCCGCTGGTCAACAAAGACGGCATGCCCGAGCTGGCCGAGAAGCTCTACCTCGACATGCGCCAGTCGCTCACCTGCGAGTTCGACGCCAAGCAGTCGATCGGCAAGCGCTACGCCCGCATGGACGAAATCGGCACGCCGTTCTGCATCACCATCGACGGCGACACGCTCACCGACCAGACCGTCACCGTCCGCGAGCGCGACACCCAGAGCCAACAGCGCATCGCCCTCGACAAGGTCAAGGCCTATATCACCGAGCGGATCGCCGGCTAAGCCGCAGGGCGAAGGTACGGGGCGAAGGCAGGGGGCGAAGGCGCATGGAGACCGGCAAGCGGGCTCATCTGTTCGCCGGCTTGACCTGGCAAAAACCGACGGTTTTTTCTTGCCGGCGTTGTCGGTGGAATTACTATCCTTCTGGTCACGTCATCAGGAGGAAAGATGCATCACTCGTTGCTTCTCTCGGGTGTTCTTGTCGCTACGTCGGCCGGTCTCTCGCTGGCACAGCTCCCTGCCCAGAAACTGCTCGTCCGCAATGTGCCCCAGGGCGGGTTTACGTTCACCTCGATCGACCCCTTCCCCGGGATTAATAACGCCGGGCAGTTCGTCTTCGTCGCCGACTTTGACGACGCCGGCACGTCGCGCCAGGGCATCTTCCGCCTTGATATCGACGCCCCGGGCATGCCGATCACCAAGCTGCTCGACAACGCGGGCATCTATGGCGGCTTCTCGACCGACGTCACCTTTATCAACGATTCGGGCTTCGTGGCCGCCCGCGCCCTGCGCGACGACGCCGAGATCGACATTCTGCGCATCAGCCCTGTCGGCGGGGTCGATGTGGTCGCATCGACCGCGGGCGTCTACCGCAGCTTCAGCCCCGTGCCCGACATCGCCGCCGACGGCACCGTCACCTTCGCCGCGGCGCTCGACACCGACCCGGCCGGCTCGTTCTCCAGTGGCGTCTATACCGCCGCGCCGGGCGGGTCGCCTGCCATCCGCGAAGACGTGACGGGCCCCTACGAGGCGTTTGTCTTCTTCCCGCGCATTGCCGACGACAACACGGTCACCTACATCGCCCGCCCCGACGGCGGCGGCTCGGCCGCGCTGGTCAACGAAACCGCGGGGGGATCGCAGACGGTCGTCGCCCAGACGGGTGTCGCCATCCCCGGCGGCGCGCTGACCGGTTTCCTCCCCTATGACACCAACAACCTCGCCGATGTGGCCTACGTCGCCACCACCGCCGCCGAGCGATCCATCCGCGTCTACGACAGCAGCACCGGCCTCACCACCACCCTCGTCAGCGAGTCTGACGGCTTTGACTTCACCACCCTCCCCGAGATCGCCCTGAATGATGCGGGCCTTCTCGTCTTCGGCGACACCACCGGCGCCGGGATTTTCTTCGGCTCGGCCGCTTCCGGGTTTGCGCCGGTCGTCGAGGCGGGCGACCCGCTCTTTGGCGGCATCGTCACCGACGTCTTCACCACCCGCGCCCTGACCAACGACGGCCGGCTTGTCTACCTCTACCTCCTCGACACCGGCGAACTCGGCTACGCCATCACCGTGATCCCCGAACCCGCGAGCCTGGCATGGCTGACACCTGCGGGATTGCTGCTCCTGCGGCGAAGACACGCCTGACGCGCTGACGGGTGTCGCCGATAGCGGCGGCGCTGCGGGGGCTCGTGTTGACTCGTGTCGCGGCGAAACGTCGATCGCAGACCCCGCCACCACCTGCACGTGTGTGGGTCTGCCCGCCCGACCCCCTCGGGGCGGTCGAGCGGTCGATCGCTCGCATGGCGGGCCCGGCACGGTGCCGCCGCCTTGCCCCTGTTTCCCTTTTGGCCGCCAGACGCCACAATGCTCGGCCCCCGCGAATGGTTCGAGGGGGGTTACGCTTCCTTTGCCGTCCGAGCTATGAGCACTCACTACGTCGCCACTCGTTACCGAACCGTCACCGCCGGCCAGCTTCGCAAGAGCGATGTGGGCAATACGGTCAAGCTGGCGGGGTGGGTGCACTCCTATCGCGACCACGGCGGCCTGGTCTTCATCGACCTCCGCGACCGCGAGGGCAAGACCCAGCTGGTCTTCGACGGCGACCTCTGCGGCGCCGACACCCTCGAAACCGCGCGCAAGCTGCGGCACGAATGGGTCATCTCCGTCGAGGGCGCGGTGACCGCGCGAGGTCCCGGGCTGGAAAACCCCAAGATGCCCACGGGCGAGATCGAAGTCCGCGTCAGCTCGATGGACGTGCTGAGCTCATCGCCGACGCCGCCGTTCCTGCCCGACGAGCACGAACACACCCACGAGGAGCGCCGGCTCGCCTACCGCTACATCGACCTTCGGCGAAGCGAGATGCAGGAGACGCTCCGCACGCGATACGCCGTCACCCGGATCATGCGTCAATACCTGGGCGACCTGGGCTTCTGGGAGATCGAGACGCCCATGCTCACCAAGAGCACGCCCGAGGGATCACGCGATTTCATCGTGCCCTCGCGGCTCCAGCCCGGGAGCTTCTATGCCTTGCCCCAGTCGCCGCAGTTGTTCAAGCAGTTGCTGATGGTGGGCGGCTGCGACAAGTACATGCAGATCGTCCGCTGTTTCCGCGACGAAGACCCCCGCGCCGATCGGCAGGCCGAGTTCACCCAGCTCGACCTCGAGATGAGCTTCATCGACCGCGACGACATCATCACTGTTGTCGAGGGCCTAGTCAGGCGGATCTGGAAGGAAGTGCTGGGCGTCGAGGTGCCGCCGATCCGGCACATGGACTACGACGAAGCGATGAACCGCTACGGCAGCGACCGCCCCGACCTTCGCTTCGGCATGGAGCTGCACGAGATCACCGACATCGCCCACACCACCGAGTTCGGCGTCTTCAAGTCGGCGCCGATGGTCAAGTGCGTCGTCGTTCCGGGGGGGGCCAAGCTCACCCGCAAGGAGACCGACGCGCTTGCCGAGTGGAGCAAGGGCTTTGGCGCTAAAGGCCTGGCGGTCACCAAGGTGACCGCGTCGGGTTTCGACACGGGGGTCGCCAAGTTCATTGCCCCGGTCGCCGCCGCGCTGATCGAGCGAACCGGCGCGAAGGAGGGCGACCTCATCGCCTTCGCGGCCGACAAGCCGGCGATCGTCCACAAGGTGCTGGGCGAACTGCGCCTCAAGCTCGCGAAGGACATGGCGCTCACCCCCTCGACGCCCTGGGCGTGGCTCTGGGTGGTCAACTTCCCGCTGCTGGATTTCGACGAAGAGGAGAAGAAGTGGAACGCGGTGCATCACCCGTTCACCTCGCCACTCGACGAAGATCTGGGCAAGCTGGCCGCCCGCGACCCGGCCGTCCTGCCCACGCTGCGCTCCAAGGCGTATGACATCGTCCTCAACGGCTACGAGCTCGGCGGCGGGTCGATCCGTATCCACCGCATCGATCTGCAGAAGCAGATGTTCTCGATCCTGGGCATCAGCGACGAAAGCCAGAAAGAGCGTTTCGGCTTCCTGCTCGACGCCCTGTCGTTCGGCGCGCCCCCGCACGGCGGCCTTGCGATCGGCGTCGACCGCGTGGTCATGCTGCTGCGCAACACGACCAACATCCGCGATGTCATCGCCTTCCCCAAGACCCAGAGCGGCGCAGACCTCATGTGCGGCGCGCCGTCGGTCATCGACGACAAGCAGCTCCGCGAAACCCACATCAAGCTGTCGCTGCCGCCCAAGGTCGAAACCCGCTGAGACGCCCGCCCCGATGGCAGGAATACAAAGCCGCCTGCGGGCGGCGCTGCGCGCTGGTCTGTGTCAGGATGCGCCGTGCCGGGATGGCCTGTGCCTGTGCCCGGATAGCCTATGCCGGGGTGGCCTGAAGCCGAACAGTCTGAGCCACAATGGTCGGAGCCCAGAATGTTCCGAGCCGGGATGGCGACTTCGGCCGGCGAGAATCCGCAGCGCACCGGGGGGCGTGCGTGGGTGACTGCGCATGGAAAAAGGGACCGGTGCTCGCCGTGACACCGATCCCGGAAGGCTGTCCGGGCAAGCGCCCGGTGACCCACAGCCTGCTTCGTTTGCCGCGCGTCAACAGGCCGCGGCTGTCTAGCAGGTAGTTCGTCCAACCGCCCGGCCGCCTTTACCAAGTTCCTGCCTTTGATGTGAGAAATCTCGCGCAGGCGTTGCGCCATTTGCATGCCGACGGCGCGACCTATAATCGCCGCCAATGTCCACCGCTTCACACAGTTCGGCTGCCGCCCGTCGCCCCGCGAAACTTGCCCTGGAAGACGGCACGGTCTTCACCGGCCGCCTCTTCGGCGCCCCCGGAACGACCGAGGGCGAGGTCGTCTTCAACACCTCGATGACGGGGTATCAGGAGATCCTGACCGACCCGTCATACAAGGGTCAGATCGTGACGATGACCTACCCGCTGATCGGCAACTACGGGATCAACGCCGACGACGTGGAGAGCCGCCGGCCGCACGTGGCGGGGTTTGTGGTGAAGGAGCTGGCGCCGGTCCACTCGAATTACCGCGCCACGCTTTCGCTGCACGAATACCTGCTGGCCAACGGCATCACCGCCATCAGCGACATCGACACCCGCGCCCTGACGCGCAAGCTCCGCATCAGCGGCGCGATGCGCGGCGTGCTCTCGAGCGAGATCCTTGATGATGCGCGGCTGGTGGCCCAGGCGCGCGGCGCAGCGCAGATGGCCGGGGCGGATTGGGTGAAGTGCGTGATGCCTGAATCGGCCTATGCGTGGTCGGAGGGTCACGGGCCGTGGAAGGCGGGGCCTGTCCACCGGGGCGACGGGATGCACGTGGTCGCTCTCGACTGCGGCGCCAAGCACAACATCCTTCGACACCTGACCGAGCGTGGTGTAAAGGTGACGGTGCTGCCCCCGGATTCGTCGGCCGACGAGATCATGAAGCATAAGCCCGACGGGCTGTTTGTCTCCAACGGGCCGGGCGACCCGGCCGTGCTCGACTACGCGGTCAACCCGCTCAGGGAAACGCTGGGCAAAGTGCCGACTTTCGGCATCTGCCTGGGGCACCAGCTCCTGGGCCGTGCGATCGGGGCGGAGACATACAAGCTCAAGTTTGGTCACCGCGGTGGCAACCAGCCGGTGATCAACATCGACACCGGCCGCGTAGAGATCACCAGCCAGAATC
>CAZBOE010000163.1:0-3460 GCA_964493365.1 uncultured Tepidisphaeraceae bacterium | reverse complement strand
GGCTTTGCCGTCGAGCGCGAGTCGCTGGAGAAAAACGGCGGCGTGGTCACCCACGTCAACCTCAATGACGGCACGGTCGAGGGTTTCCGGCATCGTGATCTGCCGGTGTTCTCGGTGCAGTATCACCCCGAAGCGTCGCCCGGGCCGCACGACGCCGCCTATCTCTTTGACGCGTTCATCGAGATGATGAAGACGCGCAAGCCGCTGCCAGCCGGGAGGCTGAAGGAACTGCAGGCGATGCGCGAAAGGCCCGGGGCGCTGCAGTCCGCGGGCGGCAAGTAGACCGGTTCGGCCGATGCAGCTTTCCTTCTCAACCAACGCCTACACGCGTTTTCCGCTCGAGCATGCGCTGCGTGACATTCGCGCCGCGGGCTATGAGTGGGTGGAGATTCTCGCCGACGTGCCCCACGCCTATCCGGCGGCGATCGACGCGGCGGGGGTCGCCTCCGTCCGGCGAACCCTCGACGAGCTCGGCCTGCGGGTTGCAAACATCAACTGCAACTGCTCGTTCGGTTACTGGAAGCACGCCCCGCCCGAGCCCTACTTCGAGCCGAGCCTGATCAGCCCCGATGCCCGTTTCCGGTCGGATCGGATGGACCTGATTCGCCGGGCGATCGACTTCGCGGCCGAGGTCGAATCACCGGCGGTCAGCATCACCAGCGGGCGGATGCTCGCCTGGGTCGACCCGACCCATGCCGCGAAGCTGCTGGCGGAAAATCTCGCGATGATTCTCGACTATGCCGACGCCCGAAACATCGACGTCGGCATCGAGCTCGAGCCCGGCCTGTTTCTCGAGTATGTCCCCGAACTGGTCGACTGGATCGCCCGGCTCGGCCATCGACGCCTGGGCGCCAATCTCGACATCGGGCATTCACAGGTGCTGGGTGAAGACATCGCCGAGTCGGTCCGAATGCTCGGCGGACGGATCTGGAACCTGCATGTCGAAGACATCCCCGGGCGCAAGCACTACCACATGATCCCCGGGCAGGGCACGCTCGACTGGCCGGCCCTTTTCCGAGCCCTCCGCGAAGTGGGCTATCGCCGGTCGGTCACCGTCGAGCTTTACACACACACTGCCGAGCCCGGCGTCGCCGCCCGCGAATCGTATCGCTTTCTGAAGCCCTGGGTTGGATGAATGGCCCCGCGGGTTCGGCGGCTGATGTGCCGTCGGGGCATGGCCGCCGGCGCAGGGTCAGTTGACCGGGGCGGCGGCTTGCTCGGGCTTGCTGGTCGCCCGGCGGACCACCATCGGCTGGGCAAGCTGGTGAACCTCGGTCATCGCGGCTGCCAGGTCACCGGTCACCCGCGAGTCGCTCACGCACGCGAATCGCTTGCGTGCGCGGGTGAGCGATTCGGTGGCGGTCCACAGGGCGATGAGCACCTTACGGTCGGCCAGCCGCTTTCCCAGCCGCTTGCACAGGTAGCGTGCGTGCATCATCGCGGCCGGGGGCAGCGCGCTGATGACGATGAGGTCGGCTTCGAATCGGTCGGCGTGCTCGAGCATCTCGCCGGCCAGGGATGCGCTCGAAGCCACCTCGACGCAGTATCCGCGCCAGCGAAGGCAGTTGGCCAGCATCGTCGCGCACAGCTCGTCGGCCTCGTCGCGGGAGGGCAGGCACAGGACATTGATGCGGCAGTCGCGCGGGAGCGTGGCCAGCTCAGGGCGGGTGGTGTCCTGGTCGATCTTGCCCCTGGCGGCACGGACCGCCTGATTTTCGGTGCGCCACGTCTCGACATCATCAATGCTCTCGCGGATGGCCGACTGGACGAAATCCGCCTTGCCCGGCTCGATCCGGCCGCGGTGGCGGTCCTGCTCTGCCAGCGCCAAGGCGGGCATGATCACTTCCTGATAGACGCGCTCGGGGCCCAGTTTTTCCAGTTCGCTGTCGATCAGGTCTTCTGCGTCGCCCGAGTCGGAGGCGAGCAGGCGCTGGTAATAGTGCACGTGCCGCTCGAGAGGGGGCTCGTCACCGAGCAGAACCGAGACAAACTCCATCTGCGGGACGTACTTTCCCAGCACCACGAGGCAGACGGTCATTGGCGTCGCCAGCAGAAGGCCCGCAACGCCCCAGAGCCATGTCCAGAAGATGGCCGCGACGATGACCGCCACGGGTGATACACCGGTGCCGCGGCCGTAGAGCATCGGCTCCATGACGTTGTTGCTCAGCAGTTCGAGCAGGACGAAGAAACTGAGAGTCAGCAGCGGCATGACCCACGACTCGGAGACCGCCAGCGAGAGCGCAACGGGCATCGATGCCGCCACCCAAGGCCCGACATAGGGCACGAACCGCAGCACCGCGCAGAGCAGCCCCCACAGGGCGCTGCTGGGCACGCCGATGAAATAAAGCCCGGCGGCCGCCGCCAGGCCGTATGAGCCGTTGACCGCCGACAGCATGAGCAGGTATCGGCTGACACGCGATGCGGCATCGTCGAGGGCGCGGGTCGTGAGGTTGATCTGGGTGGGCCCGAAGACGCGGATGATCCGGTCGCGCAGGTCTTCGCGCTGGATGAGGAAGAAGACGACCAGGATGAGGACGATGCCCGCCTGCCCGAAGAACGACAGGACAGGCCCGATGATCGACTGGACCGCCTCCCAGCGGGACGGCCGGTCTCCCGCCTCCTCGGGAAGCTTGGTCACCTCGACCCGTGTGGGCGGCGGCGCCGATGCGTCGTCAGGCGATGGTGAGTTGTCAGGCGCCCGCGTACTGTCACGCGCCGTGCCGAAGTCAGACTGCGCGACCGAGTTGGGCGGCGGAGGCAGTGCATCTCGATCGGAATCGGCCTGGCCGGGAATGGCTTGCCCCGGAACAGTTTGCCCCGGAGCCGTCTGAGCGGTCTCGGCCGACGGGGCTGTCGGCTGCGTGGTCGCCTCGGCGGGCTGTGTCGTCGGCTGGGAGAGGGTGGTGCTGATCTCCTGGGTTGCCCGGTCGGCCATACCCATGAAGCGGACGAGCGGCCCACGCACCGACGACGCCTTTCGCTCGATGTTGTCGCGATACTCGGGAAGGCGTGACGCCAGCTCGGTGAGCTGTGTGCCGACCGTCCAGCCGATCGCCACCACCACCGCCAGCGCCGCCGACACAACCAGGGCGACCGCCAACACACGATGCAGCCGCAGCCGCTCGAGCCGCTCGACCATCGGCGCGAGAATGAAGCAGACAAAGATCGCCAGCGCCATGGGGATGAGGACGACCTGCGCGGCATACAACGCGGCCACCACCACGCAGACCGATGCCAGCACAAGGAATCGCGGAGACCGAAGCCCCAAGCCCGGACGCGCCATGACTTTTGCCCAGCAAAGGTCGGGCCACGCAGTGGCGGGGATCGCGCGCCGAGCCGTCGATGTTCGGGTGTAGCTTGGTGGCGCCGACTTCGGCGTGCAGTCGACCCGGCCGCGGCCTAGACCGGCTTCAGTGGACGTCTAGCGCCGTTTGGCGCTTGTTCGGTATTGCGCCCGCTG
>CAZBOE010000162.1:2290-10953 GCA_964493365.1 uncultured Tepidisphaeraceae bacterium | reverse complement strand
CGCCACCTTGGGCTCTTCGACGCCCAGCAGCGCCGCCCGCTCGTGGACGGGCACGCCCAGCTTCTCGTAGACCTCGAGCAGCTCGGGGTCGACCTCGTCCATGCTCTTGAGCTTGCGCTTGGGCGCCGAGTAGTAGATGGTCGACTGGTAGTCGATCGGAGGATACTTGATCTTGCCCCAGTGGTGGGGCTCTTCCATCGTCAGCCAGTGGCGATAGGCCTTGAGACGCCAGTCGAGCATCCACTGCGGCTCATTCTTCTTGGCCGAGATGAACCGGACGATGTCCTCGTTCAGCCCGGGCGGGGCGCTCTCGGCCTCGATGTGAGACTCAAAGCCCCACTTGTAGTCGCGGTTGGCCAGTGTTTCGATTTCACGTTCTGCGGTAGGCATGTCTTCGCCCTGATAGCTTCGGGCCCCGATACTTTTTAGCCCTGAATGCGGCCGATCTCGCGGGTGAGTCGCCGGCGGTGTCACCACCAGCCGGCCGTTCGACCGGGTCACCCGTCGGCCGCGACAACAACGCTCGTTTGAACCGGACCTTCTTGTCCCAAATGGAGACTGGGTCTCAAGTAAGGTCGTAGCATGGTAGGCTTCACATCTGTGTCGGGCCAGCGGCGGGCGGTGCCATATTTTTATATCCTGCTGATCCGCGGGGTGTGGCGGGCGGTGGCAAGCCCCAAGCCCGCCAGCCAGAGGGTTTTATGCGCTCCGGCCCCCGGGCGATAACGACGAGACGGCCTGACCTCGCCGGGGGCATAGCGGGGGTGGTGTCGCGTGGGCGTCAGTGGGCGGTGTCGCCGGCCGGCCGCCGACCGAGGGCGCGGGCGGCACTCGGGGTTATCCGCCGGTGTAGCCGTGGAAGAGGTATCTGCCCCACCCGACGGTAAAGAGCAACAGCCCGTAAAGGGCGTGTTCGAGGGCGCTGGCCAGCAGGCTGCGGGTGGCGAGGTATCGCCAGGCAAACAGCAGCCCGCCGATGAGTGTGACTGATACGGCGAAGGCGTTTTGGAAGAGGATGTGGCCGAAGGAGAACGCCAGGCCCGCCGCCAGCACCATGGCCATTCCGTCGCCGAAGATCGGCCGATAGCGGTGCATGAAGAAGGCGCGATAGATGATGGTCTGGGGGACGACGCTGAGCAGGGGGTAGGCAATCAGGATGACCGCCCACAGCCCGGGCCGTTCCTTGGGCAGCGAGAAGAGCCATTCCGGGCGATGAAGCCACAGCAGGGCGGTGAACACTGCCGCCCCCGCGGCCCACAGCGCCGCGATGCCCGCAAGTCGGCCGCGCAGCATCGGCCAGTTGATGATCCGCCGACGGTCGAACGAACGGTCAAACGCGAGCATGGCCGCACAGACGGCCGCCACGCAAAGCAAAATGGGGATGGGGCTCACCCGCCCCTTGAGCACGACAAGCGCCAGCGGCACGCCCACAAACAGCGACGCGCATTCAATCGCCCGACAGAACCAAACCGACCGGTCGGCGACGGGTGGCAAGGCCAGTGCTGACAAATGAACAGTCACGGGCTGATGGTAGGCCTCCCCGCGGCACCTCGGGCGGGCGGCACGATTATGCGGAGCCCGATCGGTTTCGAATGGGCGGCCGGACGTGATAGGGTGAAATACGACTCGGCGAGGAACCAGTACATTGTCGATGCGTTCGAGTACGGATCAGGCAATCAGAATGCGGAAGATCTGGAGCGCGTGATGAAACAGGCGATTGACCAACTCAGACAGGTGATGCCTGCCGGTGTGGTGTTACGCGAGGGTACCGTTCGCGCGTTTCCGAAGGGAGACGACTAATGTCCGCGTCATCGGAAGAACTCGCGCGGCAGGTGTCGGTCAATGTCGTGGCCGAGCCTTTCAACTGGTCTGCCGATCGTGCAAGACAGCTCCTACGCACGGTTGTCGACTGGTTCGATCAGTTGTCGCTGCCGCCGAACACCTTTCATGCAAGGGGCGGCGAGTTTCGCAGCAGCAAATATCTCGACTTCGCGCGAGGCCACAAGCGGCTGTTCGGTGCTGATTTTAATGTCTTGACGAACGTCGGGTGCGGTCGGTTCAAGGTGAAGCAGAACGACACCACCATCGGATGGTCTGTTAATCTGTCTCTGCGGCGGTCCTGGGACGTTCCCGAAGGTGGCCTGGCCGATGGATACTGGAAAGCTTCACTGCATATCTTTCCCGAGTTTCTGGGAGAGTCGCGGGACGAGTTGTTGGAGATGATTGAGCATTTTGCCGCGCTGACGGTCGGCGAGTATGGCTACCAATACCGCATGCACCGCAATCGTGGCCCATATCATTATGCGATCCCTATGGGATACGAACATCTCGATCATCCTCAGGATCGCAGCTCGAACGAGGGAATGCACCTCTGCAGTTGGTCCGACGAAGAGCGTGTGGCGGGCACCCTGGGCGATTCCCCCTTTTTGCGCGACGTCTACCCCGCCAACTACCTCGGCCCCAAGCTCTGCCGCAGAGTGATCGAGGGCGTGACGCTGCTGAACTGGCTCAAGGCCCACGGCGGCGGAAGCCTGTCGAGTTTCAAAGGGAACGAGGGTCAGGAAGTCTGGAAGTGGGAGCCCGTGGCGGCCGACATTCCGGCACTGCGCGAGCGGCTTTATCGTGACGGGCTGATCTACTACCGCGACGGCGTGCAGAACCCGCCGCCCGAGTTCCTGCAAGCCAAGTTCTTCATGGACAAAGGCTGGGACCCGACGCTGACGCGGTGAAGGTGGGGCCGGCGTCAGCCCTCGCCTGGTCGGCATGGGCCGGGCGAGAGCGGCGACATCGCCTGCGGCGGCATGCCGTTTGACGACGCAGCGGTTTTGTTTTAGTTTTTCGAGTCTATCTCCGCCGGGAGGTGCTGCGCCGGTCGTATCCATGGCGCGGGGCGATCGGCGGTCACAAGCCCGGCCTGCCGCGGTCGCGGGGGCCCCTCGACGAAAGGTAAAGCCATGCGAGCCAGTGACATCAAGAAGGGTACCGCTGTCATCATCGACGACCGTCTGTTCGTCGTGGCCGGCGCCGACCACAACACGCCGGGCAACCTGCGGGCCAAGGTGCAGTTCAAGCTGCGCGACGTGGCCAAGGGCACGATCCTCGACAAGCGGGTGGGTGCGACTGACGACATCCAGACCGTCAACCTCGACCGCCGAAACGTCGAATACCTCTATTCCGACAACGAAGGCCATGTGCTGATGGACACCGAAACCTTCGACCAGAACAGCATTCCCAAGGAAGTGTTCGGCGACGACATCCTGATGCTCAAGCCCAACACCGCCTTCACCGCGCTGTTCCACGACGGCAAGATCGTCAGCTACGAACTGCCCAAGACCATCGAGCTCAAGATCACCGACACCCCCCCGGGCATCAAAGGCGCCACCGCCACCAACCAGACCAAGGAAGCCGAGTGTGAGACGGGCCTGAAGATCAAGGTGCCGCCGTTCATCGAGATCGGCGAAACCGTTCGCATCAACACCGAGACGGGCGAATATCTGAGCCGGGCGTGATTTTTCTTGGTACTTGCACGAACTCATCGGTAGGCTGATGCCGTCCTGCGGGGAATGCTGCCAATGGGCTAGGCCCACAGTTGACTCTTGGCCTAGGTGGCGATGGCGTCTACACGAGTGTGTATCGCGGTTCGCATTCCCTCAGCGGCCATGCCCTCACCGGGGTTCAGCGTTGTCATGTCCATCCGTTCTGTGCCGCGATCTCAACCATCTGCCTGCACTCCATAACGCGTAGCCGACCGTTCCCACAACCACACCGACACCCGCAAGGCCCACCGCAGCCGCGGCGAGCTTGATGCCCAGCGGCATCCCGGGGTCGGCGAACATGAATCCGGCTCCGATAAGCACTCCTGCCAGCACAGGATCACGCCATGCCGGGCGAAGCAGAAAACCCCTGGTGCTGTCGCGATGTGGGCGGTCGTGATTCATGTCGGCATTGGTATTGGGTCGTTGTGGCGGACACGAGGGCTCGATGCACAAGGTAAGCGCCGGCGGGGCTACCTTTGATGCGGTGTCAGCCCGCTTAACACAGATCACACTTGCCATATGTGGCGTTGGCCGGGATATTCCCGCTCACCTATGGCCACCGAACATTTTCCCATCGATCTTTCCGCCCTCAAGCCGCTCAAGCTTTCGACCAAGGCGACCTCGCTGTCGCCCGACGAGAAGGCGGCGCTGGTTCACAACATCAAGCTCTGCCGCGACGCGATCGTCTTTTTCACCGCGCTGGCCGGGGCCAAGGGGCTCTCGGGTCACACGGGCGGGGCGTATGACACGGTGCCCGAGGTGATGATCATCCGGGCGTTCATCGCCGGCGGCACGCCGATCGTGCCGATCTTTTATGACGAGGCCGGCCACCGCGTGGCGACGCAATATCTGCTGTCGGTGCTCGACGGGCACATGCCGGCGGAGAAGCTGCTTCACTACCGCGAATACAACCACGGGCTGCCGGGCCACCCGGAGAAGCTGCTGACGCCGGGCGTCGAGTTTTCGTCGGGCCGGCTGGGTCATATGTGGGCGTTCTGCAACGGCGTGGCGATGGCCAACCCGGGCAAGGCGGTCATCCTGCTCGGCTCCGACGGCAGCCAGATGGAAGGCGACAACGCCGAGGCGGCGCGGCTGTGCGTCGGCAAGCAATTGGGCGTCAAGGTGCTGGTCGACGACAACAACGTCACCATCAGCGGCCACCCCCAGGAATACATGACCGGCTATGACCTGACCCGCACGCTCTCGGGCTATGGGCTGCTGACCGACACCGTGCTGGGCGAAGACCTCGACGCCCTGTTTGTCGCCCTCGCCCGCGCGTTCGGCGACGACAAGCCCCACGGGCTGGTGATCAAGCGGCCGATGGCGCCGGGCATCGAACACGCCGAGGGCTCGCCCCACGCCCACGAGGTGCTCAAGGTCGATGTGGCGGTCAAATATCTCGAACACCGCGGCGGCTACGAAAAGGCGATCGAGATGCTCAAGGCCGCCAAGCCCGAAAAGAACCCCAACACCTACAAGGGCTCGTCGGGTGTCGGCAAAAACCGCGACGACTTCGGCAAGATCGTCAACGAGATTCTCGAAGGCATGAGCCCGGAGCAGCGGGTGGCGGCGGTGCGGGTGTTCGACAACGACCTCGAGGGCTCGTGCGGGCTGCACCACATTCGCAAGAAGTTCCCCGAGGTGTTCGTGCAGGCGGGCATCATGGAGCGCGGCAATTTCTCGGCGGCCGCCGGCTTCGGATACACCAAGGGCAAGCAGGGCATCTTCGCGACCTTCAGCGCGTTTCTGGAGATGTGCATCAGCGAGATCACGATGTCGCGGCTCAACTTCGCCAACGTGCTGGCGCACTTCAGCCACTCGGGCGTCGATGACATGGCCGACAACACCTGCCACTTCGGCATCAACTCGATGTTCGCCGACGGGGGCGTCAAGCCCGGCCACGGCGAAGACACCACGCGGCTTTACTTCCCGGTCGACCAGCACCAGTTCGCGGCGTGCGTGAAGACGATCTTCCATGACCCGGGCCTGCGATTCGTCTTCTCCAACCGCGCGCCGGTGCCCGACATCCTCGACGACGCGGGTCAGCCCATGTTCAAGGGCAAGCCCTTCACCCCCGGCAAGGACGACGTCATCCGCGAAACAAGCGGCGGCGGATACGTCGTCGCGTTCGGCGAGGTCGTCTACCGCGCCCTCGACGCGGTCATCAAGCTCAATGAAGGCGGCGTCAAGGTCGGGCTGGTCAACAAGCCCACGCTCAACGTCTACGACGAAGCGGTGATGAAGAAGCTGGCCGCCGCCCCGTTCGTGCTGGTGGCCGAAGGGTGGAACGTGAAGACCGGCCTGGGCTCGCGCTTCGGCAGCGAGCTGCTCAAGCGCGGCTTCAAGGGCAAATACAACAACATCGGCGTCCACATGGAAGGCCCGGGCGGGCTCTGGCAGCAGATCCCGGCACAGGGCCTCGATCCGGCCGGAATCGAGAAGGCCGTGAAGGCGCTCGCCTGAGTTGTTCGACTCGGAAACAAGGATAAATAGACGCGATGTTGATCAGCCGGGCGTGCGACGCGACCTGTTACCGGGCGCATCGCACGCCCGCTCGTTTCAGCGGGGCGTTTGGTTGAGCGGGAATATGTTGGCCGGACGCAGAGCGTGCGGTGAGGGCGGATTGGGCCGTCACGAGCGCATGGCCCGCCAGGTCAGTGGGTAGCGGCGGGCGAGCGTGTGACGCCGCGACAGCGCGGGGTTGAGGTCGCGGCCGCGCCCTCGACGGCTCAGCAGGTAGAGCGTCAGGCCCACTGCGCTGCCGATGACGCCGGTCAGGTAACCGGCCTTGGCCGACGCCGGCCGCGCGGGTGCGGTCGGCCGGGAGGAGCCCGGTTCGACGTATCGTGGATCGGCGCGACCGGGATCGGCGCGACCGGGATCGGCATGACCGAGTTCGGCATGACGGGGATCGTGATGGCCGCGATCGCGATGGAGGGCGGCCGTCTGACTGAGGTCGGCCCGGCGTTCTCCCGCGTCTTGTTGATGCTGCTCGCGGGCTGACGGTTCGCCCGAGAGGCCTTTTGCGGTTGAGGGTGTCTTTCGGCCGGTCGGTTTTTCCACAACGGCCTCGCGGCCGTGCACCGCCAGATCGATTTCGCTATTGATCTCCGCCCCGACCAGCAGCACCAGCGACACGATATACATGAACAGCAGCAGCACGATCACGCCGCCGACGGCGCCGTAGGTTTCGCCGTAGCTGCCGAAGCGGTCGATGTAGAGCTGGAACAGCAGTCCCATGATGATCCATACTGCTACGGTGAAGATGCCGCCGGGCGAGATGAAGCGGTATGCGCCGTGGGCGCGGGGCCCGAAGTAGTAGACCAGCGACACCACCAGCATCATCAGCAGCACCGCCGCGGCCCAGCGCACGATGTTGAGCACGATCGCCAGCGGGGTCGAGAACCGCATCATGCCGTGGTTTTCGAGCCATGCGATGGCGATCCCCGCGATCGGCAGCAGGACCAGCACCGCCAGGATCAGCACCGCCGTGGCGGTGGTCAGCAGGATCGCGACCAGCCGCTGACGGTGAAAAGCGCGGTCTTCCGACAGGTCATATGCGCGGTTGAGCGCCGACATCGTCATCGCCATGCCGCTCGAGGCGGTCCAGATGGCGATCAGGATGCCCAGGCTCAGCAGCCCGCCGCGACGCTGGTGGAGAATCTCCGGGATGACATCGACCAGAATGGCCGACGCTTCGCCCGGCAGCGATCGGCGGATGAAATCGGTGAGTTCCTGCTGAATCTGCCCCGGATCGCCCAGCGGCAGATAGGGCACGAGCGTGAGCAGAAAGATGGCGAACGGGAAGATGGCAAAGAGCCACGAATAGGCCATCGCGGCGGCCCAGGTGGTCATCTGGTCGTTGCCCGTCTCGGTCAGCACGCGCTTGCCGAAGCCCCACCAGCCCTGTGTCTTTAGCACATGCGATAACGCCGAGGTCGCCGACTCGTCCTTGGGCCGTTCGCCGGGCGACCTGTGCTGCTCGGTGGGTGTGGCGGGCATGGCAGGAGCGGGTGCAAAACGGGGGCCAGCGCGGCCACAACCCCGGTCATTGCGCCCGGCCGCGTCGCGAAGACCGCCTGCTTCGCGAAGACCGGCCGGCGCGGGCGAATGCCGTTCCGCGGCCGGCATTCAACTCCCACGGGGCAAGCGGCCGATACACGGTTATCGGACCGGCCCCCAAGCCGGGCTTGGCGATCGTCCGAGCAAGACCGGGGGCGTGGTGCCGTCGGGGTGACGCCGGCGGGGCAGGCCCGTCGAGCACCATGGACCGTGGCAGCATTGCCCGAGGCAGTCGAATCGTGCCATGCGCAGGTTGAACTGGCCCATCTACTTCGCCCTCGCGTCGCTGGCGGCGCTGCTGTCGGGCGGCGCGGCGGCGCAGACGCCCGACGACGCCGACCCGCTCAATCCGGCCGGCGATGCGGCCAGGGTGTTGTCCATCTTCGATTTCGAGGAACGCGCCCGGGGCAACGTCGAAGACATCCCCATGTATTGGCACAAGGCCGAAGGGCCCAACCTGCCCCATTATGTCAACGGTCGGCTCACGCTCGATTCGGCCCGCTCGGGGCGGTATTCGTTCCGCTTCGACCTCAACGGCGGCGGACTGGTCTACTCCTATGAGCCCCAGCGGCTGCCCATCCGCCCGGGGGCGCGATATCACATCACCGGATACGTCCGCACAACCCGACTGGACAGCGCCCGCGCCCGCATCACCGCATCGGTGCTCGATCAGGATATGCGGGTGATCCCGGGGCTGGTCACCCACAGCGCGCTCTACGCCGCGGCCGACGAGCACGACGACTGGCATCGCCTCGAGATCGACCTGGCCGCCGACGACGCGCGGGCGGCGTTTCTGCAGCTCGACCTGGGCCTGCTTCAGCCGGTGCAATATGCCCCGTCATCGCTGGGAGAGCGGACGCTGTTTAACCAGGATGTCCGCGGCACGGCGTGGTTTGACGACGTCTCGGTTTATCAGGTGCCGCGGGTGACGCTGCGGACCGACAAGCCCGGCAACGTCTTTCGCAAGAGCGAACCGACCGTGCTGACGATGACGCTTGCGGACGAATTCACGCAGGACCTGTCGATGCGACTGGTCGTGCGCGATGCCGCGGGGCAGGCGGTCTT
>CAZBOE010000162.1:0-2280 GCA_964493365.1 uncultured Tepidisphaeraceae bacterium | reverse complement strand
GGGGCGGTGAACAAGGCCGAGGCGGGGCGTCTGGAGCCGGGGCGGATGCAGGCGAGTTTCGTCGTGCCCGACCTGCCGACCGGATGGTTTTCGGCCGAGGTGGATATCTCGTCGCGCGGGCAGGTCGTGGCATCGCGCAAGCTGTCGCTGATCCGCCTGAGCGACGACGGCGGCGCCGCCCCGCCCGACCCGCGGTTCGCGGTGATCGCCACCGATCTGGCGCCCGAGGGGTGGGACGATTTTGCCCGGCTGCTGGAAGTCAAGCCGCAGGTCGCCCGGCTGCTGCTGCTGATCGCGGCCAAGCACGTCAAGCTCACCGTCTGGGGCAAGCGGGGCGACATTCAGCAGCAGCAGGCGGCGCAGTTTGATCAGCTTCTCGCGGAGCTGAGCCGCCGCGACATCGAGCCGGTGGCGTGTCTGACGGGCCTGCCGCCGGATGTGCAGAAGGTCGTGGGCGGCGACACCTGGCAGAAGCTCGTCCGCGCCCCGCGCGAATTGTGGGAGCCTGCGCTGGCGTTTCTCGTGGCGATGCATGTGGCGCAGGTGGAACACTGGCAGTTCGGCGCCGACAACGACGACACGATCGCCACCGACGCCGCCGCCGCCGAGGCGTATCGCATGCTGCGGCAGCAGTTCGACGGGCTGGTGAAGGAGCCGCGGCTGGCGGTGCCCTGGCCGGCATGGCGCGAGATCGACCCGACGCTGACCACGCCTGTGGCGCTGGTGCTGCCGGCGTCGGTGCTGCCCGAGGAAGTGCCGCTGTATGTCGCGGAGCTCAGGCGGCCCGACGGCTCGCTGCGCCACAAGGACGACGCGGTGGTGGTGACCCCGCTCGACGAGCGATACGGCCGCGACGCCCGCCTGAGCGATTTCGCCCGCCGAATCATCTGGGCCCTGTCGGCCGGCGCGCCGCGCATCGACATGCCGCTGCCGCTGCGGATCGAAACGCAGGTCGACCAGGACGTCCGCCACCCCGACGAGCTCCTGCTGGTCATGCGCACGCTGACGACGCTGCTGTCTGGCGCCAGCTACGCGGGCAAGGTGCCGCTGGAAGAGGGCATCGAGACCTTCCTGTTCGACATCAACGGCCGGGGCCTGCTCGTGCTGTGGGCCAGAGACCCCGGGCCGTCTGCGCCGGGCGCGGGCGAAGCGAGGTCAATCCGTGTCGACCTGGGCGGCCGGCCGGTGATGGTCGATCTCTGGGGCAACGCCACGCCACTGCCGGCCACGCGTGACGAAAAGGGCGTCTGGGCGTCGAGCGTGTCGGTCGGGCGGATGCCGATCCTGATCGCCGACGTCGAGCCGGCGCTGGCGCGGTTCCGAGCCAGCGTGGCGCTCGATCAGCCGCTGATGGAGAGCACCTTCGCCCTGCACACGCGGAAGCTGCGTTTTGCCAACACGTTTGCCGACCCGATCGCCGGCTCGATGCGGCTTCGACTGCCGCCGGGCTGGAGCGTGACGCCGCCGGTGATCTCATTCGCCCTGGGCCCGGGCGAGACGCTCGAGCAGGAGATCACCATCGAGTTTCCCTATAACAGCCCCGCGGGGAGCAAGACGATGCTCGCGGAGTTCACCGTGCCGTCGGTGAGGTCTGCGCCGATCACCGTGCCGATCGAGCTCAAGCTGGGCCTGTCGGATGTGGGGCTCCAGACGCTGGCCTATCGCGACGGGGCCGACGTGATCGTCCAGCAGATGATCACCAACTACGGCAAGTCGCGGGTCAACTACACCGCGTTTGCCGTCTTTGCCGGCCGAAGCCGCGAAGAGCGGATCGTCAATAACCTCGGCCCCGGTCGCACGATCATCAAGCGATATCGTTTCACGAGCGTGCCGCCGCCCGAGCAGGGCCCGATCGAACTGCGCGTGGGTCTCAAGCAGATCGACGGTCCACGCGTGCTCAACGACCTGCTGAGTGTGCCCTGAGCCGCGGAGGGCGGCCGTCGCCTTTTCGCCCGCGCGGCGCCCGCCTTCTTCGGGCCCGGTGCGCTATGATCGGGGCGATGTCGACGCTCGCCGCGCCCGCCTTTGCCGCTGCCACACCCGCCCAGCCCGACGCGGCGCGCGCCCAGCCTGATGATTCACCCGCACAGCCCGGGGCGACGCCCCCTTCGCCTCACCCGGGCATGGCGCCGCTGCTCGCCTGGTTTGACCAGCGCGGCTGGAACCCCTTCGCCTTTCAGGTCGACGCGTGGGATGCGTATCTCCGCGGCCACAGCGGGCTGATCCACGCGCCCACAGGCTGCGGCAAGACCCTGGCCGCGTTCGGCGGGGTGCTGGGCG
>CAZBOE010000161.1:10117-10954 GCA_964493365.1 uncultured Tepidisphaeraceae bacterium | reverse complement strand
TCCGTCGCGCTGGTCTCGTTGTAGCCGAAGAACTTGATCAGGCGCTGCTTGACGACGTCGATCTTGGCCTGGGTCTCGTCGTCGACCACGCCCGACACGACGTTCTTGAGCTTGATCGTGTCGCGGCTGTCCTCGAACAGCTTGAGCTCGAGCGCCTTGTGGAGCCGGGCGTTCGTGTTGTACTCGAACTTCTTGCCGTCCAGCGCCAGCGCGCCGATGTAGTTCATGATCTCCTGCCGGAAGTCGTCCTTGCGGGACTCCGGGATGTCGATCTTCTCCTCGATGGCGCGCATCAGACGCTCGTCGGGCTCCTCGTCGCGGCCGGTGTACTTGTTCCGTACCTTCTCGTGCTGGGTGTAGGCCCGCACGTTCTCGATGTAGTTGGTGCACAGCCGCCGGATGGCGTCCTCGTCGGCGGAGATGGCCCGCTGCACCTCGGCCTTGAGCATGTCCTCGTATTCCTCGCGGACCACGCTCAGCAGCTCGCGGTAGCGTTTCTTCTGCTCCTCGTCCGTGATCAGCGAGTGGTGCGAGAGCCCGTTCTCCAGCTCGTTCATCACCATGAACGGATTGATGCAGCGGTCCTTCTGGGCCTGCTCGCCGACCAGCGCGTTGGAGATCTTGTCCTGGATGTAGCGCGGGCTGATGCCCTGCATGCCTTCGCGCGGGGCCTCTTCCTTGAGCTCCTTGATCGAGTCCTCGGTGAATCCGGGAATGCTCTTGCCGTTGTAAAGCTTGAGCTTCTGCAGCTTGGTGATGCCCGCCTTCTTGGGCTCGCTCAGGCGCGTCAGCACCGCCCACATCGCGGCCACCTCGATGGTGTGGGGCGCGATGTGC
>CAZBOE010000161.1:9743-10014 GCA_964493365.1 uncultured Tepidisphaeraceae bacterium | reverse complement strand
TAAGGCACGTCGATCTTGATCGTGCGGTCGCGGAAGGCCTCCATCATCTCGTTGCCCTGGAGGCGCTTGTATTCCGGCTCGTTGGTGTGCCCGAGGATCACCTCGTCGATGAAGGTCTGGGCGAACTTCTTGGGCTTGATCAGGTGTTCCTGGCTGGCGCCCAGCAGGTCATAGAGGAACGCCACGTCGAGCTTGAGCACCTCGATGAACTCCACGATGCCGCGGTTGGCCACGTTGAGCTCGCCGTCGAAGTTGAACGCCCGCGGGTCGG
>CAZBOE010000161.1:3029-9679 GCA_964493365.1 uncultured Tepidisphaeraceae bacterium | reverse complement strand
CGTCCTTGGGCTGAAACGTGCCGATGCCGCGGCGGTCTTTCTCGCTCAGGATCAGCCGCTTGACCTTGATGTGCTCCATGCACTTGCGCCAGTCGCCGTCATACATATCCATCAGGTCGGCCATCACCTTGCGGCACAGCGGACAGACCTCGCCATAGAGCTTGATCTTCCGCCCGTCGGGCATCTTTTCGTTGACCGCGTCGAGCACATCCTGCCGCGCCTCGCGTGGGATCAGCAGCAGCGGCTCTTCGTGCATGGGGCAGTCGAGCCAGGTTTCGGCTTCGTCGCTGCCCATCCTGGCCGGCAGGCGCCAGCTATAGGTATAGAGCTTGCCCTTGTCGGTGCGGCTGTATGACTCGAGGCCTTTCTTGAGCAGCCGGGCGATGGTGCTCTTGCTGCTGCCGACCGGGCCGTGCAGCAGCAGAATGCGCTTCTCGGTGCCGTAGCCCTGCGAAGCCGACTTGAAGAAATCGACCAGCTGCATCAGCGGCCGCTCGAGCCCGAAGATGGCATCGGCCCCGCGGTCGACCGGGTCTGCGAAGAAGTGGTAGCGCGTGTACTCCTGCTTAAAGAGCGTGAAGTTCTCGCTCCCATACGTCAGGATCATGTCATAGACGCGCTGGAATGCGTTTCGGGCGATGCTGGGGTCTTCGCGAACGAGCTCGAGATAGTCGAAATACGTGCCTTCCCAGTGCTGTTCACGGAAGCGCTGGGTGTCGAGCTTGCGGTCGATCAGCGAAACCAGCGAGTCGCCGGCCCTGCCGTTACCCGACTGGCCGGCCGAACTGGTCGATGCGCTGTTGGATGAAGTCATGGTCATGGGTTCAGTTGCTCCAAAGTCGCGATGGTTCGTTGCTGCGCCCGAGTCTGCCGCGGCCCCTGCCGGCATATCGGTCATTTCCGTCCGATGAACCTCAACAAGGGCCACAAACCAGACCCCTTGTGTCACACGCCGTTGGCGGGCCATCACCGCCCGGCGGTCGACCGGCGGATCATCGGTCGTCGATATGAGAGTCGGCCGGCTCGGATGGGAGGCGGGGCAGCCGCGATAGACCGGCGCGCCGAGCCAAAACAGCCCACGCGCGATCCCGGGCGGCTGCATTCTCCCAAACGTGCGACGACCGGCGCCCGACCCGCCGACCGCTTTCTAGCCGACCTGCCACGCCGCGCCCACGCAAGAATCTGCCGATGGTTGATACCGGCAGCTTCAGACGCATCGCGTCGCCGATCGACCGCGAGCCTGGCTCGTCTGGGAAGACCGGGCTTGGCCCGGTCACGACGTCAGAACAGCCCACCGGCGGCACATCGTCCAGCCCATCCGCCGCAGGCAAATCCTGACCCCGTGAAGATACCTTGTGAGCCACGAAAGAGTCTACGAAGAAATGTCGGGGGGCAGAGCGGAGGCGAGCTGGCAGCGGGAGAAAGGTCGGCGGCCGGCAGTGGGCGGTCGGCAGTGGGAGGCGAGTCGGCAGCCCGTTGCCCGATGTCTGCTGCTCGCGTTCCTCCCCAGCCACCTCGTCACTCTCTCTGTTCGCCGCCGGCTTCGCGGCCATACAAATCGAGGTAGAAATACAGCAGCTCTTTCCCGCCCCAGAGCTTGGTCTTGTCGTGGCGGAAGCGGAACTTGCCGAACAGCTTGATGGCCGCCTCGCGCTCGAGGAAGGTGTCGAGCGTGACCTTGAGATAGCCGCGCTCGGCGCAGAAGCGGACGGCCGTCTCGACCAGCCCCATCCCGATGCCGCGCCGTCGGACATCCTGCCTCACCCGCAGTCGGCGGATCTCGCCCACGTTCTCCTCGTGCGACTGCACCCCGATCATCCCGACGATCTCGGGCGCTTGCTTATCCGGCAGTGTCGCCTGGGCCACCCAGAAGTGATTGCCCGGCGGCGCCATGTAAGCCCACTCGATGTCGTCGATGTCGAGCCCGCTGTCGTTCTCGGCGATCTGCCCGCCGATGAGCCCTTCGCGGTAGAGGTGCTGACACGCCGGCAGGTCTTCCCGCCGGAAGCTGCGGATCAGCCAGGGGATGTCGGAAACCACTGCGTCCACGCCCCGATTGTAATGCACGTGCGGGGAAAAGGGACAACCGCTCGCTTGTCGCTTGACTCCCTGCAACAGATGCCGTGAGCGAATCGCTTGTGTCGCGGCCGGGACCTACGGTGGCGACTGACAAATCACCTGATTCATCGTCCGCCTGTTTGGCGCCAGCGATTGCGGAGCCGGATAAGTATCGAAACTCTCAGACTCCCTCTTGATCGATCAGTGACTGATTGAAGACGCCGTTAGCCGGTCAATCGCCGCATTCAGCAGCTTGTCGGTGAACAGCTTCTGCTTACGGGCACCAGCGCCCGGCGTTGGCCAGCGGTCAATCCCCTGGCGGATCGCCACGATCGTCGGCTCGACCTTCTCCTGCGACATCAACCAGTCCACGGTTGCCAGCGCTTCCATGCCTAAAGGCGACTGGAAACCGTCAATAAGCGAATCCGTTGCTTCTATCGCCTCGGCATAGACCGCCGCCTCGGACGTGCGAAAGTACGCGGCCAACTTCGCAGCATGATCAGGTGCGAAGTTTAACACATCCCCCGGTTTCGCGTCTGCCAGGCGCTTCTCGCTGTGCAGAAAGCTTCCGTCGAGATTGTCGAGCAGATGCCGCAGGTTGTCGGCATAGGGCCCGTAACGGTTCGCCTCAAACTTCAGGTTGAGCGGGTCCGCCAAGTCGAGCTTGTGCAAGACTCGCGTCAGGAGCCAGCCCAGCTTCTGCACCTCGAGGAAAGAGCATGTGAACCCCAGCACCTCGTACCGCCTCACCATCTCCGCGATGATTGCCCTCGCGGGGGTCAGCTCCTCCTTGCCTGTCGTCTTCGTCACATTCTGGTATGCCGCCGTCGGCTCGAACACGACGATCTCCACGTCGGGCAGGTCGCCCAGCGCCATTTCTATAAGTGGCCTCACGTCTCGCCAGTCCAATCCCCCGTTGCCGGCACCCAGCGGCGGGATGGCGATCGACCGGATGCCGTTCTCGGCGATCACGCGCTTCAAGTCTTCAAGCCCCGATTCGATCCACGCCAGCTTGGATGGGAAACGCCAGTTCGCTTTTGTCGGGAAGTTGATGATCCACCGCGGCCCGTTCAACTCTGGCGACTCGGTCACGAACATCCTGCCCAGTCCCACCTCTTTCGACTTGCACGCCGCCGCATACGCCTTGAAATTCTCGGGGAAACGCTCCTTGAAGATCAACGCGATGCCCTTACCCATCACGCCCATCGTGTTGACCGTGTTGACGAGCGCGTCGACGTCGGCGTCGAAGAGGTTGCCTGTTGTGAATCGGATCATCTAAAAGTACCAGTTTGGCAAGACCTTGATCGGCGTTGTGCCGCCTACCGTCTCAGACTCTTTCGCCAGCCGTGCTTGCACGTCGGCGTTGTAGCAGGCCACCCCCAGGATCGCCTCGACCGGCACGTGCCGGTGAATGAGCGCCTCGGCTTGGTACCGGCTCTTCTTGCCCGGGTCTTCCGGGTCGTGGCGGAAATCCTTCGACCGCAACAAATCCCAATCTATTTGGTCGAGCGCGTCGAGGGAATCAAAAAACTCCGCCTCTGCCGTGTACGCATGCGCGTTGGTGAAGACGAACCGCACCCCCATCGCCGCCAGCTTCCTCAACGAGCAGACGACGATCGCCACCTCGTGATTCTGCCGATGCGTGACGCCACCAAAGCCCGTCTTGATGTTGTAGAGCATGATCGACCACGGCGTGAAGTAGAACGGTATGTAGTCGCTCAGGGTGCCGCCCGGCGCGATCGGGATCGGCAGGGCGGCCCGCTTGTCGATCAGCGTCGGAAGACCGATTGTCGTGAACTTTGGATCATGAACGCGTCCGCTGCGACAGTGAATGCCGTTGCTCAGGATGAAACGCACGTTGTTCACGTGCGTGATTCGGAAGATGTACGCCGACTCCGGCCCGAGCGTTGGCATAGGCGCGTTCCAACCCATTCAGCATCTTCAAAGTTTTCACCAATGGCAACCGTCCACGTCTCGCCGCGAGGCAAGATTAAACGGGACGAAGGACGAAGCTGTTTTCGAGGCCGCCGCTGTGGAACCCGACACCAGCACGGGCGGCCGCGGGTGGACAACGAGCGACGTACACATATCGGAGATCCGATTGATTGCCGCCACTGATCACTGCCTCACCCGCGCGAGAGCACGCGCTCGACCGCTTCGAGCTTTTCCTGGAGCGTTGGTTGGGCGTCGATGCGGATCAGTCGCGGGTGGCGTCCCCACAGGGTCATCAGCATGTTGCCCGAGGCGACGGCCGCTTCGGCGTCTTCGAAGCGCGTGGCGTTGGATCTGTCGCCGTCGTAGAGCCCCAGCGCCGCGGCCGTCTGCAGCCAGATCACCGTGTCATACCGCGCCAGTTGCTCATCGAGCGTGGTCGAAAGCTCTTTCCAATACGCCTCGGGCCCGTCCGGCCAATAGGCCGCCCCGTCGACCGTGCCGCGGTCGAGCAGGAGGATCTTGCCGGGGTGTTCGGCGGCGATGCGCTGTTCCTGTTGCACCTGCAGCGTGAAGATCATGCGCTGCGCGTTGCACCGCCCGAGCAGGTCGAGGCGGTCCCACCGGGTGGCCAGCAGCAGATAAACCTGTGTCGCCGCCTCGGGCACGACCGCATAGCGCTCCGGATACATCGCCGCGAGTTGCGTCGCCACCACGCTCTTGCCGGCGCCGGGGCCTCCGGTGAGAACGATCCGGCGGGTGGATGGAGGCGATGAAGCCATGGCCCAAGGTTTACCATGCGCGCGGGTTGATGCGAAGCGGCCGGCCGCCTGATCGCGGCCCGTCAGGGGGCGAGCGTTATTGATCTCGATGAGCAGGTCAGCCCGCCGGACCGGCTGGCGATCGTGATAGCAGAAAGAGATGCCGGCCGGCTGCGGCGCGATCGTGGGTCGGCGTGGCCCAGACGTAAACGAAGCGGGCAAGCCGGTAAGGCCTGCCCGCTTCGAGAAGAGTTCTGTGGATGCGTGGCTTGTCGGATCGCTCAGGCGGCCGACTTGGCGCGGCTCGCGAGCTTGCGGACGCCGACGACGCCGAGCAGGGCCAGACCACCCAGAGCCGCCGGGGGCAGCGGAACCGGGGCCGGCGAGTCGGGCTCGTCGACGACCGGGACGAGCAGCATCTGGTCCTGGCGGATCGGGCTGGTCATCGCGTTGAGGTTGGTCGCCTCATACGACGAGAGGTTGGCCGACAGGTCGTTCAGCCACGACTGAGCGAGGGTCGCAAAGCCGTTGGCGCCGGTGTTGTTGTTGGCCTTGAAGGTGCCGGCCAGCATGTTGAGGCCCGTGTCGTGCACGATTTCCCACACCGCGGCCTGGAAGGCGGCGGCCTTGTGGTTGTCGTTGCCGATCGTCGCGAAGCGGGCGTCATACAGCTTGCCCAGCAGCTCGGCCTTGGTTGCGCCCATGCCTTCGGTGCTGCCCGTGTAGGGGGCATTCACGTCCGAGTTGGGGGCGGTCGAGAGGTCGACGATGTCGTAGGTGTAGATCTGGCCGTGCGAGATCTGCTGATCCAGCTCGATGCAGAACGTGCTGAACGAATCGCCCAGCTGGTTGCCCGGCAGAACATAGCGCCAGTTGTAGTAGCCGGCGGCGATGTTGCTGTAGTTGGTGCCCTTGTAGCTGTAGTTGAAAGCCTTGCCGGTGAACCCGACAAACTTCACGGTGACGCTGTCCGCCGACGCGGTACCGGCACCGACCCCACCCATGACCGCAGCAGCGACGATCGCAGCAGCGGCAATTTTTCCAGTCATACGACGCATTCCAGTCTCCTTTAATCTGCGGGGTGGTTAGACCCGCAGTGTCGTGACGGCGACGGCCGGAGTGTGACACAAAACCGGCCTGAAACAAGAAGAATTTGTCGTGTAGGGGGCAATCCTATGGCCGCTTTGCCATATTTTTCGGGCGCAATTGGGGCGGATAGGTATAGCGCAACCGTCGAACCAGGCTCGACTTGTAGATCACAGCCGGGCCGGTTAACCGCCAAAAGCGGAGCAGGCGAGCGGGGCTGAGAATCGCGGCGGCCGCGGGCGAACTGGCAGCCCAACGCCGATAACCTCCCGCATTTTCACGGGTTAGCGGGAAGGTCTGTGCCGTCTGGGTGGGCCGAGCCCAATCTGGCGTCAGACGCTCAGTCGTTGCTTCCAAAGCTTCAACTGCTCTTCGAACGGCTTCCCGCCGGCGGCGCCGGCGCTTTGGTAGCGTTTGACGACGTTGGCCGCGCCGAGGCAGGTGTAGACGTCGTCGGTGACGCGAATCGTCGCATCCGACTTCGCGTGGGCCAGTGAGCTTTCGATCACCTCGTTGAACGCCTCCACGCTCAGCTGCTTCAGAGCGTGCTTGCCTTCCTTCTCGCACCGGGCCACCAGCGTGCCGACGATGTGGTGGGCCGTGCGGAAGGGGATGCCCTTCGTGACGAGATACTCCGCCAGCGAGGTCGCGTCGAGGAAGCCGCGATCCAGCGTCGGCTCGATCCGCTCCTTGTCGAAGCTCGCGCTGTTCACGATCGCGGCCGCCATCGTCAGGCACTGGCTCACCGTGTCGTAAGCCCGGAAGACGATGCGCTTGTCCTCCTGCAGGTCGCGGTTGTAGCCGATGGGAAGG
>CAZBOE010000161.1:0-3019 GCA_964493365.1 uncultured Tepidisphaeraceae bacterium | reverse complement strand
CTTGAGGATCGTCATCAGCGCGAACAGATCGCCATACACATTCCCGCACCGGCCGCGGATGAGCTCGAGCATGTCCGGGTTCCGCTTCTGCGGCATCATCGAAGACGACGTCGTATACCGATCCGCGATCTTGATGAAGCCGAACTCGGTCGACATGTAGATGATCCACTGCTCCGCCCAGCGGGAGAGGTGCTGGGCGATCATGGCGCAGGCGTAGACGAAGTCGCAGGCTTGGTCACGCACCGCGGTTCTTTCGATACTGCTCTGCGGAAGTGTGCCGCCAAATGTCAGGGCTGCCTTCGTTTCAGCTGCGTCGATAGGAAGAGAGCTTCCCGCAATCGCACCGCTTCCTAACGGAAGGTCCTGGGTGGAATCGTCATTGGAGTCGCGAATGCGATACAGGTCATTGTGAAACATCACCTGCCACGCCAATGCTTCTGCTCCAGCGATGATTGGTTGCGCACGTTGCAGATGCGTGAACGACGGCATGACGACGTCACTTGAACGATCTGCCAGAAGCACGAATGCCCTGCACAGATCGGTTAATCTCTCAACGACTGTCTCAGTAGCATCACATAGCCAGAGCATCAGATCCGTCGCCACCTGATCGTTCCGACTCCTCCCCGTGTGCAGCCTCCTCCCCGGCTCCCCGATGCGGTTCGTCAGTTCCGCTTCCACACACATATGGATGTCTTCGAGTTCGGGCTTGAAGCCCGCCCACTCGCTTCCGTCGCGGTCGATTTCGGATTCGATCTGTTTCAGTCCCGCGGTGATCGCGTCGCGGTCGGTGTCGGTGATGAGTCCGACCTTCGCGAGCATCGTCGCGTGGGCGATGCTCCCGGCGATGTCGTGCTTGTAGAGCCTCCAGTCGTAGGAGATCGACTCGACGAACTGTTGCGCGATGGCGTCGGTGGCCTCGGAGATGCGGGCCTGCCATGATTTCTGCGGCGAATCTGACATGGCCGGAGTATACGGGCTACGCAGGGGGGCGACACACACCGCCACAAAGCCATTGCCTCGCGGGCCTCGACCCCGATGTAGTCCGGCAGAATGCGCCGGATCGTGACCACGCCGACGCCGGCCAGCCCGTGGCCGAGGGCAAGCGTAGATGTATCAGTCGAAGCGGGCGACAGCCCCACGCTCACGCGGCGGACTTGGGGTCGGCCCGGCGCACGCGTGAGACCAACCCACCGGGCGAGCCGATTAAGTCGTGCGATTCGTTTGTCGTGCGATTCGTTTGTCGGGCGATTCGTTCAAATCATGCGATTCGCTTAACTCCCGCACAACTCCGCAGCGATCGACGGCAAGCCCAGCGTTTGTGGCATGCGCGTGATCCAGGGCACCGTGACCGGCCATCCTGCCGCCGGCTGGGCGTGTGAGGGCCGTCCTGCTGCTTTCAAATCTCGCCCTTGCGACCCCAAGCCGCAGGCGGGCGCGTTCAATCGGGGGCGGAAATCCCTATACTCACTCCCCGGTTTCCGCCCATCCGGACCACCCTCCGGCGGGCACGACCTCCAGAAAGGGCTTGATCAACCGTGTCTACCGCAACCGCTTCCGATCACACCGCCCCGGCGCTGCTCTCAGGGCCGGCCCATTTTGTCATCCGGCGGCTTCACAGCCTCACCGGCATCATGTTCGGCGGATACATCCTGGTCCACCTGGCCATCAACGCCACCCTCATCGAGGGTGTCCGCCATGGCGCGGGGCCGACCGTCTATCAGCTGCAGGTCGATAAGATCCACTCGCTGCCGCTGCTTGAGGTGGTCGAGTGGACGTTCATCATGCTGCCGCTGCTGTTCCACACCTTCTACGGCATCTACATCGTCGCGACCGGCCAGCCCAACGTCGCCCGCTACGGCTACGGCAAAAACTGGCTCTACCTGCTCCAGCGCATCACCGCCATCATCCTGGTGGCGTTCATCGCCTTCCACGTCATGAGCTTCAAGGGCTGGCTCGACTGGCTCCCGGGCGTGTCCGATGCGTTCCTCACCGAGCTCAAGTTCGTCCCGGTCGATCACGCCACCCAGAGCACGGTCAACCACATGCATGCCGCGTGGTGGGTCGGCTGGATCGTCTATCCCATCGGCATCGTCGCCGCCACCATCCACCTCGCCAACGGCTTCTGGGCCGCCGGCATCACCTGGGGCCTGACGGTCAGCCGCGCGGCCCAGCAGCGATGGGGCCTGGTCTGCCTGGGCATTTTCATGCTGACCACGGCATGCGGTTTTGCTGCCCTGGGCTCGGCACTGCTCGAAGAGCCGCGGCCGATTCCGGTGCAGGCTCACGGCCTCGACATCGACCACACACCCCCGTCGCTGCCCGGCATCGAGTGACGGTTTCACGGTTTTCATCGCCCCCGGCGTGATCGGCCGCCGCGGGGTGCCTAGCCTCACGTTGGTTTGCGATCAGGACAGTCAACCATTCTTAAGGATTCACCCATGGCAGCAGGACCCAGCAAAAAGCGTGTGATCGTCGTCGGAGGCGGGCTCGCCGGTCTATCGGCGGCCGTCAAGCTGGCCGAAGAGGGCGTCGCGGTTGATCTGTTCTCGATGGTGCCGGTCAAGCGCTCGCACTCGGTCTGCGCCCAGGGCGGCATCAACGCCTGCAACGACATCGCCCGCCAGCAGGGATACTCCGAGTGGCAGCACTTCGACGAGACCGTCCTGGGCGGCGACTTCCTCGCCGACCAGCCCCCCGTGCTCGAGATGGCCAACTGGGCCCCCAAGATCATCGACCTGCTCGACCGCATGGGCGTCCCCTTCAACCGCACCCCCGAAGGCCAGCGCGCCCTGCGCCTCTTCGGCGGCAGCCTCTTCAAGCGCACGTTCTACGCCGGCGCCACCACCGGTCAGCAGTTGCTATACGCCCTCGACGAGCAGACCCGTCGCTGGGAGGCCGAGGGCAAGATCGCCAAGTATGAGTTCTGGGAGTTCCTCTGGCCTGTCGTGCACGAAGGCGCGTGCGTCGGCATCGTCGCCCAGGGCATGCGCCCCATGCAGAGCGAGGCCTTCCGCGGCGA
>CAZBOE010000160.1:3530-10956 GCA_964493365.1 uncultured Tepidisphaeraceae bacterium | reverse complement strand
AGCCCCAGGGCGAGCAATCCGAACAGCTCTCCAGCGAGGCGCTCGAGCTCATGGAGCGCCGACGGGGCGAACGCCGCAGCGGCGTCGATCGCCGAAAAGACCAGCCCCTCGACGGCTCGGAATGCGATCAGCCCCTGCCCCAGCACGAAGCGCCGCCCCAGCCCGTGCTGTTCGAAATCGGGTGGGAAGTCTGCTGGCAGCTCGGCGGCATCTACACCGTGCTGCGGAGCAAGGCGCGGGCGATGCTCGAACGCTGGGGCGAAGGCTATTGCCTGATCGGACCCTACAACCCCGCGACCGCGGCCGTCGAATTCGAACCCGCCACCCCCCACGGCGCAATCGCGGCGGCCCTCGAACGCCTGCGCGAGCAGGGCATTCCCGCCTACTTCGGACACTGGCTCGTGACCGGCCGACCGCAGGTGATCCTGATCGATCACCGCGCCCGCTACTGGTCGCTCGACGGCGACAAATACCTGCTCTGGAAAGACCACGGCATCTCGACCGTCGCCGGCGACGGCGAGGTCAACGACACCATCGCCTTCGGGTTTGCCGTCACCGAGTTCTTCCGCCACCTCTCGGAGGCGGCCCCGAAGCTGCCGGTGATCGCCCACTTCCACGAGTGGATGGGCGCGGTGGCGGTGCCGCGCATCGCCCACCTGCGCATCCCCATCCGGACCGTCTTCACCACGCACGCGACCATCCTGGGGCGCTATCTCGCGGGCGATAACCCTTACTTCTACGACCACCTGCCCTTCCTCGACCCCGACGCGGAAGCAAAGAAATACAACATCTATCCGCGCTTCCAGATCGAGCGGGCGGCGGCGCACGCATCGACGGTCTTCACCACCGTCAGCGAAGTCACCGCCTCGGAAGCCGAAAAACTCCTGGGCCGCGAACCCGACGCCATTCTGCCCAACGGGCTGAACATTCAGCGGTTTGCCGCGCTGCACGAGTTTCAGAACCTTCACAGCCAATACAAGGCCCGCATTCACGAGTTCGTGATGGGCCACTTCTTCCCCAGCTACCAGTTCGATCTCGACAACACGCTCTATTTCATCACCAGCGGCCGCTACGAATATCGCAACAAGGGCATGGACCTCTACATCGAGGCCATGCACCGCCTCAACCAGCGGCTCAAGCAGTTTCCCGCCCACCAGCGCCCGACGGTCGTCGCCTTCATCATCACCCGGGCGCCGGTGCGCAACATCAACGTCGGCGCGCTTCAGAGCCAGTCGATGATGGAAGACCTGCGCAACGCGGTCGACCAGATCACCGAGCACATCGGCGCGCGGCTGTTTATGTCGGCCGCCACGGGCAAGCTGCCGTCGACGTTGATGACCGACGACGAACAGGTGCGGCTCAAGCGCCTCATGCACGCCATGCGCTCGAACCGGCAGCCCTCGATCGTCACCCACGACCTCTGGGACGACGCCAACGATGCGGTGCTGCGCCACATGCGGGCGCGGCACCTGTTCAACGCTGCCGACGACCCGGTGAAGATGGTCTTCCACCCCGACTTCGTCACCGCGGTGTCGCCGCTGATCAGTCTTGATTACGAGCAGTTTGTCCGCGGCTGCCACATGGGCATTTTCCCCAGCTATTACGAGCCGTGGGGCTATACGCCCATGGAATGCGTGGCGCTGGGCGTGCCCGCGGTCACCACCGACCTCTCGGGCTTTGGCGCCTATGTACAGAGCCACGTGCCCACCGCGGGCGAGAACGGCATCTGCGTGCTCTCGCGGCGATACCGCAGCTTCGACCAGACCTGCGATTCGCTGGTCGATCACCTGCTGAGCTTCTGCCAGTACACCCGCCGCCAGCGGATCGACCTGCGCAACCGTGTCGAGCGGATGAGCGAGGCGTTCGACTGGTCGGCACTGATCCGCCACTACCACGAGGCTCATGACATGACCCTGCAGCGAGTGCCGATCCCCCAGCAGGGAACCGTCCAGGTCCGCGTCGTGTGACCCGGCCGATCAACCGCCCGCGTTCGCCTGCCGATGCCGGCCGGTGCCCCGGCGGCGCGACCCCGAGATTGCGGCGTCAGTGTTGTGCGTGTGGTATAGTTCACCCATCACTTCGTTGACGGAGGACCCATGACGGACCGGTGTGAGAGCATCTTGAGGCTGGCGGCCCTGCTGGCTGTGTTGAGCCTGACCCCATTCGGCGGCCTCGCCTGCGAGCAAGCGGGCGACAACACCAGCGAAGAGACCGAGCAGACCGAGACGACCGACACGCCGTCGGCGGCCGAGATCAACCAGTTCGTCGAAGAAGCGCTCAAGGAAGCCCCACACGCCGAGGCCCGCGCGTGGCTCGCCGACTCGCGCAACATGCTTTTCGAAGGCGATCGGGATTATGTGAAAAAGCTGGTCGAAGACTTCTACGCCGCCGGCGCGAGCGATGTGCGGATGACCGGCATCAGCGAGATCGGCGGCCGGCAGGTGTCGGCCTCGTTTGTGGTCTTCCTCCCGACCGACGCATCCGCCCGCGCCAGGTGTTTCGAGATCTACAACCGCTACAACACCGACATGGGCGAAGACGCCGAGAAAGATGTCGGCGCCAAATATCTCTTCCTCAGCTTCGACTGACCCGCGCCGGGCGAGCACCGCCAACCCATCCCTCGATCAACCAGCGCCCGCTTGGCGTCGGGCGGCGCTGCCCTTAGGCTGGCCGACCGCCATGACATCGCACCCTTCAGCCACGCCTTCGTCACCGGTGACTGCGCTCGCGCTGGCCCGGATGATCGACCACACCGTGCTCAAGCCCGAGGCGTCGGCCGCCGAGGTCGACCGCGTCTGCGACGAAGCCATCGCCCACCGCTTCGCCTCGGTCTGCATCGCGCCCGCATGGGTGAAGCACACCGCCCAGCGGCTGGCCAACAAAGACGTGCTGTGCTGCACGGTCGCCGGCTTCCCCCACGGCACGAGCAAGGCCACCGTCAAGGCGATCGAATCGACCGCCGCGGTGAAAGACGGCGCCGACGAAGTTGATGTGGTGATCCACCTGCCCCACCTGCTGTCGCTCGACGTGGACGCGGCGCGGGGCGAGTTGCTCGAAGTCGCCCGCGCCGCCCGGGCAGCGCGCAAAGACGTGTGCATCAAGGTGATCGTCGAGTCGGCCGCCCTGCTGTCGATCCTCGGCCCCGACAAAGGCGAGCAGGCCATCGCCATCGCGTGCCGGGCGGTGCAGGAGTCGGGCTGCGACTTCATCAAGACCTCGACCGGCTTCCACCCTGCTGGCGGCGCGAGCATCGAGGCGGTGGCGCTCATGAAGAAACACGCCCGCGAGATCAAGATCAAAGCCGCCGGCGGCATCCGCGACCTGCCCACCGCCCAGGCCATGATCACCGCCGGCGCCGATCGCCTGGGCATGAGCGCCAGCGTCGCAGTCGTCGAAGCCGCCAGAGCCGCGCGCAAGGAATGAGGGAGAGGCAAAAAGCGGAGAAGACGGAAGAGCCACGAAGGCGCAAGGCAGAAAAGGCCCGACGCAGAAACACCCGCCCCGATCCCCCGCATCCGCCGCATTCTCACTCCTCACTCCTCACTCCCCACTTCCCACTCCCCATCAACTCCGCGATTCCCCATGCCCCTACCCCAGTTCAAGAACGTTCGCCGTGTCGTGATCGGCATGATTCATCTCGAGCCGCTGCCCGGTTCGCCGCGCTATGGCGGGTCGATGGAAGCGATCACGGGTGCGGCGCTGCGCGACGCCGAGGCGCTGGTCGAAGGCGGTGTGCACGGGCTCATGATGGAAAACTTCGGCGATATCCCTTTCTTCCCCGGCCGCGTCGGCGCCGAGACGGTCAGCGCGATGACCGCCGTCGCCTGCGCCGTGCGCGGCGCCTGTCCGCAGACGCCGCTGGGCATCAACGTGCTCCGCAACGACGGGCTCTCGGCCCTGAGCATCGCGGCCGCCGCCGGGGGATCGTTCATCCGCGTCAACGTGCTGTGCGGCGCGCGGGTGGCCGACCAGGGCCTGCTGCAGGGCATCGCCCATGACCTCGCCCGCCTCAGGCGGTCGCTGGGCGCCGATGCCGTCAGGGTCTTCGCCGATGTCGATGTGAAACACTCGTCGCCGCTGTCGCCGCGTGACCTGAAAGACGAGGTCGATGACACGCTGCATCGCGGCCTGGCCGACGCGCTGATCGTCAGCGGCGCCGGAACCGGCAAGGCGACCGATCTCACCAAGCTCGCGGCGGTCAAGCAGGCCGCCGGTGCGGCCGAACGATCAACACCGGGCGCGACACACGGCGTGACCCATGCGTCGACACACGGCGCTTCACGCGCAGCAGCGCCGGTCTACGTCGGCTCGGGCGTCACGGCGCAAACCGCGAGCGAGCTCGGCCGACACTGCGACGGATTCATCGTTGGCACCGCCGTCAAGCGCGACGGCAAAGTCGATCGGCCCGTCGATGTCGCCCGCGTGAGCGAACTGGTCAAAGCGGCGGCCGCGGGCGCGTGAAACAGGCCGCAGCGCCGCCGCCGGCCCAGGGTGATGGTCGCGCGATGGTCGCGCGACGGTTGGGTGATGGTGTTGCGCGATGGTCCGGCGCCGCCGCGCCTGCTGCCGCGTGGCTCACGCTGCTATCATGGTTGACGATGCCCGAGCCGTTGTCCCAGCCACTTGATCCGAAGAACATCCTGATCGTCCAGCCGTCATGGGTGGGCGATGCGGTGATGGCGACGCCGATGCTCCGCGCCGTCCGCGCGATGTATCCCGCCGCTCGAATCACCTACCTCATGCGGCGCTACGTCAAGCCGGTATATGCCGGCATGCCCTGGGCCGACCGGCTGATCACCTATCGCACCGGCAAGGTCACCAATCGCTCGGCCGGCAAGAGCCTGTTTGACCTCGCCTTCCGCCTCAGGCGGGCGAAGTTTGACCTGGCCATCCTGCTGCCCAACAGCTTTAAGACCGCCCTGCTCTGCAAGGCGGCCGACATCCCGCGCATCGTCGGCTACGACCGTGACGGCCGCGGCTTTCTCCTCACCGATCGCCTGCTGGCCCCGCGCGAGAAGGGGCGGTTTGTCCCTTCGCCGATCGTGAAATACTACCTGGGCCTGGCCGGCTACCTCGGCTGGGAGGGCCGCGACCTCCGCCTCGAGTTGTTTGTGACCGACGCCGAGCGGCGCGAGGCGGCCGACGTGCTCACCCGCGTGGGCCTCGACCCCGCCATCGAACGCCCCGCCTCGCGCGGCCGACCGCCGCTGGTGCTGCTCAACCCCGGCGCGCAATACGGCGCCGCCAAGTGCTGGCTGCCCACCCACTTCGCCGCGGTGGGCGACAAGCTCCACCGCGACACCGGCGCCACCATCCTCATCAGCGGCACGCCCCGCGAACGACGCATTCTCGACGAAGTCCGCGCCGCCATGACCGCGCCGGTCATCGACCTGTCAACCACCGGCATGACCCTGGGCGGGCTGAAAGACATCGTCCGACGATGCGACCTGATGATCACCAACGACACCGGCCCGCGCCACATCGCCGCCGCATTCGATGTGCCGGTCGTCACCGTCTTCGGCCCCACTTTCCCCGAGTGGACGGAGATCTATTTCGCCCGCGAGCGCCAGGTGTCGGTCAAAGTCTTCTGCGGCCCCTGCCAAAAAAAAATCTGCCCCCTCGACCACCGCTGCATGACCCGCGTCACCCCCGCCATGGTCCTCGAGCGGGCCGAGGAACTGCTCAAAACGCCATAGCCAGGGCACGATCATCGAGGCCCTCTAAGCCGCAATCGCAGGTTGCGGCGCATCGGATCGCCAGAGCCTCATCCGCGCGACATCGGCGGTGCATCGGTTGAGGCGTATGGTTAGGCCCGCGTTCTGCTTGGCGCGCTTCATCGTGACGCCACAAGGCGAGAAGCCGTGACGACGACGTTGCAGCGGGCTCGACCGATGCCGAGTCGTGGGTCTGGCGTGGTTACCCGCGAGGCCCCCTAGCCACCACGCGCCCCGCGCCCGATACTGTTCGGCCATGATTCACCGCATCGACGTCGTGACGACACGTGCCTCCCGCGGCGGCGCCTCGGGTATCGACCCGCTTGGCGAGGCGATCCGTCACCAGATCATCGAGTATGGCGTCGACGTCGGCCCGGTGGAGACGCGCCGCGTCTTTCTGCTCGACAGCGCCTCGCCGGCCGAGCAGACCCGCGAGCTGGCCCGCCGGCTGCTCGCCGACCCGATCGTCGAGTCGGCGGAGGTCGTCGAGCCGGGCTTCAAAGACGCGCCCGGCCTCAGCCGCATCGAAGTCCACCTCAAGCCGGGCGTGATGGACCCGGTGGCCGCCTCGACCGAGGCCGCCGCCCGCGAGATGGGGCTGGCGGTCAATGAAGTCCGCACGGGGCGGGCCTATCTCATCGCCCGGGCGGTTGATCCCCAGTCGCTCCGCGCGATCGCGGGCCGCGTGCTGGGCAACCCGGTGATCGAATCGATCCACCTCGAGCCGTTTGTGCCCCAGGCGTTTGCCCACCTGCCCGAGCCCCGGTTCGAGCTGCGCCGCGTCGCCGTTCGTGAGCTGTCGGACGATCAGCTCACCCGGCTCTCGCGCGACGGGCATCTGTTCCTCAATCTCGCCGAAATGCGGGCCATTCAGGATCATTACCGGGCCCTGGGCCGCGAGCCGACCGACATCGAGCTCGAGACGCTCGCCCAGACCTGGAGCGAACACTGCGTCCACAAGACGCTCAAGAGCGCCGTCGAGGTCGAAGAGCATGACGCCGCGGGCAACGTCGTCGCCACCCGCCGCTACGACAACCTGATCAAAGACACGATTTTCGCCAGCACGCAGACGCTCATGCGCGAGGGCAAGGGCGATTTCTGCCTCAGCGTCTTCAAAGACAACGCGGGCGTCATCGCCTTCGACGACACCGACGCGGTCTGCATGAAGGTCGAAACCCACAACCGCCCCAGCGCCATCGACCCCTACGGCGGCAGCGCCACCGGCGCCGGCGGCTGCATCCGCGACATCCTGGGCACAGGCCTGGCCGCCCGCCCTGTCGCCAACACCGACGTCTTCTGCGTCGCCCACCCAACCCACTGGCGTCAGGGCGATTCGGCCCATGCCGCTCGACACGACGCCGCTCAGGGCGATGCCGCTTCCGCCACGCAAGCCCGCCCTTCCGGCGACGTGACGTCAGGCGACATGCCGTCCGGCGCCCTCCCGTCCGAAGCGCTCCCGCCCGGCGTGATCCACCCGAAGCGCATCCTCCAGCAGGTCGTCGCCGGCGTGCGCGACTACGGCAACCGCATGGGCATTCCCACCGTCAACGGCGCGGTCTTCTTCGACGACCGCTACGTCGGCAACCCCCTGGTCTTCTGTGGCTGCGTGGGCGTCATCCCCCGCGACAAGATCACCAAGGCCGCCCGCGCGGGCGACGCCATCGTCGTCATGGGCGGTCGCACCGGCCGCGACGGCATCCACGGCGCCACCT
>CAZBOE010000160.1:0-3505 GCA_964493365.1 uncultured Tepidisphaeraceae bacterium | reverse complement strand
AAACACGCAGACGAATTCTCCCACGCCGTCCAGATCGGCAACGCCATCACCCAGAAGAAGATGGCCGACGTCATCCTTGCCGCCCGCGACCGGGGGCTCTTCACCGCCATCACCGACTGCGGCGCAGGCGGGCTTTCCAGCGCCGTCGGCGAAATGGGCGAGAAGCTCGGCGCCCGCGTCGAGCTCGACCGCGTACCCCTCAAATACGCCGGCCTGCGCTATGACGAAATCTGGATCAGCGAAGCCCAGGAACGCATGGTCCTCTCCGTCCCGCAGGAAAACGTCGCCGCCCTGCTCGCCCTCGCGTCGGCCGAAGACGTCGAAGCCACCGTCATCGGCCACTTCGGCACCCACAACCACGAACTGCTCCTCCACTTCCGGGGCCACGAAGTCGGCCGCATGAGCATGGCCTTCGTCCACGGCGGCCTGCCGATGCCGACGAGAAAAGCCGTGGTGAGAGCATCGGCCGCCATGGCCGGCGGTGAAGCGGGCGCGTCGGCATCCTCGTCGCCCGCCGCGCCCAGCCACGCACAACCCCCGGCAGACCACGAGCAACCGGCCTCTGTCGAAGGCCCGCAGGCCGCGGGCCGGTCCATTCAGTCGCGCCTGCTGGCGCTGCTGTCGCATCCCAACATCGCCAGCAAGCACTGGATCATCCGCCAGTATGACCACGAAGTGCAGGGCGGCAGCGTGATCAAGCCGCTGGTCGGCCCGCACCAGCAGGGCCCGTCCGACGCCGCCGTGCTGCGGCCCAAGCTCGGGTCGCGCAAGGGCGTGGTCATCGCCAACGGGCTGACGCCGCACATCGCCGACCCCTATGCCATGGCGCTGGCCTCCATCGACGAGGCCATCCGCAACGCCGTCTGCGTCGGGGCCGACCCCGCCCGCCTCGCCATCCTCGACAACTTCTGCTGGCCCGGCACAGACGACCCCCAGACCATGGGCACACTCGTCCGCGCCGCAGAGGCCTGCCGCGACGCGGCGCTGACCTATCGCATCCCCTTCATCAGCGGCAAAGACTCGCTGCACAACCAGTTCAAGAACAGCCAGACGGGGCAGGTCATCCGCATCCCCCCCACGCTGCTGATCAGCTCGATCGGCGTGATCGACGACATCGCCCGCTGCGTCACCATGGACTTCAAAAAGCCCGGCTCACTGGTCGTGCTGGTCACACCCGGCCCGGGCAGGACGGCGCTGTCGGATCTGGCACAATTGCATCACACGATGCACGCCGCCCTCTCGCGCGGCCTCGTCGCCGCGGCCCATGACGTCTCCGACGGCGGCCTGCTCGTCGCCGCCGCCGAGATGGCCATCGCCTCGGGTCTGGGCCTCAACTTCATGATCACCTCCGCCGACACGCTCTTTGCCGAGCGCAGCGGGGCCTACGTCATCGAGGTCAGACCCGAGCACAGCCGCGAGCTGTTTGCCCTGATCAGCGACACCGGCGCCATGCCCGCGGTGGTCGCCGACACCACCGCCGACGGGCGCATCGTCGTCCCCGCGACCGATCCGTTCGCCGACCCCGCGTGCGATGTCACGGTCGACGCCTGCCGCGCCGCCTGGCTCTCGCCGCTCGACTGGTAAACCATACCGCGCCCGGCTGAGCCGCGCGCCGGAGCGGGCCCGCGCCCCCGCCTGACCCGCGCGCCCGCCTGATCTGCGCCCCCGCATCTTTTCGCCCACCCGTTCGCCTCCCATCCGGAAACCCCGTCGGACACGCCCCTTCCCTGCCCGAAACGCCCCACCCTGGCGAAATCACCCCGCCCGAAACACGCCCGGCGGAAACGCGCCGGTCCGAGACGCGCCGGTCGGAAAACGCGCCGGTCTGAAACGTTCCCGTCCGAAGCCACCCCGTCCGACACACCCGTCCAAGACACCCCGGCCGAGACACCCCGCCCTGCGGCTCCCGCCCGCACCACCGCGCCCGTCGATTTCCCGCACTTGACCTGCGGGCTGACATGGTCTACATATTATCTAGTCGTCTATAGGAGTATAGGTAATGAACCGTTTGCTGCCGAAGTGGGTGTCGCCGGTCGCCGTCGTGGCAACGCAAGTGTCTTTCATGGCAACAGTTGGGCTCGCCGAAGGGCCCCTGCCGCAGACCGGGCTGCCGCGCGCCGAAACAGCCCTCGAGGCCAAAGCCGAGTCAACCGATCGGGGTCAGCGCCCCGCCGCCATCACCCGGTGGCAATCCCTGCTCACCCCGGCCGACCTGGCCGCCCGGCTCGACGACCCCCACCTGCTCATCATCGACGCCCGCTCACCCGACGACTACGCCAAGGGCCACCTGCCCGGCGCGATCAACCTCCCGGGCATCGACTGGCGCACCCCCGAGGTCAAGCCCGGCCAAGGCCCCTCGCAATACCTCTTCCGCGACCCGGCCAACCCCGACCGGATCGACCTCGCCCGCTATGAAGCCCTGCTCTCGACGGCCGGCGTCCGCAACGATCACCGCGTCGTCGTCTATGGCAACCATGCCGGCAAGACCGACGGCAGCGTCCCGGCGATGATCCTGCGCCTGCTCGGCCATCGCGACGTCGCCTTCCTCGACGGCATCGGCGTCGAGCAATGGACCGCGTCGGGCTATGCCCTCTCGACCCAGCCGCGCACCCTCGCCCCGTCGACCTACAGCGCCGTCGACACGGGCGCGGTCTGGAGCCTCGCGCAGGTGCTCGAGCGCCTCGACGACCCCTCGGTCGTCTTCCACGACACCCGCTCGGCCGCCGAGTTTTCCGGCAAGAACCCCCGCGACAACGCCCGCGGCGGCCACATCCCCGGCGCCGCGCTGCTCAACTACGAAGACCTGCTCGACCCCAACACCCGCACCGCGCTGCCGCCCCAGGCCGTCGCCCGAAAACTCGCCGCCCGCGGCATCACGCCCGACAAGACCGTCGTCCTCTACTGCCAGACCGCCACGCGCGTGAGCCTGCCCTATCTCCTGCTGGGCGATCTGGGCTACCACAACATCGCGGTCTACGACGCAAGTTGGTTCGAATACGGCAACCGCGACGACACGCCCGTCGCGACGGGGCAATAGGCAGCCCGCGCAGGACCGAGTGATGTGGTATGTGCCACTTGAGTCGTGCGGCCAGTGAGGGCAAGCCCGTCCTGCGGACCCGCCGCGCGGGGCCCCCCGGCTGGACCCAATGTGGGGCCCCCTCTGTGAACCCACCGTGTGGATTGCCAAACGGCCCGCCGCTCAACGCCGGCGGCGGCGCAGCAGCATCGTCGCGGCCAGCGGGGCGATCGCCAGCGTGCCCGGCTCGGGCACGACGAACGTCGCGGGCAAGATGGCCGGCTCGATCGCGCCTGCGGGCGCGCCCGCCTCGTAGTTGCCCAGCAGGGCGCCCAGGTCGTCAAAATCGACATCGCCGTCGGCGTCACCGTCACCTGATGTGCCCGGCGAAACCGTGGTGTCGTAGGCGCCCAGCAGCACGCCCAGGTCGTCGATGTCGACGTCCTTGTCGCGGTCGGTGTCGCCGGGGGTGACGACAAACACATCGAA
>CAZBOE010000159.1:331-11041 GCA_964493365.1 uncultured Tepidisphaeraceae bacterium | reverse complement strand
AAGCCCATACCCACTGCACCGAGCAGCGCCACTGACGCCGGCTCAGGGATAATCGCCGCTTCAACACCGACATCCGCGAGTGTCTCACCGAGGCGCAACTCGTCGAACGTGACCGTGCCGCTCGCGACGGTGTCCGAGCGGAGGATGATCACGTTGCCGAAGGTCGCCTGGTTGCCCAACACCGTAGCCTGGCCCACCCCGTCGAAGACGGTCATGTCCACGGCGGCGCCATCGGCGAACGCCCACAGATCGATCTGCTCATTGCCCAACGCGCTCGTCGTCAGCTTGCCCACGATGAGGTGGGTGACGCCATGGGCAATGGTGGGACCCGTCTGCGCCGGGCCGGCGCCTGCGATTGCTGCCCACAGTTGCGTTGTCGGGTTCTCGCCGCCGGTGGTGCGGAGCGTGAAGCCCAACCCGTTGATCGAGCTGGTACCCGTGGTCAGGAACTTGACCCGCGTTGCCTGATCGCCCGAGTTTCCAGCCAGTTTGACCAGGATCGAGAACCAATACGTATTGTTCGCGACCGCCGGAGTCGTAGAGAGCGTGCGCGCCACAACGCTGCCGGCGGTGATGGAGTTGGCGGTAGCGTTGCCGGATGATGACGCCGTATAGGAAATCCCGCTGAACCCGCCGATGCTCAGGCCCGGCGCCACGACGCTGTACGCATTCTGAGCGGCGCTGGTTGACGGAGTCCACGGGCCAGCCCAGCCGGAGCCGCCGTTGTTGACGGCCGGATTAGGGGCAAGTTGCCCGGTGTTGTAATCGAACGGTTCCGTTGCAATGATCGCTGCAGATGACGACGCTGAGATGCCGCCAGCGACCATCGCCGCGGCGATGAGATGTGCCTTCATTGTTTGCCTCTCCTCACAAGTTGGCTCCACCAGATGTGCTTCGTCGCTCCTTCACGGCGAAGAAGTGGAGGCCGGTGCGAGTTGCCGATGTGTTTATGCCGCGCTAACAACCGGCGTGAATTGCTCATTTTGCGCCGCAGCAATTACAAAACGCGCACGCGCAGCAATTTGTCGGCCGCTTCGCTTACCTTTGCCGCGACGCCCCGTCACCGCCCCGGGCCCGGCGACGGTACTCCGTCGGGGTCATCCCGGTGCGGGCGCGGAACGCCCGGGTGAAGTAAGCGGCGCTTGAGAATCCCGACTCGATCGCCACCCGAATGAGACTCAGCTTGCCCTCGGCCAAAAGCCGCATGGCGGTCTCGAACCGCGCCTCGCGGAGCGCGTCCTGCAAGGTCGTTCCGGTCTGTTTGCGAAACAGCATCTCAAAGCGTCGTCGGCTTGAGCCGATCCGGTTGATGATGTCGACCGCCGACCACCCCCGCGCAGCCCGCCGGCGGATCAGTTCGAGCGCCCGCAATACCTGTGGATCAGAAACGATTGCCCGCCCGGTTGATTGTCGCTCCACCACCCCGACCGGGGCGATGCGCCAACTCCGGGGCGGCCTGCCGGTTCGCATCGCTGTGTCGATGGCCGCTGCGGCTGTGGCTCCGACTGCAATGCAATTGTGGTCGACACTCGACAACGCGGGCACGAGCGACTCGCACAGGAGAATATCGTTGTCCACCCCCAGCACCGCCACATCTGCGGGAACGCGGATGCCTGATTCGACACAGACATGGATGACCCGCGCAGCGGTCGAGTCGCTCGCGGTGAACATGGCCAGAGGCTTTGGCTGATCACGAAACCAGGTCACAAGCTCCGAAGCGTCCCATGGTTTGTCCGCCCGCCAATGTGGCACCGGCGGCACACCCAGCCAGTCGAGCCGCGCCTCCCGCACCAGCGTTTCGAACGCCCGACCGCGTTGGCGCGAGAAATCATGGGAGTTGGGGCCCCAGTATGCGAAACGCTCAAAGCCCTGAGCTGCCAGATGATCGAACGCGCACTTGGCAATGCGCTGGTCATCCGTCCGGATCGCCGCCAGCCCGTCAAACGATGGCTGCTCCACCAGCACCACGGGCCCCTCGGTCTGCCGCCGCGCCACCTCAACCTGGGACTCGCTTCCGTGGTAGAGCACAGCGTCGGCACGGCCAAACCACGTCACGCGGAGCGGATCATGCCCCGGGACGAACAGCAGCTCCCAGTCGGGTCGATGCTCGTGCGCATACGCGATGAACCCCTGCACAATGCGCTGCGCCCAGGCAAAGGTCGTCGGCACGACCAGCAGGATTCGCTTCTTCGCACCATCGCTCCGATCCACCGTCGGTGGTCCTCTCATGCGCAAAAGTTCAATTCACGCCCATCGCATTGTCAAGCCGGCTGCGGCATCACCGCGTAGATTGCATAGGTCGAGGGTCGAAACACGCGCCGCGTTTCGACTTTGCATTTCTTCACGGAGGGTCGATGCGAATCAAGCAGCTTGGCAGGACGGGTCTCCAGGTGACCGAGGTGGGTTTCGGCGCTTGGGGCATCGGCTCTGAGCACTACGGCCCGGTCGCAGAATCGGACGCCGTCGATGCCGTCACCGCCTACATCCGCGCTGGGGGAAACTTCATCGACACCGCCCGCGGTTATGGCAGGAGCGAAGCGATCATCGGCAAGACCCTCCACAGCCTCGGTGCACGCGACAGCGTGGTCCTGTGCTCCAAGATCTGGCCAAACACGGCGGCCGAAATCGACGCCGCGTGCAATGAGTCGCTCAGGCAGCTTCAGACCGACCGCATCGATGTGATGTATCTGCACAACCCGCCCGACACGGTCGACGAGATGAACCAGGTGCTCGACGCCTACGACCGCCTCAGGGTCGCCGGCAAGATCCGCTTCATCGGCGCCTCGATCAAGGGCCCCGACGTGACTCCACGGACGGTCGAACTGTGCCTGCAGTACATCGCCAGCGGCCGTGTCGATGCGCTGCAGGTCATCTTCAGCGTGCTTCGCCAGCGCAATCGCGACATGATGGCCGAGGCAACACGCGCCGGCGTTGCCGTTGTGGCAAGAACCGTTCTCGAAAGCGGTCTGCTCAGCGGAAAATACCGGCGCGGCCACCAGTTTCCGCCCGGCTTCCCAAAGGGTGATCACCGCTCGCGATGGAACGGCGCCAAGCTCGACTCCATCCTCACCGCGGTCAGCGATCTCGAGAGTTCGATTGTCACCCCGCCATTCACGTCAGTTCAACAAGCGGCGATCCGCTACGTGCTCGACGAGCCGGGGGTCACTGTCGCCATTCCGGGCGGCAAGACGCGGACTCAAGTCGAAGCCAACGTTGCCGTCGCAACGCTCCCCCCGCTCGACGAGGCGAGAATGATGCAGATCAACGAAACATTTCGAGGCCGCGAGTCGCTCGTCAACCTCAACTAGCACCTCATTCTTCGATCATCCGTTCAAGACTCCTCAGGAGGCAACCGTGCTATTGCGTTCATGTGCCCTTGTTTTAGGCATCATCGGTGCTGCTGCCAGCCACGCGTTGGCCGGTCCAATCTCGATTGCAACCAGTGTCGCCGAGCCTCTCGCCCTGCCCCACGCCAGCGCGGTGCCGCCGACCGGGGCGGTCACGGTCGCCGGCCGCACGTTCACCGTCGACCCGTCTCGGGCAGCCCGCGTCGACAACTCGGCCGACGCGCCTGTTGCCGTCTACACCGGCCAACCGTTCTCCGCCACCACCGTCTCATTCCTGCACACGTTCGTTCCAGGACCTGCACTGCATCATTACCGCATGCAGGTTGCCGCGGCACACCGGGCGATCGAGGTTCCGCCCGCACCGCCCGCCGTCGCCAGCTACGTCGTGACCTACGAAGACGGACGAGAGCTCGCCATTCCCATCCGCTTTGGCGAGTCCATCAACGACTGGTATCGCGTCGGCACCGTTGGTCCGATGCTTTGGGCCCGCCACGCGCACCTCATCCCACTCGATCGCGACAGCGGTGAACACGCCGCGTGGTATGCCATGGACTGGATCAACCCGCGCCCGGATCAGCCGATCAAGTCCATCGCCCTTCGAGCCAACACCGACACCCACCGCGGTTACGGCCAGACCATCACTGTCGGCCTCGCAACCGACAGCGCCGCCGCTGCGGGCCGCTACCTTTACGTCGACCAGCCACCCGTCGGCTCCGACGCACAGGACGGCACCTTCGACGCGCCCTTCGGTTCGATCGCCAAGGCTGTGTCGGTCGCCAGGGCGGGTGACACCATCTTCGTCCGCGGTGGAACCTACGCGATCAGCGAGCCGATCGTCATCGAAACAGGCGGTGTCGAAGGTCGATGGCTCACCATCACCGCGTTCCCCGGCGAGACCCCGATCATCGACGGTATTGGCGTCCGGAAGGACTACAGAAAAGCCCCTTACACCAAGGACGCGGCGCGAGGCCGCTATGACATGGACCTCGGCCTCGTCCAGATCATGGGCCGGCCCGAGTTCGTGAGATTTCAGGGCTTCCACATTCGCAACTCCCAGCAGGCGGGGATCAATGCCTACGGGCCGGAAAAGGAAGACCGCGGTCGTTTTGTTGAGGTGTCTTTCAACACCACCGAGAGATGCTTCTCGATGGGGATCATCGTCCACTCCGTTGATGACCTGGCGATCATCGGCAACCGCGTCGTCCGGCCGCACTCCCAGTTGATGGTCACCAATCCCTTTACCGGTGCACCGGAGGTTAGCCAGGCGCTGGCCCAGGAAGGGATCGACGTTTCCCGCAACACGCGATTCGAAATCGCGTTCAATGAGGTCTATGGAGGCAGCAAGGAAGCAATCGACGCCATCTCCGTCAGCGACGGCCGCATCCACCACAACTACGTTCATCATTGCCTCAACGGCATCTACATCGATAGCTGGACGATCCCAATCACCGGAATCGAGATCGACCACAATTTCATCCACCATGCCTTCGCCGGCGTGCCGCTGAGCACTGAAGGCAGCAACGCGCTGATAGACATCAAGGTCCACCACAACATTGTCATCGAAACCAAATCCACCGCCATCGACGTCGGCGAAGCCACCTACAAGGCCCAGCCCTCAGCCGTGCAGAACATCGTGATAGAGAACAACACCGTCGACCGTCCCGGCTTTCACGCCGCAGCCATCGACTGGCTCGCCAGCGGAATTCGCGTCTCGGGCTTCAAGGAGAACCCCCAGTACAAGAACGTGACGGTCCGCAACAACATCGTCACCAATGCGGCGATGCAGCCCCTGAGCACCAACTTCGACGACCTCGCGCAGCGCAACATCGTCTTCGACCGCAACCTCCAGTTTCCGGCGGTCGATTCCGCTACGGACCGCCATAAGCAACTCAAGGGCTACGAAGGCATGCTGATGATCCCCCCACAGCGGGGGCTCGATGCCGATCCGCTATACGTTAATCCGTCCCGCGGCGATTACCGGCTCAGGCCGGGTTCTCCCGCCATCGGCGCCGGAACCGAAGGGACCGATATTGGCGCCATCCCGGCCGGCCGGGCCTGGCGCCCGGGATTCGACTTTGCCGGCAACGTCACCGCGTATTACCGCGGCGACACCATCTACACTCCCGTCGAAATCCCGCGCGAAAAGTTCACCGTCTTCCGTAACTCGCTCCAGCGACCGAGTTGGTTCCAGATCGGCCGATACGGCGCGGACCTGCAACGGCTTCCCGGCGGCGACCAATCCTTCGGCGGCATCAACTGGCATATTCCCTCCACGGAACACCGCGCAACGCCCGATGTGATGGTCCTCCGAGGCCTCGGCTCTGAAAGTGACGCCGAGTCGATCACGGGCATTCCGGTGAATCGCAAGGCCGACACGCTGGCGTTTCTTCACACCTATCACAGCGGCCCCGGGCTCGATCAGAAGCAGCCGGTTCAGCTCTTCCATTACGTGATTCATTACGTTGATGGGTCGCGGGAGAAGGTGCCAGTGAAGTGGAACCTGCATATCAGCAGCTGGCACGGCGGAAACCTCAAGGACCTGCCTGACGCCACCCTCGCGTGGAACATGCCCATTCAGATTCGTCAGGGCAGATACTCCGAAATTCGCCTCTGGTCGATGCAGTGGACAAATCCCAAGCCTGACACCGTTATCGCCACAGTTGATCTCGTCGTCGACGCCCCATTTGAAGCTGGTGCTGCCGCCGTGCTGGCAATCTCCACCGGCAGCAACGCCCCCTGAACCCCGCGCAAGCGGACCCATCCATGCGTACCGAACTTAAACAAGTCAACGGCATCACCGAGATCTTCGCCGGCGGGCAGATGCTCCCCCGAACCTCTGCCCGCGCCGATCTCCCCGCGTACCTGGCGATTGAGAAGATGCGCCAGTACGAGGAGGCTCACATCGACGTCATCCTCACCAACCGAGCCGAGCCTGATCTGCTCGGCTGGGACGGCGCGGATGACTTCGACTACACCTACTACGATCACCACATCCGCAAGCTGATCAAGTTTAACAAGAATGCAAAGCTGATCCTCTACATCGGCGGGCGGACCGGCGCTCCCTACCTCTGGTGCAAGAACAACGAAGGCGAACTGACCCGTTTCAGCAATGGACAGCGGATCAATGCGCCGTCGCTGGCGAGCAAGGTGTGGCTCCGCGACAGCACCCATGCGATCGCCCGATTGGTTAGACACTATGCCGCCAGCGAGTTCGCCTCCAACATCATCGGATACAACCCCATCCTCAGCGGCAACGAGTGGTTCGGCTTTGGCGGATATCACAAAACGCCCGAGGAAGGCTTCGCCGATTACTCCGACCCGATGGTCTTCCACTTCCGCGAGTTCCTCCGTGACCGGTACGGCAACAACGTCGATGCCCTGCGCGACGCCTGGCGCGACAAGATCGTTTCGTTCGATAACGCCCAGGTCCCTTCGCCCGAAGCGCGGCTGTCGTTCGGCCACACGGGCATGTTCCACTATCGCGAACACCACGGCGTCCGCTGCGCCGACTTCTGGTACTGCCTCAATGAGTGCAACGCCGATATGGCGATCGCATACTGCCGCGCCGTCAAGGAGGCGTCGCCAGAACCCATTCTTTGCGGCCTCATGCACGGCTACGCCTACCTCCTCCCACACGGCGGGCCCTTCCCCCAGCACCACGGCCACGTCCTTGCGAAGAAGCTCTACGAAAGCCCCTATGTCGACTTCTTCCAGTCACCCTACAGCTACTACAACCGCTGCTTCGCAGGCACACACTATTCGCAGCACCCGGTCGACTCGATCCTGCTCCACGGCAAGGTGATGCTCGATCAGCTCGACACCAAGACTCACCTCAAGGACGACCCGAACACCAACGCCAAAACCCCTTTCGAAACCGACAACGTCCTCAAGCGCGACATCGCCTATTCGTTGACGAAGAATTGCCACCATTACTGGATGGAGATCTGGGCAGGAGTCTTCTCCGGCTACACAAGCGCCAGCCATTACTGCCCGCTCCACTTCGATGACCCGAGTGTTAAAAAGCTCATCGGACAGCTCCGCAAGGTGTCTGACGAGGGGCAGATGAACGTGGGGCAAGGCGTCTCTGAGATTGCACTGTTCATCTCGAAGGAGTCGCCCCTGCACCGAAGAATGGAGGACGGCTTCGGCAAGATCTACAACGAGGGCATGCGTCAGTTCGTGCTGCCTTTCGTCGGGGCGCCGTTCGACGACTACATTCTCGAAGACTTCGAGCGGGTGAGGCGTCCTTACAAGCTCTACATCTTCAATGAGTGTGGCTACGTACCCAGGGCGCGCCGAGAGGCCATCCGCCGCAAGCTTGAGGCAGAGGGGGCGACGGCGCTCTGGTTCTACGCGCCCGGATACGTCGATGAGACGGGGTGTGCAATCGAACACATCGAGGCCCTCACCGGTATCAAGATGGGCCGGGACGATGTGTTTGATTACCTGCACATCGATCTCGTCGGCGACCATTCCCTCCTCGAGGGCGTCAAACGTGACTATGGCTGCCTCATGGACATGGCCTTCTTCCACAGCCGCCAGGAGTGGCTCCAGTGGCCCAGGGATCAGAAGGTCTTCAGGTTCGGACCCTTCTTCCACGCGGACGATCCCGCCGCTGTCACGCTCGGCACGCTCCGCCGCACGGGCAAACCTGGCCTCGTGGTCAAGGACGTGAACGGCAGCCGCAGCGTCTTCAGCGCTGCCCCGATGCCCCCGGCGGAATTGGTGACCAACGTCGCCGCCTCGGCCGGCGTCCACCTATACAGCCCCGGTGACCTCATCTACGCCAACTCCCGATACCTCTGCGTCGGCGCCAACTCTGACGGAACCCGCACGATCCGCCTGCCCTCAAAGCAGAGGGTGGTCGACGTCTTTTCCAACCAAACCATCGCAAACGCAGCCGAATTGTCCCTCACCCTCGTGCGTGGCGAAACCCGCATCTTCCGTCTCTCTTGAAACATCCAGGGAACACTCATGAATCGCTTCAACCTTATCCTGGTCGCCCTGCTTGCGCTGACCCCGGCCGCAAGGGCCGACCAACCGGTCACCGTCAGGATGACCGACAAGGTCGTCGTAAAGGACGTCGAGCGCCTCGGCGTCCACTTCGGCGGCGACAACTTTTACGACTCGGTCATCCTCAAGCAGCGTGTCGCCGAGAACTTCGAAGGCACCGTCGAGCGACTTCATGTCGCCGGTGACGCCCCGCAACCCGACCCCACTGGCCTTTACCTCTTCGGCGAGCAGCGCTTCCTCGAGGGGGATACCTATCTTGGTGCGACCGCACTGGTGCTGTCGGGTCCCGACCTTTTCCAGACCCGCAAAGTGGTCGGCGTCGAAGTCCGCGATCATGCCACTGGAAACCGCAAGGGCAAGACGCATTTCGTCAAGCTCGATTCACCCGTCCGCTGGGGCACCGACTGGAACAATGGCCTGCTTCTCGACCGTTCCGACACGACAAGGGGCCAGCAACCGTGGCTTGTCGAGAAGCGGGAAGAGATCGACGGCAAGCGTGTCTGGTCCCTCGTCTCCGACAAGCAGTACATCACGCCCGACACCGTCGGGCTCTCCACCGGCGACACCCCATCCGACGTCGGCGGACACGGCGCCATGATCATGGACGCCACGAAGGGCGATGCATGGGTCCGCTTTCGCGTCCAGTTCTACAACGCCGCGCCCTTCGACGGCCGCTGGACCATCAAGCTCTGGACAAAAGCCCGGTCGGGCAACCCCAAAGTCATCGTCCGTCCCACGGTGGCCGGGACGAGTCAGGCGGCCTCCGCCGGCGATCAATGGCTTCAACACACGCTGAAGATCGACCTCGAGAAGCCCAGGCCGGGCGAGAGCCCGATCTTCATGCTGGAGCTCAAGGCCGAAGACGGCGTCGTGCTTGTTGACAATGTCGAAGCATGGCGCGACGGCGACGGCGTCAACCCAACGCCATTCCGCGACGAACTCGTCCACGCCATGCAGTTCCTCAAGCCCGGGTCCATTCGCCACCTCCGCAACAATCGCGATTCCTACGTCAACAGCATCCTCCCCCGCATTGAGAACTTCTCCCAGCGCTCCACCAGCCAGCGCCGCGACGATTTCGGCACCCACGAGTTCTACGTTCTTTGCGACTACCTCGACGCCGACCCCTGGGCCACGCTTCCCGGCACGATTACGCCGGAAGAGATCGATCAGGTGATGGAATACCACGCCGCACCTGCCGATGTGGGCCTCGGAAGGCTCCGCGCACGCCTCGGCCAGCAGAGACCCTGGACCGAAGTCTTCGACAAGATCCACCTTCAGTTCGGAAACGAAGTCATCACCTTCTTCGGCACCGGATATCAGGGCCCCGACTATTGGAACGCCCTGGTCAAGCGAGCCAAAGCCTCGAAATACTACGACCCCGAAAAGTTCGTCTTCCACCTCAACGAACAGGGCGGTGGCCTCAGGCGACTCTTCCGATACCACCCCGATTTTGACCGAGGCACGATCAACGGCTACCACATCTTCGGCGTCTACAAAGACCAGATCGAGACGGCCAAAGATAAGCCCGGCTTCTACGACTTCGTCTTCGCATCCGCCTGGCACATGTGGATGGACGAGCAAAACAACAAGAACTGGTCCAACCTCATCGCCACGCGCGAGTCCGGCAAGGAACTGTCGATCTACGAGGGCGGCAACTATCACAGCACCTTCAGCACGCCCGATGCCGCTCCCATGGAACAGATCAATCTGATGAACGCCGGCAAAGCCGGCGGCGTCAGCGCCGTCAACTCGATGCTCATCCTCCTCAAAAACTGGGGCGCACGAACCCAGCAGAACTTCAACCTCTCACAGGAACAGTTCAAGCCCGGTGGCAGCTTCGGTAACCTGCCCGGCGCAATCCGCGGATGGGGCGGCATCCTCAACATCGGCGACGACCACGCTCGCCGATATCGCCCTCGATTCCTCGCCATCCGCGTGGCCAACGAGGTCATTGGCGGCAACCTCGTGGAGACGCTGCAGACACCTGACCGGACATTCTCCGTCACCAACAGGTTTGGCGCCGGCTACGGCCCGAGCCGCGACCCCAAACAACTCACGGTCAGCGGCATCCCGCGTCTCTACAGCTACGGCTTTGCCGAAGGCAACCGCCGGGCGCTCATCCTTGTTAGTGCCGATCCGCGCGACACCCAGACGGTCACAATCGAGTTCGACGGAACACCCGCCGGTGCCGCCACCGTCTGGCTCATCGATTCACCCGGCCTTGAAGACACCAACGAACTCGACTGGGCGAAGGAGAAACCCCAGGTCACCATCACCGAAGACAAGCTCACCAACTTCCACAGCGGCTCAACTCTCACACTCCCGTCGGGTGCGATGCTCTCAGTCGAAT
>CAZBOE010000159.1:0-306 GCA_964493365.1 uncultured Tepidisphaeraceae bacterium | reverse complement strand
CGAGAATCGGCTGCTGACTCACCTTCGCAGTTGTGTCAGCTCAACGGCCACTCAACCCGCACCCGCCGGACACCGAGGCGATCAGGCAAGGATCGCCACCTCTTTCAACTGCGTAATACGGCTCGCCGCGTCCTTCGGCTCGCGAGCGGCTTCGGACTTGGGAAGTGCATCTCGAACCGGGCGTTCGCCCGTACAGGCATGCGGTGACCGGAAACGAGGGCGGTGAAACCACGTTGTATGTCCATGTTGAGGAGTTTGCTGGCGGCGGTGAAGCGTCCGCCAGCCCCCAGCCGCCGGCCGGTGCGG
>CAZBOE010000158.1:743-11043 GCA_964493365.1 uncultured Tepidisphaeraceae bacterium | reverse complement strand
GCTCGTGGCCCACGTCGGCGAGGGCGCTGGCGAACCAATAGCCGGTGAAGGAACTGGCGCCGGTGAAGAGGATTCGCATGGTCGTTTTAGGAAGGGATTGAGGGATTGAGGGATTAAGTCAGGCACGAAGGCACGGAGGCACGGAGGCACGAAGGGGAAGGCACAAAGTTACAAAGGGACAGGCACGAAGGCACTTAGGCACGGAGGCACGAAGGGGAAGTCACAAAGTCACAAAGTTACAAAGGGACAAAGGGACAAAGGGACAGGCACGGAGGCACGGAGGCACTTAGGCGCGGAGGGGACGTCATTCGGAACCGATGGGGAGCTGGTCCATGCCGGGGAGGTGCCAGGCGGGGTCGAAGTCGCGGGCGGCCTTGTCCTTGTCGGACTGGTTCGTCGGCGCGATCGGCCAGGTGATCCCGAACTTCGGGTCGTTCCACCGCACGATGCGCTCCTGCTCGGGCGCGTAAAACTCGTCCACGAAATAGAACGCCTCGGTCGCGTCCGTCAGCGTCACGAAGCCGTGCGCGAAGCCCTTCGGCACGTACATCATCGTGCGGTTCTCGGCCGTCAACTCAGCCCCGAACCACTTGCCAAAGCTCGGCGAGCCCGGGCGCAGGTCGACGATCACGTCATACAACGCCCCGCGAACACACCGCACCAGCTTGGTCTCGGACGCCGGCGGCAACTGGTAATGCATGCCGCGCAACGTTCCGCGCTCGGCGCTGAGCGACGTGTTCACCTGCACGAAATTCGTCACCAGCTTGTGCTGGGCAAACTCGCGCTCGCAGAACACGCGGGCGAAAAACCCGCGGTCATCGCCGCGCTTCTCGAGATCGATCAGGTACGCGCCGACCAGCGGCGTGGGAGAGAATCGCATGGAACATCCGGTAAGGGACTCAGGCCGCACGGGCCACAAGTCGGTGACAAAGTGACAAAGTGACAACGTGACAAAGTAACAAGGCCGCGGAGCGACGGGGATCATGTGATAAGGTGACACTGTGATAAGGTGATAAGGTGCCGGAACACGGTGACAACGTGACAAAGTGACAACGTGATAAGGCCGCGGACGGACGGGATCAGGTGATAAGGTGACACTGTGATAAGGTGATAAGGGGCGGGGCTCGGAACAACGTGGCAACGTGACAAAGTGACAACGTGACAACGTCACAAAGGGAGCGTCGTGAGGCGCAAGCCGACCAGGGACCAAAGGGAACAGGGATTGAGGGACTGAGGACCCACGAGACGGTGACAAAGGGACAACGGGAGAAAGTAACCATGCGCCGCTGCGGCGGTGATCAGGTGACAAAGTGAGAAGGTGATAAGGGGCTGCCAACGTCCCGCCGCGCCATTTTCACCTGATCACGTTTCATCTTATCACTCCTCACTCCCCGAGCCGGTCCATCCGCGTCGAGAGCGTCTTGAGCCGAACGAACTTCGAGCCCTTGAAGTCGTCGGCGTTGAAGTTGTGGCGGACCTTGCGGCGTGCCGCTGCTCCATGCCACGCGTCAGGTGCGACGTCCACCGCCTGCGGTCAGACTTGGGCGCCGCCTTCATAGGCCGCGATGTCGGCGTGACAGGCGGCCCGGGTGTCCTGACCCGCGTGCCACGCACGGTACCAGGTCGCCGTTCGCTCAATGGTCCGCTGGATGTCCCATCGGGGCCTCCACTCGAGCATCGACCGAGCCTTTTCGATGGACAGGCGGAGCAACGGCGCTTCGTGAAGCTGCTGAGCCCCTGGCTCCACTTCCCACCGACCACTGCCCCACGCCGCGGCGAGCCGCGTGATCAGATCTGACACCGGCACATGCCCGTCGCTCGACGGACCGAAGTTCCAGGCGCCCGAATACTGTTTCGACGTCGCCGTGGCCATCCTCGAAGCCAACAGAAGATAGCCCGACAAGGGCTCGAGCACGTGTTGCCACGGACGAATCGCGGCGGGGTGGCGGATGCTCAGCACACCCCCTGCGACGACCGCCCGAACGAAGTCCGGAACAATGCGGTCCACGGCCCAGTCCCCGCCGCCGATCACATTCCCCGCCCGAACGGTGGACACCGAGACGGGCGATTCGCCTGAAAAGAACGACCGCCGGTAGGCCGCCGCGACGATCTCCGCCGCCCCCTTGCTGGCGCTGTAGGGATCGAACCCGCCGACCGGGTCGGATTCCGCATAGCTGCGATCCGCGGCCGTGAGTTCGTAACACTTATCACTCGTCACCACGACCACGACACACGGCTGTCCCAGTCGTCGAAGGACGTCCAACACATTCACCGTGCCCATCACATTGGTATCGAACGTGTCGCGCGGCGACCAGTAGCTCTCGCGAACCAAAGGCTGCGCCGCGAGATGGAAGACGAACCGGGGTTCACACGCGGCGACCGCAGCCTCCAGCGCATCGACGTCACGGACGTCGGCAAGCCTCTCGTCCGCAAGCAGATCACGCACACCACTTAGCACGTAATTGCTTGGGGAAGTTGGCGGAGGCAACGAGAACCCGGTGACGCGCGCCCCCATCTGCGCCAGCCAGATCGAGAGCCATGAGCCCTTGAACCCGGTATGACCGGTGATGAGCACGGGCTGGCCGGAGAATGTCGCGCCCAGGGTGTTCATTCCGGCGCCTCGCCGTTGCTCGCACGCGACGTGCTGTCGCCGCGATGGCCGGTGACGAAGATTCGCATGGCAACTCCGAATGGCGGCGTAGAGGCCGCGTTGTGTCGTGTCGATTGTGGGGCTGGTCTTGCAGCCGGCGCCGCTTGCTTGCTTTGTGGCGCCCGCTTCTAACCGGTCCTACTCTTTTTGTGGCACCGGTTTCTAACCGGTGTTGTTTTCGCGGGTTTCCAACCCGCCTCTCCCTGCTTTCGTCAGGCTGCACCGGTTGGAAACCGGTGCCACACTCTCCGCACCGGTTGGAAACCGGTGCCACACAGTCTTGGGTGCCACACAGCGGCTCGTGCTACGGGGCTACGCCCAGGGGGCTTCGCCGGTGGTCCAGAGCTTGTCGAGGTATTCCTTGTCGCGCTGGGTGTCCATGCAGGCCCAGAAGCCGCGCCAGCGGTACATGCTGAGCTGGCCGTCGTCGGCGAGCTTGACGATCGGGTCGCGCTCCAGCACGCACATCGGGTCGCTCGACACGTAGCTCAGGAACTCGCGTTTGAAGAAGAAAAAGCCGCCGTTGATCCAGTCTTCGGAGAATTCGGGCTTCTCCGCAAAGCGCTGCACGCGGTCGCCGTCGAGGACGATCTGCCCGAACCGCGACGGCGGGTTCACGCCCAGCACCGTGCCGATCTTGCCGTGCGCGAGGTGAAACTGCAGCTCGGCCGCGAGGTCGGCGTTGGTGACACCGTCGCCGTAGGTCACGGCGAAGTGCGGCGCGTCGCCAAGGTACTTGCGGGCGGCGATCGCGACGCGAGCGCCGGTCATCGTGAGCTCGCCGGTGTCGGCGACCGTGACCTCCCAGTCCTGGTCGTGGTCGATCGAGTGGACGGTGACGTTGTTGCTCTTCAGCGCGACCGTGAAGTCGCTGCTCATCGACGCGTAGTTCAGGAAGTAGGCCTTGATGACCTCGCCCTTGTAGCCGACGCAGAGCACGAACCGCTTGAAGCCGTGGCGGGCGTAGCTGCGCATGATGTGCCAGAGCATGGGCCGATTGCCGACCGGCACCATCGGCTTGGGACGCACTTCCGTCTCCTCACGCAGCCGCGTACCCAGGCCGCCGCAGAGGATGAAGACGGGAACATCGGACGGCGAAAACGTCATGGGGAACCTCGGGGGTGCTGGGACACGTGATCAGGTGAAAACGTGAATGAGAGAGAGGCACGAAGGCACGGAGGCACGAAGGCACGAAGGGGACAGGGTCACACAGTCACAAAGTCACAAAGGGACAAAGGGGCGGACACTGGCCGGTCGCGCGGGGGCGTCTGCAATTTGTCACGTTGTCACCTTGTCACTTTGTCACCGGCACCGGCGGCGCGATGGAGCACAGTCACCAAGTCACAATGGCACAAAGCGGCGGACGCTGGCCGGTTGCGCGGGGCGGCCCTTACGTTGTCACTTTGTCACGTTATCACCTTGTCACTCTCCGCGCTTGCGACGGGCGTCGCGGGCGTCGATAGTGACTTTGTCCGGGCAGCCTCCGGCCGCGTCCGATGCAGGGCGCGGGGCGAGCCGGGCCTGCGTCAGCTTGGCGGCGCTGGGGCGCTTATGCGACTGCTCATCGTTATCGTCAACTACAAGGTCGCTCATCTCACGATCGACTGCCTGCGATCGCTCGCCCCGGAGGTGAAAACGCTGCCCGGCGTGCGGGTTGCCGTGTGTGAGAACGGCACCGGCGACGATTCCGCCGAGCGCATTTCCCGCGCGATTGCCGACAACGGCTGGGGCGACTGGGCGACCCTGACGGCGATCCATCCGAACCTCGGCTTCACGGGCGGCAACAACGCCATCATCCGCCCGGCGATGTCCTGGCCCGACGCGCCCGAGCTGTTCCACCTGCTGAACGCCGACACGATCGTGCGGCCGGGCGCGATCGCCGCCCTGCTCGACTTCATGGACCGCCGGCCGGACGTCGGCATCGCCGGCAGCCGACTCGAGAACCCGGACGGCAGCGTCCAGACATCGACGTTTCGCTTCATCACGGCGAGGACCGAGTTCGAGAGCGGCCTGCGGCTGGGGCTCTTCACGCGCCTTGCGCCGCACTGGCACGTGGCGATGCCGATCCCCAGCGGCGAGGCGCCCGCGGAATGGGTCTGCGGCGCGAGCCTGGTCGTCCGGCGGCGCGTGCTGGAGCAGATCGGCCTGCTTGACGAGGACTTGTACACGTACTTCGATGACCCGGACATCTGCCTGAGGGCGCTGCGGGCCGGCTGGCCGACGTGGTATGTGCCGAGCAGCCGGGTCGTCCACCTGGTCGGGCAGACGACGGGGGTTTCCCGGGCCGCGACCCTCGAGCGCGAAGCACCGCCCCCCCGGCCCAAGCGGCGACCGTCGTATTGGTTCCAAGCGCGGCGGCATTACTTCCTGAAGAACTTCGGCCCGTGGCACACGCTCGTCGCGGACGCGGCGTGGCTGATCGGCTTTTCGCTCTGGCGCGTCCGTCGCATCCTGCAGCGCAAGCACGACCCGGATCCGCACCACATGCTCTGGGACTCGCTGCGGCACAGCGTCTTCATGACGGGCTTCGCCCATCGCCCGGTGACGAACCCGGCCCTGGCGGCATCCGAAGGCCAGTGACGACGAACGGCGCGCCCGACCGAACCGACCGCCGGCCGCGGTCCCCAACCGCCCCTTCTTGTTCAAGCCCGGCAACCCCCGCGCGCCAGGCCGCAAACGCGGGCGAATGCACGAAGGACGTCAGCGCTCCGAGCGTGAGCGTGAAGACCGGATTCAGCATGGCATTCATGAGACAGTCGATCGCGTTCAGGATCGAGACCATCATCAGAGCGACTACCGGGGCGGCCGCGGCGGACGCCAGGAACCCGGGATTCGCCCGACGCACTATGACTGCCGCGGGGCAGGAACGTTGCGAAGAGCGCGGCTAACCCGACCATGCCGTGGCGGCCGATGGCGATGACCCAGAGGCCGTCGGGTATCGCCTGATCCGTTTCGCTCGCCAAGGGATTCACAGAAGACTTGCTGAGCCAGTCGCGGTACCCCAGACCGAAGAGCGGCGAGCGCAGCGCGTTGGCCACTATGTAGGCTTCATTCCTTAGACGGGTCTCCAACGACGCCGCGCGATCGGGGCTGACCGCACTCGCCAACGCGAGCAGTGAATCGCCGGACCACTTGCCCGTCACGCGGAGCGCCAGGTAGCTCGGCGGGATCAGCAGTAAACCGATCAGCAAGAGCCGCGAAGGCACGTAGCGCGCGGCGGCGAGCACGGCCAGCCCCGCGCCCATCAGAACGATCGCGCCCAGGGACTTGCAGAGGACAGCTGTTCCTGCCAGCACCCCTATGAGACCCCGCGTCGCCCATCCCGGCGCGTCACGCAACGCCCCGGAGCGCCAGAGCCACAGACCGACGAGCGCCGCGGCCGCCATCCACATGCCCACCGCCAGCCCGTGCTGCATGAAGACCATGGGTCGCCACCCATCGAAGCGGCGCGTCTGGTTGAATGAGTGCTGCATGTACCCGTAAACAAAGTGATGAAGCTGCGGGCTCATGCGGATTTCGTAGAGACAGAAGGGCACGTAGATCAGCCCGCCGATGACGAATCCCCAGGCCAGGTCGCGCATCGAGGCCTCGTCGGTGAAGTACAGGCGACCGATCAGGTAGGGAAGCCCCCACAGCACGACCTGGCGCAGCACGCTCGAGACGCCGTCGTACGGCCCCAACCCGTTCACCACGGACGACATGAACGGCGTCAGGCACCAGATGAGCATCGGCAGATCGAGCCAACTCGCGCGGTAGGCACCGAAGCGATTGAAATCGAACAGCAGCGTCCCGAGCAGGATGCCGACGGACGCCGCCATCACCTTGTCGTAGTCGGGGAGGCCGCTGATCGGGAAAGACGCCATCGGCAGGAACAGCCAGGCCCCGATGAGACCCACGAGCACCGCCCGGCGCGCCGACAGCACCGCAAACAGCGCCAGCACCGTCGGCATCCAGCCGAAGAGGACCAATGGAACAAGAAGTGTCATGAATCCACGTCGCTATCGGGCGTACTTCGCGTGCTTAAGTGCCTTTCTGTATGGCTCGCTGCAACGCCATTTCAAAAAGGACGGCGCGATCATCCCAAGTAGCACTTCGGGCCTTCTGCCGCGCAGCCTCAGACATTCGCCGCCACGCTGTCGGACCTAGCGAAAGAACATCGATCAGGCGAGCCCCCAGCGCGTCGACATCGTCGATATCAACAAGATAGCCCTCCCGCCCATCCTCGATAATGTCCGCGGGCCCACCTACGCGCGTCGAAACAACTGGACACCCACAGGCCATCGCCTCGAGCGGAGGCAAGTGAAAGCCTTCTGTTCGACTCCCACAGAGCCACACGTTACAGCTAGAATACAGCTTGACGATCTCGGGCTGAGGTGGCCGTAGTTGAAAATGTGCGTTCGGCGGAAACCGTAGACGAGGCTCAGGCTTCACGGCACCAAAACACATCAAGCGGACTCCCGCGAATCTACTTGCGGCCTTCTCGAACGCACCTAGAACGATATCGAAACCTTTAATGCGCCCAGGACTATAAAGTGCACCGACTTTTGGAGGATGACTGGGGTTTCTCTCTGCGGCGTGGAACACACCATGGTCGACGCTGTTCGGCACAAGCGAAACATCGTGGTCGTCGAAGCGTCGCATTGCCAAATCACGCAGCCAGTTGGAGATGACGATCTTGTGGAGCGGAAGACGCCACGCCGCGTCCATCTCTGGGTTGAACTGACCGGGTTCCACCTCGAATCCCTGGGCGAAGAACACCTTCGCACCTTTCCTTGGACTCATCGCTGCAACCCATGGAACGGTCTTCCACCATGTGGCTACTACGACGTCTGCGTCAGGCACGTCTCCGTCAGCCACCGGACGATCACTCTCGATGACTCGGTGATCAATGTCTAAGCCGTCAAGAAAGGAATCCTCACGACGCCACAGCGCTGACGGCGAACGAAACACAAGCAACGCTGATTTCCGCAACCCCATAGGCTTCGGTGGAAGGGACACAACGGTAACTTGATGCCCACGCTCTGCGAGCAACTTGGCGTAGATCGCAATCACTCGAACGCCCCCACTGAGACCGGCGTAGGGCAGCACGAACGTAATGCGCATACCTTGTGTCATCCCATTGCTCCCGCGATACGCATCATCTGCGAAGCGACACCGACTACAATCACCGCGCCGACGACGCAGCTATCCGTCCGGATGACCTTGGCTCCGAGCGCGGAGACGAAATAGGCCGAAACGGCGTAGCGTATTGCGTCAGAAACTGCGATCGCGACGATGACGCCTACCATCGCTCCATAGAAGTAGCCGGGCGGCACCATCAAAATCATGGCGGCGAGTTTCCACACATTCCCGACCGCGACGGCACTCGCCCTCCCCGCGGCGAGAAGCACGCACCCATTCATGGCTTCCAGCAACTGGAAGAAGACCGCGACCGACAACAGCTGGAGCATCCAACCCGCATCGTGGTAGCGTGCATCGTACAGCAGCGTGACAGCGTCGGGCCCCAGCGCCACCGCCAAGACGCACGACGCGCCCGTCAGCCAGAGCATCGGCCCTCGCGCCTGGCGGACGGCCGCGGCGAAGTCCGCACCATCGCGGTACCGCTGGCTCAGGTGTGGGAACAGAACGGCGCTCTGAAGACGGCTCACAATATCGCGAGGGATCTGCGCAAGAGATAGCGCGAGGCCGTAGATCCCGAGTACCTCAAGCGTGACCAGTTTCCCCAGGATCAGCCGATCTCCCTGAGTTATGAGGAACGTCAACACTGTGCTTAGGAATATCCATCTCCCGAAGCTCAATAGCTCAGCTGCATGCGAGCGATCGAACCGCAACCGACACCGTTCCGGGCCCAGAAAGTGCGATCCCAGGGCGCGGGCTGCCGACCCCGTCAGGCTGCCTGCAACCAGCGACCAGACGGACGGAACCGAGAACGCCCAAGCGAGCATCGTCGCGATTCCGAGCACCTGCGATCCCAGTTCCAGGAGCGTCAGATGCCCCAGGCGTAAGTCACGATTCAGCACGAACAGGCTGTGCGAGTTCAGCCCCGCAATGAACGCGGTGAGGCCCGCTACCGTCAATAGGGACGCCAATTCCGGCTGTGCATAGGCGTGCGCAATCCAGGGCGCCGCCGCGGCGCACACTGCAGAAAGCGCCGCGCCACGGATCACCTGGATCGTCCAGGCCGTGTTCAGGAAACCCGGGTCAGCGCCGCGCTTGCTCTGGATGATGCTCGGACCGATTCCAATGTCGGAGAACATCTGAAGGCCCTGAAGCACGGCCAGCACAAGGCTCATCATCCCAAACGCTTCGGGGTACAGGAGGCGGGTCAGGACGAGATTGCTGCCGAACCGAATGACCTGGCTGGCCGCATACGCCCCGAACGTCCAAGCGGCGGCATGCCGGATACGTCCCCGTCGGACGCCCGCGTCCGCAACGGGTGGAGTCGCCGCATCCCCCGCCGCGGTGACATTCGCCGCCGTCATCCTTCAGCGCCCCCGGCCCCGGCGGACGACCCAACGCCTCGAACTCGCCCCCACATCCCCCTCACCACCAGCGGCAGAAAGCCCCAGCTCGTCACGAGATAGCGCCTCCACAGCCGACCCGGCTCCTGCACCAGGCGGTGCAGCCACTCCAGGCCGAGCCGCTGCATCCAGCGCGGCGCGCGCACCACATGGCCCGCCACGAAACTGAAGCTGATCCCGACGCCGATGCTCACTGCCGCTCCATACCGCGGACCGTGCCGCGCAATGAACTGCTCCTGCTTGGGCGAACCCAGGCCCACGAACACCATATCGGGACGGGCCGCCCGAATCTCGCACACGATCCGCTCCACCGCCGCCGCGTCACGCTCGAAACCGTACTCGGGACACAGCACGCCGACCACCTGCAAGCGCGGATGACGCGCGACGAGGACGTCGCGGGCGGCTTCGGCGGCGCCGGGACGAGTTGGCGGAAGGCACGGAGGCACGGAGGCACGGAGGCACGAAGGGTCGGAAGGGACGGGGGGCGGAAGGCACGGAGGCACGGAGGCACGAAGGCACGAAGGGTCGGAGGGGATTGAGGGATCGAGGGATGGAGGGACGGAGGGGGAGGGCGGCTCGGGGGGCGCGCCGCCGAGGAAGAAGACGCGCAGGCCCGCCTCTGCCGCGTGCGCACAGAGGCGCGGGAACAAGTCCGAACCCGCCACCCGGGCCTTTAACGGTCGCCCCAGCAGCCGGCTCGCCCACACGATCGGCTGCCCGTCGGCCACCACCAGGTCCGCGGTCCTCACGATCGCCGCATACTCCGGATCGCGGCTGGCGCGGACCACGTGATCCAGGTTCGGCGTCACCACCGTCGACGGCTTCCCGCTGCGGGCCAGCGCGTCGATGCGAGCGATCGCCTCGTCCATCGTCACATTGTCGAATTCCACCCCGCAGACTTCGACCCGCGCCGGCGCAAGGCTTGCGCGGGGATCATCCGTGCAACCGCTCGGCACACCACTCTGGATCAACCCCGCGGAACCGGATGGACGAGCCGTCGCCGTCGCGGGCGAATCGAGCGATCGCCCGGCCGCTGGCCCGAGTCCGTCGCGCGGACCGCCACCGGCGTCACCGGCGGCAGCGCGCTCCATGGGGCGGCCCGTCGACGAGGCGCCGCCCTGAGACGATG
>CAZBOE010000158.1:0-607 GCA_964493365.1 uncultured Tepidisphaeraceae bacterium | reverse complement strand
CACGATCGCCGCTCGCCGGCAGCGTCACCTGCACCCGCGTCAGGTAGCCGGTCCGCTCGCCCAGCAACCCTACCGATCGGTTCTGCCAGCGCTCGAGTTCCAACGGACTGCGCACGTACTTTCCATTAATCATGTACGTCGCCAGGACACGCAACGGCGCCGTCAGCGCATTCGGGCGGCGGAATTCATACAGGGTCGCAGGAACCGCGCGACCGTCGACCCCGGTGACCTCGATCGACTCGCGGCTCTCTTCCTGGAAGCCATGCGCCGCGTAGCACACATCGGGCCGGTGGCCCATGCTCGTCCGCGGCCGACCCACGTAGCCCACGAACACCGACGCCGTGCGACGCAGTGCGCCGTGGCTGTACGTGCGATTCACAAAGTCATCGTCAAAGTTCGAGACGCGCAGCGCCGCCACATCGAGCGGTGCATCCATGCCGCGCCACTCGCCGATCTGCAGCGGAAGGCTCGACAGCGGCTGCTGCGGGGCGAGGATCTCCCCGAGCGCCCGGTCCATCGCCGCCGCCAGCGCCCGATGCCCCCACCCGACGCCGACCAACAGCACCGCGACCGCCACCGCGACGCCGCCCCATCGGCCCGCGCGCCG
>CAZBOE010000157.1:0-11094 GCA_964493365.1 uncultured Tepidisphaeraceae bacterium | reverse complement strand
AGCGCCGACACCTCAGAGCCCGCCTGCGTGAAGCGGAAGATGTTGTCGATAAACAGCAGCGTGTCGGCCCCGGTCTCGTCGCGGAAATACTCGGCCATCGTCAGCGCCGAGAGGGCGACGCGGAGCCGCGCGCCCGGCGGCTCGTTCATCTGGCCGAAGACCATCACCGTCTGGTCGATGACGTGTTTGCCGGTGTTGCCGATCTGGGCTTCCTGCATTTCCAGCCACAGGTCGGTGCCCTCGCGGGTGCGTTCGCCCACGCCGGCGAAGACCGAATAGCCGCCGTGCTGCTGCGCGATGCGGGCGATGAGTTCCTGGATGACCACCGTCTTGCCCAGCCCCGCGCCGCCGAACAGCCCGGCCTTGCCGCCGCGGAGGAAGGGCGTGAGCAGGTCGATGACCTTGATGCCCGTTTCAAACACCTCGGCCTTGGGGGTCAGGTCGACAAACTCGGGCGGCTCGCGGTGGATCGGCCGACGCTCGGTCGCGGCCACCGGGCCGCGCTCGTCGATCGGATCGCCCAGCAGGTTGAACACCCGCCCCAGCGTCTCCTTGCCCACCGGCACCGTCAGCGGCGAACCGGTGTCGACGCAGTTCATTCCGCGTCGCAGCCCGTCGGTCGAGCCCAGCGCCACGGCGCGGATCTTGCCGCCGCCGAGGTGCTGCTGCACTTCGCCGGTCAGGTGAATGGATTGGCCGTCCTGCTCGGCATCGACCTTGATCGCGTTGTAAATGCTGGGGAGCTGGTCTTCAGGAAACTCGGCGTCGAAGGTCGAACCGATGACCTGGCTGATCTTTCCGGTCGCGGGCATGGAATGGTCCTTTTGCCAGTAGTTGCCAGACGGGAGACATCACGGACGAGAGACATCACACGGCACACCCCGGGCCAGCCGCGCACGCGCAGCCTGACCGGAGGGCGGGGCAGGATTGTATGTTTCCTTCACGAAGTGGCAAGCCGACGCACCCCCCGGCAATTCGCACGATCCCGGGCAGTCCTCTCCAAAACGATGCCGCCCCCCTCGTCGCATGGCGACGCAGCGTTTTGCATGGCCCGGCGGTGGAGCCGCTCGCGGAGGCGGTATACTCTGCCCGCGGCCGGGCATTGCCCTTATGCCGTAGCGGCGCTGGATTGGGGGCAAGTGCGGTCCCTTCGCCGACAGGCTTTCGCCACCCAGGGGAGCTCATTATGGACATCGACAAGTGCAACGCCCTCAAGACCGATCTCGAGTCTGACCCTGAGCAATTCGTTCCGATCGACCGCTTCTTTGATGGAAACGACGACGTCGGTTCGATCGGGTGCAACTTGTTTGAGCATCCGGGGATAGACCGTTTTCGCGAGATCCTTGTCGGCTTGACCCGCCGGGAGGATGTGGAAGCGGTTTATGTTCAGATCGCTGAGATCGATCCCGACGACGAGGCCTGGCCCTTCAGCGACACGGTTTTGGTCGTCGGCACGATCGACCCCGAGACATTGCAGGAAATCGTCGCGCCTCTCATGCCCGACGAGGTTGGCTTGGCGATGGGCAGTCTACCCCCGGCCATCACCGATCGGCACACGGGCCACATCGTGGTCTTGTGGTGGGACTGACGACGCCGCCTCCTGGGTCGCAGGAGAAGTACCGGTGCGGCCGGGCAGGCGAGGCGCTCTCGCTCAGCGCTGAGCACCTCCGACCGTCCTCCGCCGCCTTGAATCGCACAACCCTCGCTTGAGCCTGCGGAGCGGCCATTCGGGGTGCCTGAATACGTGGTGGCGTGGGTTGATCCGTGCGAGTTGCGTCAGCGCCAGACTCGAGCAGCGTCTATTCAAACGAGGCATCCATGTTGAAATGGTTGGCCGTCATGGCCTGTCTGTTCGCGTCCTCAGCGGTGAGCATCGGGCATGGCGAGTCAGCGCCCGGCGGCGCGCGGAAGCGACGGATTCGGACGATGGCGGCGGCCGCGGGGGTTTTCGCGGTCGCACTGCTGGCGGGGTGGTGGGTGCTGGCGCCGGTTGCGCCGCGGGAGACGGCCGAGGTCGAGGTGTTTGAGGGGGTGTGGTACGAGTGTCTGCGGCTCACGCCCGACAGTCAGGGCGGGGGCCTGGTGCACATTGTGCGGGTGGATTTGACGGCCGCCGGGGTCGAGCCGTGGGTCACGCCGCTCGATCCCGTCGCGGTGAGCCAGGGCTTCGAATATCGCCTGACGACCACGCAGCAGACCGCCGATCGATATCAGCTTGCAGTCGCGGTCAACGGGGCGTTTTTTGCGCCCGATTCGCGGTGGATCGCCCTGCCGGGTGACATGGCCGTCGGCACGACCGCGGCGGTTTCCGACGGGCAGTTTTCGCGCGTGTCGCCGTATGCGGAGCTGATCTGGTTTGATGCCCAGGGTCGCATTCAGCCGCGGACCCGCCGCCCGCCCTGGCCGGCCGAGGCGGGCGGGGCGCGGTGGGGCATCGCGAGCCAGGGCGGCCTGATCACCGACGGGCGGATCAACAGCCACGCCACGCTCGAGCCCGACCGCCGGACCATCATCGGGCTTGATCCGCGGCGGCAGGTGATGTGGATCACCGCCTTCGAGCGGGCGAGCCTGAGGCGTGCGGCCGAGCTGCTGCTCGAGCGCGGCGCGGTCGACGCCGCCGCCCTCGACGGCGGCGACTCGACCCAGTTTGTCATGGGCCGCGACGCCGCGGGCGGCGTGCCCGTCGGAACGCTGCTGACCAGCTATCGCCCGGTGGCAACGCACTTCGGCATTCGTGCCCGGCCGCTAGGCGGGCAATCTCGCTAGCCTCTGCCGGTGTGCGTCATCGCGCCGTCGGCCGCCGCGCCGATGACACCGCAGTGTCGCAGCCGCCGCGGCCGGGCTGACTGGCGTGGGCTTTGGCGCCTCGGGCGATGACCGTCTCACCCATCGCGGCGTGGCGGCGCCACTTGCCGCAAACGTCGCGACCGTTACCCTCAGACGCCCTATGTTGTGGTCGCCCATGTTTCAGGTCATCGCACAGTTGCCCCCCCCGGGTGCGGGCGAGGCGTCGCCGCCTGCGGACGCGCCCGCTCCCACGGATACACCCTCCGCATCGGCTGCGCCGGCCGCCGACGGTTCGGCCGCATCGGCCGACGCGCCCCCGCTGGATATCGACCACCTGACCAACACGGTCGGCCGCATCCTGACCGAGACGCCGCTGTCGAACTGGATCGTGCTGCTGTGCGGCATCTTCGGCGGGCTGGTGCTGGGCAAGCTGGCGTCGATGCTGCTCCACTCGATCGGCGACCGGCTCAGCCGCCGCAATGCCGAGCTGCGCGCAACGATCTTTGAGAGCGCGGCCGCCCCGGCAAGCCTGGGGCTGTTTACCGCGGGCCTGGCCTTCGGGCTCTCGCCCTTCCTGCTGCGGCTCGAGCCCGGTGTCGTCACGTTCGCCGTCGGCATCATCCGACTGCTCTACATCATCGCCTTCGGCTGGTTCATCTTTAACCTGGCTGCGCCGGCTGACGAGCAAGACCGAGAGCAAGCTCGATGACCAGATCGTGCCGCTGGTGCGCAAGACGCTGCGGATCTTTGTGGTGGTCGTCTCGGTGCTCACGATCGCCCAGAGCGTCTTCGGCACCGACATCACCGCGTGGCTCGCGGGCCTGGGCATCGCCGGCCTGGCAGTCTCGCTGGCGGCTCAAGACTCGATCAAGAACCTCTTCGGCTCGATCACGATCTTCCTCGACCGCCCGTTCCAGGTGGGCGACCGCATCGTCTTCGACGGCCACGACGGCCCTGTCGAAGAGATCGGCTTCCGCTCGACGCGCCTGCGCACGCTCGAGGGCAATGTCGTCACCATCCCCAACAGCCGGATGGTCGACAGCTCGGTGCTCAACATCTCCAAGCGGGGCGCGATCCGGCGGATCATCAACGTCACCGTCACCTACGACACCGCGCCCGCCAGGCTTCGCGAGGCGGTGGCGATTCTCAAGCAGATCTTCACCGAGCCCGACATCGCGCCGGGCCTCGATCCGGCCAACCCGCCGCGCGTGGCGTTCAATGAGTTCAACGCCGACAGCCTCAACATCGTCGTGTTTTACTGGTATGCCCCGCCCGACTACTGGGCCTATCTCGACCACGCCGAGCGGCTGAACATGAAGATCCTCGAGCGGTTCAACGACGCCGGGATCGACTTCGCCTTCCCGACACAAACGCTCTACCTCGCCGGCGACACCAAGCGACCGATCCATCTTCCCGGCCTCTCTCCGAAGCCCGACGGCGCCAACGGCGACGCCGCTGCGAACAGGGCCCGGGAGTCTTGATGCCTGCCGACTCACCCGACGCCCGACCGACCGACGCTTCGGCGTCGCCCGATGTTCCGCCGCTGGCGGCGTCGTGTCGGCCGACGACGCTGCCCCATCGATGGGCCGCGGCGACGGTCGTCGGTTTGCTCGGGCTGATCGAAACGCTCAAGCACTTTCTCCCGGTCATCCTGCGCGACGACCTGTTTCACTCCGACGCGCTCCAGCATGTCTTCTGGACTTACCGCTACATCGACCCGGGCCTCTTCCCGGGCGACCCCATCGCCGACTTCATGAGCCGCAGCGATTTCACCCCGCCCGGCTACACGTTTCTCATGAAGACCTTCGCCCCGCTGATCGACCCGCAGCGGTTTGTCGAGTCGTGCGTGGTTGTGCTGGGGATGTTCATGTGGGTCATCGCCTTTGACCTGGGCCGCCGGATCGACCGCGGCCGCTGGCTGGGCGGCGCGGTGGCGGTGGGCGTGCTGGTCTACTACCAGCACTTCCAGCACCTCCACGGCGGCTTCGCCCGGTCGTGGTCGATGCCGCTGCTGCTGCTGGGCGTCTGGGCGCTGGTGGCGCGCAACCAGATCGTGCTGGGCATCGCGGGCTTCGTCTCGGTGTTGATGTATCCGCCGACCGTGATCGTGCTTGGCCCCGCGGCGCTGGCGACGCTGGTGATCCGCGGCGTTCGCGAGCGCCGCATGCCCCGACACTGGGCGGCGCTTGCCGTGTTCTGCGTGGTGTCGCTGGCGATCATTTACGTCAACTACCTCCGCCCGCTGCCGCCCGAGCTGGGCCCGCGCGTGAACCGGCAACAGGCGATGCAGATGTATGAGTTCGGGCGCAACGGCATCAGCGCGTTCTGGCCGACCGAGTTCGGCCGCGACGCCCACGTGGGCCTGGGCGGCGAGTCATTCAAGTGGTTCTGGTTTGAGCACCACCGCTCGTCGCTCGACGTGGGCATGAAGACCGCGGCCTGGCTGGCCGTGATCTTCGTCGCGACCGCGGTGTTCCTGCGCCGCGCCGTGCCGCTCCCGATCTGGATGCTGCTGCTGGGCTCGATCTTTGTTTTCTTCCTCGCCCACGCGACGCTCTTCAAGCTCTATCTGCCCAACCGGCATGTCCGCTTTGCGTTTCCGCTGGTGGGCATGTTCTGGGCCGCGGGCGTTTTCCCCCGGCTGGCCGACGAGATCGCCTGGCGCCTGCCGGCGGCACGCGAGCTGGTCGCCCGGGCCATGTCGGGCCGCGTCTGGATGATCATCGGGCTGCTGGCCATCCCGACCACGGCCGCCTTCGCCGTCGCCGAGATCGCGATCTACAGCCAGACCGGCGTCACCCACCGGCTGACCAAGGGACTGCACGCCAACTCCTATCCGCAGGGCATCGAAGACGCCTACGCCTATCTCCGCACGCTGCCCAAAGACACCCTGGTGGCCGCCTTCCCGCTCGACGCCGACCTGATCCCGCTGCGGGCCCGTCGCCCGGTGCTGGTCAACCGCGAAACGTCGTTCGCCTATTACCTGGGCTATTACAAGCCGATCCCCGCGAAGATGAACGCCCTGCTCTCGGCCTACTGGAGCGACAACTGGGCCGAGCTCGACGCGCTGCACGACCGCTTCGGCGTCGATGTCATGCTGGTCAACCGCCGCCGATTCCACGACCCGGTGAGCTGGTATTTCAACCCGATGAACGACAGCCACATCTCGGCCCTCGGCTTCGAAACCCAGAAGATGGATTTCACCCGCTACGCCCTGCTCAGGCCTGACCCCTCACGCGTGCTCTTCAGACAGGGCGAAGTGACGATCGTCCGCCTCGGCCCGCCGCGGCCGTCGGCGACGCCGATTCCCCCCGACGCGCCACCGCAGACACCCCCTCAATAACCCACAGGCGTCCTCACCAGCCCGCCGGAACGCCCAAACCGACCCATCAACGGCGCTTGGCGCCCCTCTCCCCATGGCGCGGGCGTCCCGCTCGCGTCGGCAAAACAAGCGGCTTATACGGAGCATCGTTGGTTCGCGCGCGGCCGCAACAGTGCCACTGCCTGCTTTGCAGGCAGTTAAAACGATGAGCCGGCGAGAGAACTAACTCGCTTCCGTATTACGCTCCAAACCACGGCCAAGGTTGGCCGCGCCACCGAAGAGAAACCACGCGGTCTCCGCTTGGGTGGCATGGGCAACCTTGCCCATGATCCGCCGCGCGAGCGGTGCCTCCGCGTGGGCAGGCTGCCTTGCTCGCAGCACAAGGGCCCCTCTGGTGCGCAGCGGCATCCAGACGTAAGCCAGCCACCGTCTCTCTCTGCTCTCCGGCAACACCGCCGCCGTCGCACTCACGTCGCCGGCTTCTCGCGCCGCGGCGTTCGGGCGCGCTTCGGCTTGGTGGCGATGCTCTTGGGCGCGTAGGCCGCGCCGGCCGTCCGTTTCTCGATCATGTCCGCCAGCAGCGCGAAGGCGGCCGCGTTGAGCCCCACCGTGGTGAGGAACAGCGTCTTCTCGGTCAGGTCGGCCAGCCACACGTCGATACAGCCGCTGACGACCCCCGCCAGCAGGAATACCATCGACACCGGGAAAATCACCCGCATCGGCGCGAAATACATCCCCGTCCGCACGATCAACTGCATGAATTTGATCGTGTCACGGATCGGCTTGATCTTGCTCTTGCCCACACGCATCTTGTAGCCGATCGGCACAAACTTCACGTCGTAATAGTTGGTCATCATCGCCAGCGTGATCGTCGTGGTGAACGAGAACCCGTTGGGCAGGATGTTGATGAACGTCTCGGCCACGTCCTTGCGGAAGATCCGCATGCCGCTGTTGAGGTCGGGAATCTCGCGCCGGGCGATCCACTGGGCGTAGCGCCGCAGGAATATCTTCGGGATGGCGCGGATCTTCGAGTAGGTCACGTCCGCCCCGATCCGGGCCCCGACGACCATGTCGGCGTCGCCCGCCTGGTCCATGAACTCGCCGAGCCGTTCGTTGGGATAGGTTCCATCGGCGTCGGTGATAATGACATAATCGCCCCGCGCGTGGCGGATGGCGGTCTTGAGCGCCGCGCCATAGCCGCGGTTGCGCTCGTGATGAATGACCACCAGCCGGCCCCCGGTCGGGTCGTCGGCCTCGATCGCCTCGAGCAGCTGGCCCGAGCCGTCGGTCGAGCCGTCGTTGACGACGACCAGTTCCCAGTCGTCGCGCCCGGCAAGAAACCCGCGAATGTGCTCGATGGTCTCGCGGATCGCCCCGGTCTCGTTGTAGCAGGGGATCGCCACCGTAAACACCGGCCGCTCGAACTCGGACAGATCCTCACCCGCCTCGAGCACCTCACCCGCCTGCGACGTCGCCGAAGAAAGCATGGCGGCAGCATAAGCCAACACCCGCGATGAATCGACGCCGCCGCATGCCGTTGGTGAGGCGCATTCCGTTGCCGAAGCAAACGCCAGCCCGTGCCGGCCGGCCGGGGCCTGCCCTTCGCTCCCTTTTGCGCCCCTTCACTCTCGTTCGCTCCCATTCCCGTAGCGATCTCGCCGACCCCGCCGACCGGCCGATTCGCCGACCCGCCGGCACACAATGCCGATGGCGCGAGTTTGCTCAGATTCAAGCGGCTTCGCGCACGTTCGCCTGCCACATTTCAGACGGTGACAATCCCGCCCGCGCCGTGGGATAAGGCTGCGGCGAGAAACAATCCCGTGCCGTCGGCGTTGTGACCCGCGAAACTGGCCGGCCGGGTCGATCGTGCCCGGCACGGCCCTGGGGTGCCGGGCCGCCCGCGGGGAGTGCGGCGCTCTGGACGAAACTAGGTCAATTTACTACTCTCGCGGGCACGGCGGGTCGGTTCGTTGATGTGTCGTATGCGTGTTGCCTGATGAGTAGTTCACCACTCAAGCCGGTTCCGATTGCGGGGTTTTTCATCGCCGCGGGGTTTCTCGTCCTGACCGCGGGGGTGATCATCGCCGAGTTTAAGGTCTTTCCCTACCCGCAGCTTTACGGCGCGGCCTTCGACTACCTTCGCGCCAGCCAGACCCGCGCCCAGACCATCCGCGCCGATCTGGCGATCGAGAAGGCCGGCGTCGAAGCGGCGCTCGCCCTGCCGCCCCAGCCGGGCTCGTACGGCGGGCTGACCTTCACCACCTGCGTGCTCGACCGCCCGTCGACCGCGGTCCTGCTCGACGAACAGGGCAAGGTCATCCACACCTGGCACAAGCCCTTCCGCCAGGCCTATCCCGACACGCCCCACGTCGAGAGCCCGTCGGAAGAAGATGCCGTCTCGTGGCGCTATGGCCGGATGTTTCCCAATGGCGACATCCTGGTCGTCGTCCAGGGTCACGGCGACACGCCCTCGGGCTATGGGCTGATCAAGCTCGATAAAGACTCGAACCTGCTCTGGGCCTATCCCGCGCGGGCTCACCACCAGGTGAGCGTCGGGCCCGACGGCCATGTCTGGGCGCTGGTCAATGAATGGCGCGACGTCAGCGCCAGACCGCTGCCGGGCAACCCACCGACCGCGCCGCGCATCCTCGAAGACTTCGTCGTCGAGCTCTCGCCCGAGGGCCGGGAGCTGCGTCGCGTATCGATCACCGACGCGCTGATGGACTCGCCCTATGCCGCCTGGATGCACTCGGCCCTGCGGACCGGACACGACGCGCTCGACTGGGACCCGATCCACAGCAACGACGTCGAGCCCGTCACGCCCGAATTCGCGGCCCAAAACCCCGGCCTCTCGACCGACCAAGTCATCATCAGCCTCCGCGACCTCGACGCGCTGGTGGTCATCGACATGAACAGCGGCCGGCTCACCCACGCCATCCGCGGCGCATGGCTCAGGCAACACGACCCCGACCTGCTCCCCAGCGGCCGCGTGCTGCTGTTCGACAACCGGGGCCACTTCGGCCCCGGGGGCATCAGCCGCATCATGGAGATCGACCTCCTCACCGGCGGCGTCTACTGGACCTACACCGGCACGCCCGAAAACCCGTTCAACTGTGTCCTCGCCGGGGCGCAGGATCGCCTGCCCAACGGCAACACGCTCATCGGCGGCGACTACGCCGGACGGCTCTTTGAGGTCACCCCCGAAGGTCGCGTGGTCTGGGAATACCGCGGCGGCCGCACCCGACCGGGCCAGCGCTTCCTGCCCGGCGAACTGACCTTCACCCCGGCCGATTTCACAGAAGCCACGGTTTCGGGCGCTGACGGCAACCAGACCCCACGCTAAGCAGGAGGCAGACCGGCCCGATTCGCGCCCGGCCGACCCGACACAGGAGAACACGGATGACACCCATGACCCAACTACTCGCCTATGTCGGCCCCGGGCCGGGCCTCACCATGGTGTGGGCGTTCGTCGCCCTGATCGGAACCATCCTGCTGGCGCTGGGCGCGGTCCTGATCTGGCCCCTCCGCGTGATGCTCCGAAAAATGCGCGAGGGACGCGCCGCCGCTCCCGACAAACCGCCCGCGCCGGAAACCTCGCACACCTGAGGCGACGCACCACCGACCGGCACCATCCGACACTCGCCGGCACGGACTGCCGCCGACGGACGCCCTGTGGTCCATTTGCCCTGTGCCTAGGTCGCCCTTTGTATGAGTCGTGCCGTGCCTAGGTCGTGCCGTGGCTGAGTAGCCCTGTGTCTGAGTCGCCCTGTATCTGAGTAGCGCTGTGTCTGAGTCGTGCCGTGCCTGAGTCGCCTTGTGCCTGTGTCGCCGACGATGCGCCGCCCGTGACGCACCCCGCTTCGCCGGGCAGGCCGCCGAGACGAAGCCGAGCCGCGGGTGAGCCCGCGCCCGGCGACCCGTGCCATCATCAAGAATCCGCGAATGCCCATCCCCGTCACAGTCGCCCTTCAACTTCCGCCCTGGGCGATCTCGTGGCCTGCGCTGCTGGTGCTGGGGTTGATCGGCGGCGCGGTCGCCATGCTCGTGTATCGCGCGATCTCGCCTCAGCAGCGCATCGGCAGCCTGGCCGCCCAGGCCGGCGAAGCGCGCAAGGCGCTCGGCCAATACGACGGCGACGACCCCCGCGAGCTGATCCGCCGCGTGGGCGCCGCGCTCCGCCCGGCGCTGCTCCGCATCGCCCTGGTGATCGGGCCGGCACTGGTCGCGATGCTGCCGGTCATCGGGATGATCGCCGCTGTGCGCACCGCGCCGCACTGGGAGTGGCCGTTCCTCGCCGGCCTGACCGCCTCGACCCTGGCATTGAAGTTTGGCCTGAAGATCCACTGCCCCCGATGCAGCGCCGCCGATCAGTTTCGATGCAGTCCGTTGCCATCCGCCGGCACAGCGCGGGTCGGCCCGGCATCCCGCGACCGCCCCGCGGGGCCGGGCAGGGGGCAGCCGCCATTTTTCGAGCGGCGTCCGCGCGATCCGGAGGCGGGTCATGAACGTCGACGCCTTTGCCGTTTCCCGCGCGCGGCACCTTCTCACGGAGGCGGTCTGCCGTTCGTCGGCGCTGTGGCGCTGGCTGGGCGACCTCGAATCGGCCACGCTGCGCCGCGCGATCGAGGCGACGCCGATCGACCGCCCGATCTACGTCGCCGGCCTCGCCCGCCGCGGCACCTCGGTGCGCATCGAGATGCTCGCCTCTCACCCTGCGGTGGCGACGCACCAGTATCGGGACTTCCCGTTTCTCCACATCCCCTACTGGTGGCGACAGTCGCTGTCGCGCGGCGGCCCGGCCCGGCCGCCCGCCGAACGCGCCCACGGCGACCGGCTGGTCGTCGGACCGCAAAGCCCCGAGGCCATGGAAGAGCCGCTGTGGATGAGCTTCTTCGAGGGCCTCCACCCCGCCCCCGGCGTAACCGCCGCGCCGCAGGCGACATCGCATGGTGCGCAGCGCGTTGCGCCATACGTCGCGCCGCCAC
>CAZBOE010000156.1:1137-11106 GCA_964493365.1 uncultured Tepidisphaeraceae bacterium | reverse complement strand
CAATGGCGGCACCTTCCGCGCCCTGGCCTCGCCCGACATCAGCGTGCCCGTCACCGTCAACCCCGCCGGCGGCTCCATCGACGTCGGCGCATTCAGCGGCGTCGTCTCGGGCGTCATCTCTGGCGCAGGCAAGCTCACCAAGCAGGGCACAGGCACACTCACCCTCCAGGCCGCCAACGCCGCCCACACCGGCGGCATCGACGTCACCGCCGGTCAGCTCACCCTCTCGAGCCTCACCGCCGGCGGCGTCGGAACCATCACCCTCTCGAGCAACACCCAGCTCAACCTCACCGTCAGCGGCACCGCCACGCCCTTCGCCGTCGCACCGGGCGCAACCGCCACCGTCTCCGCAGGCGGCATCACCAACAACGGCGCCATCACCGTCCCCTCAAACGCCACCCTCCGCGTCGTCACCGCCTCCTCCGGCACCAGCAACTTCAGCCTCTCGGGAAGCCTCGCCGCCGTCGCCGGCACCCTCGACTTCTCCCAAACCACCGGCAACATCCGCCTCAACAGCGCCGGCCAATCCGGCAGCGCCGCCGCCACCTTCGCCCTCGGCTCCTCCACCGCCACACTCCGAACCGCATTTAGCGCCACCGTCCAGCTCGGCGCCCTCTCCGGCGGGCCCTCCACCCGGCTCCAGGGCGCGACCAACAGCGCCAGCCCGGTCACCTTCGTCATCGGCGCAAAAAACCTCGCCACCACCTTCTCAGGCCTCATCACCGACGGCACCTTCTCAACCCCATCCCCCGTCAACATCACCAAGACCGGATCCGCCACCCTCACCCTCGCCGGCAACGCCTCCACCTACACCGGCGTCACCACCCTCCAGCGCGGCGTCCTCTCCGTCGCCTCGCTTCAAGACGGCGGCATCCCTTCCGCCATCGGCCAATCCTCCGCGGCCGCCGCCTCACTCGTCTTCGACGGCGGCACACTCCGCTACACCGGCGTCGCAACCACCATCGACCGCACCTTCACCCTCACCCAAAACGGCGGCGTCATCGACGCCTCAGGGTCAGACACCCTCCAGTTCCGCGACGCCGGCGCGCCCATCGCCCTCACCGGCACTGGCAACCGCGCTCTCCAACTCACCGGCTCCAACACCGGCTGGAACACCCTCGACCGCCACCTCGCAGACCCCGCCTCCGGAACCACCGCCCTCATCAAGACCGGCCAAGGCGCCTGGCGCCTGCTCAACACCACCAGCACCTTCTCCGGTGGCGTCTCGATCGAGCAGGGCACCCTCATCGCCTGGTCAACCGGCGTCATCCCCACGGGCCCCGGACGCGGAAACCTCACCGTCTCCGCTTCCGGCGTCTTCGACACCGCCGGCGTCAGCCACACCCTCAACGGCCTCGACGGAAACGGCACCATCCTCCACTCCGCCGGCAGCCGCGTCCTCACCCTCGGCAACGGCGACGCCAGCGGCCACTTCACCGGCTCCTTCAACATCACCGGCGGATCCCTCGGCCTGACCAAGATCGGCTCGGGAACCCAATCCCTCGGCGGAACCTACACCCACACCGATCCCACCACCGTCTCCGCCGGAACGCTCGTCATCGACGGCACCCTCGCCAGTTCCGCCGTCACCGTCCAACCCGGCGCCACCCTCGGCGGAACCGGCTCAATCAACCGCCCCGTCACCATCCAGTCCGGCGGCTTCGTCTCGCCCGGCTCGCCCCTTACCGGCTCGCCGATCGAATCCCTCGCCGTCTCCAGCGCCGCCCTGGCCGGCACACTCCTCATCGATCTCGACGACGCCAACCCCGCCTCCGTCGATCGCCTCGAAGTCTCCACCACCCTGAGCATTCTCGCCGCCGGCGTCAGCTTCAACATCACCGGCGTCCCCTCCGCCCCGGCCTACGTCTTCGCCACTTACGGCACGCTCGTCGGAACCCAGTTCGCCTCCGTCGCCAACCTCCCCGAAGGCTACTACATCGACTACGCCTGGAACGACCTGCCCCAGATCGCCCTGGTCAGGCTTGTCGTCTCCCAGATTCAGGGCGACGCCGACGGCGACAACGACGTCGACTTCGACGACCTCGGCATCGTCCTGGGCAACTACGACCAGTCGGGCTTCGCCCCCTTCACCCAGGGCGATTTCGACGGCGACGGCGACATCGACTTCGACGACCTGGGCCTGCTCCTGGGCAACTACGGCCTCAACACCACGCCCGCCGCCTCCCTCGACCACGCCAGCCCCAATACCGCCCACCCCAACAGCTCCAACCCCGACACCGCCCTCGCCACCGCCCAGCCCCCGCTCAACATCACCATCCCCGAACCCTCCGCCGCCGCGCTCCTCGCGCCCGCCGTCCTCGTGCCTTTCCGCCGCCCGTGCCGACGATGCGGGACGATTTCTTGACGCCCGCGCATGGCCACGTCAGGCTCATCCATGCCGAGCACCCGCAGCGGGCTCTCAACGCTTCTGACAACTGAGTTAAACGGGACGCAGGACGTAGCTTTTTTCTCGGCCGTCGTATGTCGGTAGGACCGGCGTCATGCCCAGGCAAGCATGTCAATGCCCCCGTGGGCAGTTGTATCATGGGTGGAGCCGGGCGGCCGCGGGTGGAAAAACAGCTGTTCCCCCCTTTCGTCCGGCCCAGAACAGCAATACGTCCACGACTCTTTTGTTACACCCCAGTCTGTAGGTTCAGGAGTGATCACATGACCTTCAAATGCATCGCTGCCGCAGTCGTTTGCGCAACGGCTGTTGCCGGTGTGATACGAGTAGGTGCAGGGATTGCTATCGTGAGGCACTAATATTATGACTATTGAGAGAATCGCCGGACTACTCTTTTCGGGGTGTCTTCACGAACTGGATAGAGCTGAGGTGTCAAGATGCTACTCAAGATTTATTGATTTAATTCCCGAGAGAATGGATAGTCTTGGTCGCCTTGTTTTATCAGACGAGGCGATGGCGGGATGGAGCCCTGATTTCTCGGTGGGGTCGCTGGATGCTCTCGGTCGGTGGTTTATCGGCCAGATTTACACTAGGCCACGGTCCAGAGACGAGATTGATTATATCCGGTCAAATACTCCAAATTACCTTGAAGTCGAGTCAGATGACATGGCAGATTCAACGAAAATGGCTTGTGTGGATGTCGGCATGTATATGGGTGAGACGTTCATTCGGAGTTATCCAAGAGCTCGTCTTGCATGGACGCAAGAGATGTCGGATAAGCGTAATGCCGATTACGGAATGCCCGTTGTTGCCGGATTCCCGGTGTTGCCGTTGCCTCCGGTGAGGGTGGTATCGACCGTGGCTTATGGGGTTATGCGAGGTAAGCGAGACGGAGGGAGGTTGCGAAGTATATTCGACTACTGGTCTCGTGACCTCGGAGTATTGTGAAGCCCGGTTAGTCGATGCATGACGCATCGGCTGGATTAGACGGTACGTCGCTCAAATCTCCACCGCCGCATGTCCGCACACCGGGCTTCATGCCTAAGCAAGCATGTCCACGCCCCGGCGGGCTGTCTCATCCCGTGCGGAACCCCACGGCCTCGCCGGCGGCCGAACGACGTCGCTGTTCCCCCTCTTGGCCGTGGATGTCGACACACCCGCCGCCGTCGCCCAGCATGCCCCTCCCCATCCCCCGGCGTTCGTGATACCTTCGCCGGCCAATCACGACCCCAAGACCGCCCACCCCGGAGCCCCGCCCCATGAGCGCTTTCAACCGCGCCGTCATCAACCGCGTCGCCCTCAACCGCTTCGCCCCCATCGCCGCCATCCTCGCCCTCGCCGCCGGCACCGCGCCGGCGCAGTCGCCGGCAACACAACCCGCCGCAGCCAACTCACCCGCCGCCAACTCACCCACCACCGACTCGGCCGCCGCCACCGACCCCCACCTCGCCCGGGCCACCGAGTTCGTCACCGCCATGCGCTTCAGCGACGCCGACAAGACCCGGCGCGTCATCGAGCTCACCGCCGACTACCTCCGCGATCTCAGCCTCGTCCTCGAACAACGCCGCGCCGCCCTCGAATCCCTCGGCCAATCCGACCACCCCGAAATCAACCTCCAGACCGCCGAAGCCTGGCGCGTCGCCCGCGCCCTGTCTGTCGCCCTCCGCGACGCCTACGTCGTGCAGCTGAGCGTCCTCATGACGCCCACCCAGGTCGAGCGCGTCAAAGACGGCATCACCCGCGACGCCTTCCATCACACGCTCCAGATCTACGACGAAATGATCCCCGGCCTCACCCACGCCCACCGCGCCCACATCGTCGGCCTGCTCACCGAAATGCGCGAAAACGCCATGCTCGAAATCGACGCCGGCCCACAGGAAAAGTGGGTCGACAAATACCGCGGCATCATCAACAACTGGCTCACCCGCCAGGGCTACGACTTCGCCACCCTCTCCAAAGCCTACGAAGCCAACCGCAGCCGCCGGCAGTAGGGCGGCCGCCGCGCCCATGCTCCCCGCCGGTCAGGTCGCCGGCGCCCTCATCAATCGCAACAGTCCGCCGCGTTCACAGCATGGCATCAGACCGGGCGTAGCCGCGCGACGCGGCAAGGCCCAGGAGAATGCCCGCTAGCGCGAGCCCTCCCATCGGTCCCGCGAGGCGCGACAGGAGTTGGCCCGGCGGCTCCTCCTTGAAATCGAAGGTCGGGATGTCGTCAAACTCCGCGGCCCGCAGCGGGGTTCCCGCGAAATAGCGCGGCACATACCGCTCTGCCCACGACGCCCGAAAGTCCTGCGTCTGCTCGGCAAAGGCGTCGTATCGTGCGGGCCCGGTCCCTGCCCGCTGGGCGAGAATCGTCGGCGAGAGGTAGCCCAGCGTGTGTACGAGGCGGTGCTGCCGCGCTCGCTGCTGCTCAAAGCGGGCTTCGATCGGAGCCAGTGCCTCGGCCACCCGTGCGTCTCGGGCGACACGCAAGGTGTAGAAGTCGCCGGCGGCCTTAGAGTCGGCGAGTTCGGGGTGATCGCCGAAGAAGCGGGCGAGCGATGCCTCGCTCTCGCGCGAAGCCTGTAGCGCCGCGACGCGCGTCGCCGCGACATACTCCGTCCGCGACGGAACGGCGAACAACGTTTCCGCGGCGACGGCCAGCCCCGCCGGCAACACCACCGCAAGCCCCAGCCAGCACGCGGCCAAGACCACCGCCGCCGTCGCCGACCTGCGCACCCGGCTGTCCACCAGCGCCGCCAGCGCCAGCCAGAAGCCGCCGTAGAGCGCCGTCACCAACAGCCAAAGCAGCGGCCTGCCGAGGCCGCCGGGCCGACCGGCCGCCAGCCAGATCATCCCGACACCGACAGCCGCGCACGCGAGCAGCAACATCGCCCGCACCGTCGCCTTTCCCAGCGCCAGCGTCGGCAAGCGCAGCGGCCTGGCCAGCATCAGCCGGAGCTGCCCCGACTCCCGCTCGGCCGTCGTCAGTCCGACGCCCAGCGCCAGCGTGAGCAGCGGAAACAGCACGAGAAACACGAAGGCAACATCGACCGGACCAACGAGCAGCCGGAACGGACTGCGCACGCGGACGTCCTCCCCCGGCGTGTCGATCCCCGAAGACCGCACCAGCACCGCATGCGCCAGCAGGTCACTCTGCCCGAAGGCAAACGCGGCCAGCGGGCCCGGGTCGAGTGTCGCCACCTGGCCGCGCGAGCTTCCCAGCATGAATGGGTGCTGTATCCTTACGTGGATGACGTCAGGCCCAACGCCCTCGGCGACCGCCTTCGCCTCCGCCGCGGCGACGGCCTGGCGCAGCGCGTTCAGCCGCTCCGCGTGGGCGGCGGTAACCGCCTCGACTTCGGACCGCAGGGCGCCGACATGGACGGCGCCGACCCAGCCCGCATAAGCGAGCGCGGCGACGAACAGCACGACCGCGAGTCGCGCTACGCCGTCGGCCCGCAGCAGGCGGGCCTCAGTGCGGACGATGGTCCAGAGTTGAGACATCAGGTGACCCTCATTCGGCGTACCGCAAATGGGAGGACCGCCGCGAGCGCCACCAGCCACAGCCCCAGGCTGGCGGCGGCGATCCCGTACGGGCGGACGGCCCAGGCGACGCCGGGTGGCTGATACTCGAACGCCCCGATGCGCTCCCACAGATCGGCCCCGGCCATGTAACCCCGACCCCCGCTGTCAATCATGTCCTGGTTCAGCGCCTGAACGTAGTCGTACCGGTGCGTCTCAGCCGCCTGAGCGAAATGGCGGTGGTGGGCGTCGTCGCTTCCGGCAAGACCCATCGACAGCACCTGCACTGCCAGCAGCGGCGACAGCACCGACGCCGCCTGAACGACCCGGCCCTGTGCCTCGTGCGTCCGGGCGAGCGCTTCAAAGTGGCGGCGGTAGAGTTCAGTCTCGCGCTGTTCGCCCTGAAAGAGTCGTTCGCCGGCACTTCGCGGCGTGGGCGCCTGCGCGTGAGGATCGCCCTGGACGGCGCGAAGCGCGTCGCGCTCCGCCCTGACGGCGGCCTCAAACGCCGGCGCGGTGGGCGTCGGATGAATCGCCGCCGCGGCATCGGCCGCGACGCGCGGCACGATAAAGCCGGTCACCAGCCAGAACCCCAGCAGCCCCACAAGCGCCGTCCGCGACGACCGGGCGGCCGCGCTGACCACGAGGGCCAGCGACAGCACGATGGCGAAATAGACGAGGTAGACCCCCGCCCACAGCGCAAGCCGCGCCAGACCGCCGACCCCCTCGAACACTGCAAGGGCCGCGACACCCACAACCGTCGCGGGGACGACGATGATTCCGATCGGCACCGCCACGCCCAGCCCCTTGCCGATCGCCATGCGACCCCGCCCGACGCCCAGGCTCAGCGCCTGCCGCAGCGTGCCTGACTCGCGCTCCCCGACGAACGCGGGGTAAGCCAGCAGCAGGACCAGCAGCGGCACGAGGAACTGGAGCGTGACGGCCGCGGTGAGGCGGCCCAGTCGTCCGGTCGAGGTTGTGTCCTCCGCAGGTCGGTAGGCGGCGTCGCGGACGTTGTGCGACTCCATGAACAGGGCCGTGCCGGTATACGGCAGCACACCCGGATCGGCCGCGGTCATGGCGTCGGTCGGCTTGAACGCCCACATGCCGAAGTGGGTCGCGGCGTGCTGGTTCTTCTCGCCCTGTCCGACCCACACCTCTCGGTCAGCAACGGCCGCGGCCGTGCGGTCGGCCTCCGCCTGCCGGTGGTGGGCCCACCCTGTCGCCAGCGACACAAGCAGCAGCACGCTAACGGCCGCCGCCGCCCAGCGAAACCGGCCGTCGCGCAGCATCTCGGCAGCCTCCTTCCGTGCGATCGTAAAGATCATCGCGAAGCTCCTTGCGCCGCAGCGGCAGTGCGAATATGCTCAACGTAGAGCGCCTCGAGATCGGCGCCCGCCAGCTCCTCGCCCGACAGTTCGCGCACGATGCGACCCGCTCGCATAAGCCCGACCCGTGTGGCAACGTCTTTAGCGCGGAACAGGTCGTGCGTCGCCATCAGCACCGCGACGCCGCGCCCGCTCAGCTCACGCAGCAGGGCGGAGAGCTCAAACGCCGCCGCCGGATCAAGCCCGCTTGTCGGCTCGTCGAGCAGCAGCGCCCGCGCGTCGGTGGCAATGGCCAGGGCGATCCCGACCTTCTGACGCATCCCCTTCGAGTATGTCGAAACACGGCGGCCGTGCGCCTCGCGCTGCAGCCCGGCCCGATCCAGCAGCCGGGCCAGTTCGGCGTCGGGCAAGTCGTGGCCTGCCAGCGCGGCCAGGTAGCGCAGGTTCTCCGTCCCGGTGAGCGCCGGGTAAAGCGCAACCTGCTCAGGCAGGTAGGCCAGCCGCCGCTTTGTCTCCAGCGGCTCGGCCCGTACGTCCAGGCCGTCGATCAAGGCCGCACCGGCGTCGGGCGAGAGAAACCCCAGGAACAGGTTGATCGTCGTCGTCTTGCCGGCGCCGTTGGGGCCGAGCAGGGCGTATACCTCGCCCGGAGCGATGGCAAGGTCCAGCGCGTCGACGGCGGAGTTGCCGCCGAAACGCTTGGTGAGTCCGCGGGCTTCAAGGGCAGGATGGGACATGGTCGCAATGGTGAAAGGGTCAGCAGGCTCGTTGCCGCGCCGGCTGGGGCACTTAGGCCTCAGCCGTACGGCATGCTCAAACAACTGGCTGCGGCCACGTGTCGGATCACATCGAACGCCGCCGGAACATCAGCGCGCCCGCGTCGCCGCTTTCAGCAGGCCGCGCCGGCGCGTCATCGCCCGATCGATGATTTCAGGTGTTCTTCGTCGTCATCACAGCCCCTCCCGGTTGCGCAGGATCCCGTTGAGCAGTGTCGTCTTCCCGGCGCCGAGAAAGCCGGAGAGGACGGTGACGGGGAGACGGTGATCTCGCGCAACAGGAGTCATCTTCCGCAGCCTTCGCAGCAGGTGGAGTGGTCTGTCTCGATACCGCGACGGGCGGCGAACATCAGCCGCCGCGCCATTCCTGCCGAGCCCGCGAGCAGCGACGGCTCGGTCACGGCCTGGAGTTCACTGGCCGCGACAAGCCCGAGCGTGTTGCTCCCGCACACGCCGTTCGATAATCAAGCTCAGCCGCGAGAGGTATAATGCAACACAGAGTCATATGCAAGCAAATTGCACTTAGGATTTCATGCGAGCCATCGCGTGGGCATGTCCGCAGATCTCGCCCCCAACCTCGCCCGTTCCCCGCATCCTCGCCTCCCAACCCCGCCCGCCTTTCTATTCGCCCTCGCCGTCCACCTGTCATACTATTCCCCGCCGATGTTCCCCTACACCCAATACACCACCCGCTTCCAGACCTTCCGAACCAGCGCCACCGCGCTCCCAGGCTGGGGCAAGTTCCTGATCATGCTCGCCGCCATTCCCGGCGGCATTCTGCTGGCCTTGTCAATCGTCGCGGTGTTGGTTAGTATCTCCGTCCTTTTGCTGCTGACTGTCCCGGCCTACAAGCTGGTCCGGTTGCTGCAGGGCCGGCCGGCCGGAAGCACCCGCGAAGCCACCGTCGACCCCGTCGACGATTTCGCCGCCTCCACCGGCCGAAAACAGGTCACGGTCACCGTCGTCGATTAACCCCCGACGTCTCCCCCGCGACAGCCCGACAGCAAAGCAGCAACGGCAAGGCAACGACAGCACAAGACCACCGCGCACAAAAGCGCAGACAAAGACCGTCGGGCGGCAAAAACCGACCGACCCGAAGACGTAACAACAGCAGGGCGATCCAGTTACGAGGAAGAGGCAAGCCTCACCATTACCTCGAAAGACGAGCGACGAACATGGCCAAGAAGGAAATCACCAACCAGTTCAAGATCTACGCCCCCGGCGGCACCGCCACCCCGGCGCCCCCCATCGGCCCCGCCCTCGGCCAATACGGCGTCAACCCCGGCCAGTTCATCACCCAGTTCAACGCCGCCACCAAAGAACTCCGCGGCAAGGTCGTCGGCGTCGTCATCACGACCTACAAAGACCGCACCTTCTCCTTCGAGATCAAGTCGTCGCCCGCCTCCACCCTCCTCAAGGAAGCCGTCAAGGCCGACAAAGGCTCGGGCGAACCCAACAAAAACAAGATCGGCAAGCTCACGATGGCCGACTGCAAGAAGATCGCCCAAGAAAAGGTCAAGGACATGAACTCCTTCGACCTCGACGCCGCCGCCCGCGTCATCGCCGGCACCGCCCGCTCCATGGGCATCACCGTCGAAGGATAAGCCGAAGGATAAGCGCCATCCAGCAGGCCGCCGACATCCGGCGCCTCGCAGACAACCGCCCAATCCACACCGGCCAATCCAGCCCGGCACAATTCAGACTGGCATAAGCCAGATCGCCACAATCCCGATCGGCACAAGGGCACAAGCCCGATCGGAATAGGCCGCTCGGCGCAGCGCCTCCCGCGCCGCCGTCCACCCCACACACCCTCACTTCCCCGTCTGCGCCGCGATAAACGCATTGGCTTCTTCGATGCTCCGCTCCATCTCGCGCACGAGCCGCTCGATATCGCCCGTCAGCTCCGCCTCCACCCCGCTCAGCGACGCGATCGCCTGGGCGTTGAGGTTGCCCTTCA